>CAMDCL010000011.1 GCA_945890205.1 Bifidobacterium breve | reverse complement strand
AGTTTCTGATTGTGCCTTCGATCGCTGCTAGAAAATCTTCAGCTGATCCGATGTCATTTACTGCAATTTGTGGTGTAGACAATTGTGCTCCGTAGGGATAGAAAGTAGTAGTTCCCGCTTTCGCGGCTGAAGGGCAAGGGTACGGTTTGTGCGCTCATAAGGGCAAATCCGTGCTTAAAAATGAACCTGTTCGCTAGACTAAACCACTATATGAAGCAGTACAAGCAGTTACTTTCAATGCCACATGTGCTCATTCTGGCCATAGCCGCATTTCCTGCGCGTATGGGCTATTCCATGATCGTCTTAGCCATTTTTTTTAAAACTCAACAAACAACAGGTTCGGTGGCTACAGCTGGCTTGGCAATTGGTTTGTACTCCCTCTCTGGTTCTATATCAGCCGGCGTGCGTGGCTATCTCTTAGAACGCTGGGGACAGAAATGGCCGTTAATAATCTTGGTCCCCTCCTATGCTGCGATGATAATTGCTTTCAATACGATGCAATCAAGAGAATCACTACTGATCACCGCATCTCTGCTAGGACTAACTGCTCCTCCAATCAATTTAGCGGTGCGTCCACTGTGGAAGGGCATGGTTCCCGATCATTTCTTACGGACGGCCTACGCTCTTGATACTTCAATGATTAGCTTCACTACAGTAATTGGACCTGCCCTAGTTACACTCCTATCGCTTTCATCTCGCCCAGGATTAGGGCTTGGCGTCACTGCAACATTGATGCTGATTGGTGGACTTGCCGTGGCTTCAACTTCTGTGTCAAGAAACTGGATCCCTGAGAAAAAGAGTAAGGATCAACAGAAACTATGGCGAGACAGAGCAATCCAGTTACTGATGTTCGAGGGATGTTTTATTGGCTTCGGCGTTGGCGTTTTTAACGTTGCTGTTCCCGCCTTTGCTACACAAGAAGGTGTAGCACAAAGAATTGCATGGATATTCGCTGCCTTTGGATTGGCAAATATGATCGGTGGCTTGCTGGGTGGACTCGTATCCAAAAATTTAGCGCCACTTTCAGCACTACTTCGTTCGTATGTACTTTGGGTTATTGCAAGTATTCCTATCGCCTTTACATATCCTGATTGGACCATAACTTTAGTGGGAGCGGCTATTGGCTTTATTCATGGAGGATTCCTAGTTTTCTATTTTGAGGTGCTAGAAGCGGTAAGGCCACATGGAACACAGGCTTCATCAATTGCTTGGATCTGGAGTATTGAAGGATCATTCATGGCGGCGGGTGCTGCGGTAGGTGGCGTCGTTTCTGAATACTATTCACCGCGCGCAGCTTTAGCCTTAACACCAATGATGTTATTTCTTGGATTAATTGCTTTCTTCATCGGAAAGGGACGTTTGTCTGCGGCAAATAATGTCCCTACTGAGGAAGAGGATTTGCGGGCGATGAAGGACAATTCAAACGAGATCAAGTAATTAGTGAGCCGCTTCATGCCAGGTAAGACCAAGGCCAGCATTTACATCTAGTGGTGCCTTGAGAGGATACGCAGAGCCCATCTCTCTTCTTACCAACTGGCTTATTACCTCCTCTTCGCCCGCTACAACTTCAAGGATTAACTCATCATGTATCTGTAACAACAAACGGGACTGCAGCCCCTCTTTTTCAATAGCCCTCTGCACATTGAGCATTGCAACTTTGATGATGTCAGCAGCCGATCCTTGAATAGGAGCGTTGAGAGCCATGCGCTCGGCGACCTCACGACGTTGACGGTTGTCATGCATTAAATCTGGCAAGTATCGGCGGCGACCCATGATTGTTTCTGTGTAGCCAACCTTCCGAGCATCTTCTACAACTGTGCTTAAGTACTCTCGAATTCCACCAAAACGTTGGAAATATGTCTCCATCAACTGTTGGGCTGCCGGAGGTGTTATATCAAGTTGTATTGCAAGTCCATACGATGAGAGTCCATACGCCAATCCGTATGACATCGCCTTCATTTGGCGGCGCATTTCAGGATCTACCTCTGTCGCTTTTACACCAAAAACCAATCCTGCAACGGTTGCATGCAGATCCTCACCCGAAGCAAAGGCGGCCAAAAGCTTCTCATCATTTGAAAGATGAGCCATGATGCGCATCTCAATCTGGCTGTAATCAGCGGTTAATAGTGCGACAAAACCCTTTCCGACGGTAAAGCAGTTACGAATCTTTCTACCCTCTTCAGTGCGAACCGGGATATTTTGTAGGTTAGGACCGGTCGACGATAAGCGCCCAGTTGCTGTCACCGTTTGTTGAAAATGGGTGTGAATCCGTCCATCCTTACCGATCTCAGCGATTAAGCCTTCAACCGTTGTTCCCAACTTCTTAGTCTCACGGATACGAAGCAGAGATGTTAAGACTGGATGACCACTCTTTTGATGCAACCAATCTAGGCTTTCGGCATCGGTTGTATATCCGGTCTTGATTTTTTTGGTTTTAGGAAGATTGAGCTCATCAAATAAAACAACCTGTAACTGCTTGGGTGAGGCAACATTAAACTCATGTCCAACGGCATCATGTGCCGCCTTTGTTTCACGCTTTACCTCGCCCTCAAAGAAAGCAGCCAAGGCTTCTAACTCCTTCTTATTGACCGCAATTCCGATAGATTCCATACGGGATAAAAGATCGGCTACAGGAAGCTCCATAGTTGTATACAGCTCCCATAGCTCTCGCTCCTTCAGTTCGCGAGTCAGAGAATCCTTGAGAGTAAACATCGCGCGTGCAGAGGTTAAGAGCTCTTGCTCAGGTGTTGATTGATTGATCGCAGAACCATCGCCCCATCGCTCCTGAACATCCTTTAACTCTTGAGCGCGTACACCTGGATTAACCAAGTAAGCAGCAAGGGATACGTCAAAAACGACTCCTGTTAAGCCATTTACTCTTGCAAGGCTCTTTGCATCATGAGCAATCTTTGGTTTAGTTGAATCTGTAGCCCACTGCCCCATATCTGCAGAGTGAACAAGGAAAACATCTTCTGGGGTAAGAGCAACTGCGTATCGATGCAGTTTCTCATCAATTAATTGATATGCAATCGCAAAATCACCTGAGTGCTTAGCGATCTTTGCCGAAGCTTCTTCAGGAGTTAGAACACCTTCGGCTATTTCCCTTGCAAATATCTCAAGTGCAGGCTCAGATTGCTTCGAAGAAGATTTAAGCAGGATCGGCTTCATGCGATCTTTTAATGTTTTAAACTCTAACTTTTCAAAGAGCGGATTGGTGTTGTTCTCATCAACACCGCTCCACGCCAAAGCATCGATGCTTAGCTCTAATGGAACATTGGCGACTAATTGAGTTAACTCACGATTTCGGATGACATCGTTAATCGAATCACGTAAAGATTGACCAACTTTTCCACCCAGCTTATCTATATTGGCGATTAATTCATGCAGGGAGCCATACTCCACAACCCATTTGGCGGCGGTCTTCTCACCTACACCTGGAACTGATGGAAGGTTGTCACTTGGATCTCCACGCAACGCGGCAAAGTCTGGATACTGTTCTGGAGACATTCCATACTTTTCTTGAACAGCTTCAGGTGTCATCCGAGAAAGATCGCTCACACCTCGCTTGGGGTAGAGAACAGTTGTCTTCGCATTTACTAACTGGAAGGAGTCACGATCGCCTGTACAGATAAGAACTTCAGCCCCTTCGCGCTCTGCCTGCTTTGCGATAGTTGCAATGATGTCATCGGCTTCAAACCCTTCAACCTCAAAGGTTGTAATACCAAAGGCGGTTACCAACTCGTGCAGATAGGACATCTGTGAGCGAAACTCATCGGGTGTCTTGGCACGATTGGCTTTGTAATCTGGGAATATCTCAGATCTAAAGGTTTTTCTCGAAACATCAAATGCGACAGCTACATGGGTGGGTTTTTCGCTGCTGAGCAGGGACAACAACATGGTTGCAAAGCCATAAATAGCGTTGGTGTGCTGACCTTGAGCGGTTGTAAAGTTATCGGCCGGTAGTGCGAAAAATGCCCGATACGCCATAGAGTGCCCATCGATAAGTAATAGGCGTTTGGTCATGGATGCATCGTAGAGTGCCAGTTAGACTCTACGCATGACTGAACCGGATTATCTCTCAATAATTAAGCAACGTGGCAGTGGTGCCCTTGATAAGAAGATGGGCATCGAAATCACTGAGGCCACGTTGACACGACTAGTTGCAACTATGCCAGTTGAGGGAAACACCCAGCCAATGGGAATCTTGCATGGTGGAGCAAATGTTGTTTTAGCAGAGTCTCTTGGCTCTATTGGAACTCAGCTTAACGCTGGTGCAGATCGCAAAATCGTCGGGATTGATATCAATGCAACACACCACAAAGCCACCGCTACTGGAATAGTTACAGGTGTTGCAACTGCGGTATCTATTGGAAAAACTCTGTGCTGTTGGGACATTGTCATTACAAATGAAAACGGAGATCGCACCTGCACCGCCCGTATCACCTGCATGATTTTAGCTGAAAGAGGTTAGTGCGCACCTGTTCCAAGGTAAGCCTCACGGACCGCTGGATCATTGAGAAGATCAGCCGCCTTTGCTTCCTTAACAATATTGCCGGTCTCTAAAATATAGGCACGATCAGATCGTTGTAAGGCTTGCTGCGCATTTTGCTCAACCAACAAAATTGTTACACCTGACTTATTGATCTCTGTGATGATGTTGAAGATATTTTTGATCATCAGCGGTGCTAGACCCATCGAAGGCTCATCAAGGAGCAAGACCTTAGGCTTTGCCATCAATGCTCGACCGATAGCGAGCATTTGCTGCTCACCACCGGACAGCGTTCCGGCAGCCTGCGCTGTTCTCTCCTTTAACCGAGGGAAAAGTTCGTAAATTCTAATCAGATCCTCTTCGATCTCATCCTTTTTCATCTTCAGGTGGTACTTGCCCAGCTCCAAATTTTCTAAAACTGTCATACCAGGAAAGATGCCTCGCCCTTCAGGTGCTTGGGAGATTCCTAAGGAAACTCTGTGATGGGCCTTGTGCTTGAGAACATTTTCCCCGCCATACTCAATACTTCCCGAAGTGGGATTTAAGAGACCCGAAATGGTTTTCAGGAGGGTAGTTTTTCCAGCTCCATTAGCACCAATAAGGGAGACGATCTCACCTTCATTGACAACAACAGAGATGCCCTTGATTGCTTCAATCTTTCCGTAGGAAACTCGTAGATCCTTAACCTCAAGACGCATCTTCTTGAACTCCTAAATATGCTTCGATTACACGTGGATCTTCTTGTACCTCTGATGGTGTTCCTTCAGCGATTTTCTCACCAAAATCCAATACAACAATTCGATCTGAAACCTGCATTACCAAAGACATATCATGCTCAATCAAGAGCACGGTATAACCGGCATCGCGAATCTTTCTGATCGTATTTGCAAGCTCTACCTTTTCGGCAGGGTTGAATCCCGCTGCAGGTTCATCAAGAAGTAGTAGCTTTGGGTTAGTTCCTAAAGCGCGGGCGATCTCGAGTCTGCGTTGAACACCATATGGCAGATTCTTTGCCAAGCGATCTGAGTATTCACCAATGCCAATAAAGTCGAGTAGCTCTTGAGCACGAGTAGTATCTCGCTTCTCTTCCCGTCGTGAGATAGGCATTCCAAATAGGCCAGAGAGTAATCCAGATTTCTTGTGGGTATCTGTAGCTGTGACAACATTTTCAAGTGATGTCATATCTCCCCAGAGGCGGATATTTTGAAAGGTACGCGCAATTCCTCCGCGAGTGATCCGGTATCTCTTTACTCCGGCAAGAGATTTGCCCTGGAAATCAATGACACCTGAACTGATCTGGTACACACCTGTTACAACATTGAAGACCGTAGTTTTACCGGCACCATTAGGCCCAATCAAACCAAGAATCTCCTGCTTGTTGATATCAAAACTCACATTGTTAAGCGCTTTAACGCCACCAAATTGAATCGTCACATTTTTCAGTGACATAACTGGAGTACTCATACAGCCTCCTTTGCTTTGATAGCTTTCTCTCGCTTTTTGCGTGGCAACAAGCCATCAGGGCGCAGATTCATCATTAGAACCAGAACCAATCCAAATACCAAAAGACGTGCCTCTGATAAGAATCGAATGCGGTCTGGCAGATAACCAAGGACAACGGCTCCAAGGATCACTCCCCAGATGTTTCCCATTCCACCAAAGACCACACATGCAAGAATCAAAATTGAGATCTGCAAGGTAAAGTTGTCAGGGGCGATAAAGAGTGTCTTTGATGCATAAATTACACCCGCTGCACCTCCGACAGAAGCGCCCAGAACAAATGCCCAAATCTTGTACCTAAAGGTTGGGACACCAAGTAGCTCGGCAACATCCTCATCCTGGCGAATTGACTCCCATGCACGTCCTGCTCGGCGAGCAGAAAGTCGGCGGACCATCCAAATAGCCAAAAGAATCATGATCAGAAGTGTCCAGTAGTAAATTCTGTGGCTGTCAAAGGAGAACTCAATGCCAAACACTGGCGGTGGAGTCGGAATTCCAATAATTCCTTCAGAGCGACCAAGGGCTCCTAGGTTGAGCGCTACGATTCGAACAATTTCGCCGAAACCAAGTGTGATGATAGCTAGATAGTCACCACGTAGCTTGAGGGCTGGAACACCCAAAACTAAACCTGCAAACATAGACATCGCTATGCCGATAGGCAGAATCTCCCAAGTGTTTAAACCGGTTTTGGTTCCTAGCAAGCCCATTGTGTAAGCGCCGATGGCGAAGAAGGCCACATATCCAAGATCCAGCAAACCGCTTTTACCAATAACAATGTTGAGACCAATGGCCATCAACACAAACATGGCGATCGGATAAACGAGAACCGACTCGTAACTTGCTATAGGTGTGTTGAGAATGGTTCCGCCCATGAAGGGTAGAGATGCCACAACTGCGATCACAAGAGTTGCGATTGCGACTCTGCCAGTTCTACCAGAGTTTTCCCAAACCTGTGCACCCTTATCACGAATATTTATCATCATACCCTCGTCTGTGTAATTGATTCGCCGAAGAGACCATTAGGTCTTGTGTATAAAACCATAACTAGAACAATAAAGACCGTTACCGCTTTCCACTGAGTACCAAGGAAGAATGAGGCGTATGTTTCGAGAAGTCCAAGTGCAAGGCCCCCAAAGAAAGCGCCTTTGATATTTCCAATTCCACCTAGAATCGCAGCGGTAAAGGCGGCGATACCTAATTCAAATCCGATACTTGAGGCGGTATTTTCATACTTCAATACGTAGAAGAATCCTGCAGCTCCAGTCATAACACCTCCGATGAGGAAGGTTGCTGAAACGATCTTGTCAATATCGATTCCCATGAGTTTTGCTGCGCTGGGATTCATCGATACTGCGCGAATAGCTTTGCCAAGTCTTGTTCGATTAATGAAGTTCCATAAAGTAAAAAAGAGTAAAAGGGCCGCGATCACGATGATCGTATTATCAAGGCGGATGTCAGCATCAAAGAACTTACCGATGAAGCTTTTCTCCATTGCACGCGGGCTAGCTACGGGACGCGAGTCGGTCATAATACGAACCGACTCTGCCAAAACCATTGAGACACCGATTGCTGAGATGAGTGGAGCAAGAACTCCAGAATTACGTCGACGTAATCTGCGATAAGCAACTAACTCGACAACCATTGAAAGTAATCCAGAAATTATCATGGTGATTATTAAGGCGGTTCCAAGAACTAGCCAGAGGCGGAAACCAGTTGCATACTCTGAACTTTGCGTAAATTTGTAAAGATCTCGAATGACGATAACAGTTGCAAAGGTTCCGACCATAAAAATCTCAGAGTTAGCAAAGTTGATCATTCGCAAGACACCATAAACCAGGGTGTATCCGAGAGCTATCAGAATGTAAATAAACCCGAGGCTCAATCCACCAAAGGTCAAGGACCAGAACTGGTCAAAGAAATTGCCTATCAAGCGATTGGTTTCCTAACTTTCTATGGGGGATAAAAACTTCATAAATTAAACCCGGCAGGCCGCCCCTGAGGTTTGGCCTGCCGGATTCAATCACTTACCAATTGATCTTTACTTGATAGCTCCTGTGAACTTGATAACGCCATTACGGACTTCAAATCCGTTCATAGCGCCACCGGCTACATCGCCATTGATATCGAACTTAATGGTTGAGCCAGTAAGTGACTTACCCTTGTAAGCCTTTACACACTTGAGCATTGCTGCGCGGGTAGAAACACCCTTTGCAACACAGCTAAGGAATACATTTGCTGCATCAATTGATTCAGCTGCATAAACTCCTGAAGCCTTACCCATCTTCTTCTTGAAATCTGCTTCCAACTTCGCTGAAATTTCAGCTAGAGGAACAGTTCCTGCTGTAAGACGAACTCCCTCAAGAACCGCTGCTGGAGCAAGTGTTGGGAAGCTTGGGCTTAGAACTCCATCGCCACCGGCGAGGATTCCTGTGTAGCCGCTATCACGAAGCTGCTTAAAGAATGGAGCAGCCTGTGGGAAGTAACCTGTGTAGATAACAACATTTGCGCCAGCTGTCTTAACCTTTGCAATTGTTGCAGACCAGTCAGTTGTCTTATCTGAAACGCTATCGTAACCAACTGCTTGTCCAGCTGGAATTACAGGCTTCATGTAGTCAACAAGACCAACACCGTATGCTGATTGATCATCAACGATGAATGCCTTAGGTCCTGCAACACCCTTTGTCGCTAACTTAAATAGTGATGGGCCTTGTACCTTGTCGGTGACAACGACACGGTGGAATACAGGGAAACCGATGGCTCCAGCTGCTGGATCTGTGATTGATACACGAGTAGCAGATGGTGAAACCATTGGAAGGTTACGTTGCTTGTAATATGGAAGAGATGCAATTGTTGCACCTGAGTACGCTGCACCAATAAGACCAATGATCTTTGCATTTGATGCGATTCCTGGAGCAACCTTTGCTGCCTGATCAGGTGCGCCCTGGTCATCTGCCTTTACAAGTAAAACTTGATACTTGTTCTTGTACTTTGCGTTGAATAACTTAATTGCATACTCGACGCCAGCAACCTCATCCTGACCAACCTGTGCTTCTTCACCTGTTAGTGGACCCTGGAATGCCAGAGTAATTTTCTTTGGAGCAGCCTGCGCTGTCGATGCAGTAGTTACGCCAAAAATAAGCGAAGCCACAGAAGCAAAGACCAGCGAGGTGGTTAACTTCTTATTCATAAGTGGTGCCTTTCCTGTTCTTGTGTCCCGGGACAGGGAGGCTGAAAGAGTAATGGCAGGGGTGAGGCTAAGACAAGGTGAATTCAGGCGTGAATTATCTCGGTTTCGTTATAAATGGGATTGCGGTATCAATTATTGAGACACACCAGAGAGCTACTTGTCCAGAACGGCGTTGGGGTTGACCACCGCTTCGGCGACCTCTTTCATAGTTAATCGGCGATCCATGGCAGCCCTTTGAATCCAGGAAAAGGCTTCTGGTTCTGAGAGATTAAGTGCTTTCATCAGGAGACCCTTGGCACGATCAATCAACTTGCGAGTTTCCAGACGATCATGCAGATCTGCAACCTCGGCGGCCAGTGATTTCATCTGAGTATGACGACTTATTGCAATTTCGATTGCGGGCATCAAATCCCCAATGGCAAATGGCTTGACCACATAGGCCATCACACCGGCATCACGTGCACGATCTACCAACTCTTTCTGCGAGTACGCTGTGAGCATTAAGACTGGTGCGATCTCAATAATTTTCTCCGCCGCAGAAATTCCATCAAGGACCGGCATCTTCACATCAAGGATCGCTAAATCAGGTTTATGTAGCGATACTAATTCAACCGCCTCTTGACCATTGGTTGCTTGGGCAACAACTTCATATCCGGCCCCTTGCAACATCTCAACAAGATCCATGCGAATGAGGGTCTCATCCTCTGCAACGAGAATTCGAACCGTCATCTCCGAACCACCTTCCAGAGTTTTTGATTAACGTGCCCCGAGTCGGATTCGAACCGACACTATGCAGTGTTTGAGACTGCCCTCTCTACCGTTGGAGTACCGAGGCTTTCTGTGGGGCAATCTTAGCGGTATGCGGCTACGACTCCGCCAACTGCATCTCCCACAACGTGAACGCGCATAGCGTTAGTTGAGCCAGGAATTCCTGGAGGTGAACCGGCAACAATGACTACATTTTCGCCTACTTGAGCGCGGCCAGACTCAATCAACAAGGTGTCGGCTTGCTTCACCATCTCATCGGTGTGCTTGACCATTGGGGTTACCTCTGGTTCGACCCCCCAAGACAAAGCTAAGCGGTTGTACGTTCCAACTTCTGGAGTAAAAGCAACAATAGGAATAGGTGAACGCAAACGTGCCATACGACGAGCAGAGTCACCTGATTGGGTAAAGGTAACTAAGTACTTTGCACCAACAATTGCACCTACTTCAGCTGCTGCACGTGTGATTGCACCACCCTTTGTCTTTGGGGTCGTGCGCAAGGCACGAATCATTTCAAATCCGCCTTCTTCGGTACGGGCGATGATGCGAGCCATTGTTGCAACCGCCTCGATCGCAAAGGCTCCGACAGAGGTTTCACCTGACAACATCAAGGCATCCGCGCCATCTAGTACAGCATTTGCACAATCAGTAGCCTCGGCGCGAGTGGGTGAAGAGTTTGTAATCATTGAATCAAGCATCTGAGTTGCAACGATCACCGGCTTTGCTGCTTCACGAGCTAGTTCGATACAACGCTTTTGTACAAGTGGTACTTCTTCGATTGGAAGCTCTACACCTAGATCGCCGCGAGCAACCATGATGCCATCAAAGGCGGCAACGATCTCTTCAAGATTTTCCACAGCCTGTGGCTTTTCGATCTTTGCAATTACAGGAATACGGAAACCAATTTCATCCATGATGGCATGGACATCTTTAATATCGGCAGCGTTTCTAACAAATGAAAGAGCGATGAAGTCTGCACCAGCGTTCATACCCCAACGCAAATCCTCTTTGTCTTTTTCAGAAAGTGCTGGAACTGAAACGGCAACACCTGGCAGGTTAATACCTTTGTTATTGCTGACTGCTCCCGGCTGAATAACCTTAGTGACAACATCGTTGCCTTTAACTTCAACAACTTCAACGGTAACTTTTCCATCATCAATCAGGATGCGATCTCCTGCCTTGCAATCGGCTGGCAAACCTTTATATGTGGTGCCAACACGATCCTTGGTGCCATCAACCTCATCTGTTGTAATTGTGAAGATATCCCCACGTTCTAATTCATGTGGACCATTAGCAAATCGTGCAAGACGAATCTTTGGACCTTGCAGGTCTACAAGGATTGCAATTGGCTTTCCTGCAGCCTTGGCAGCTTGGCGCACTCGGTCCAGTCGGCTTTGGTGCTCTTCATATCCACCGTGAGATAAGTTCAGACGGGCCATATTCATTCCTGCTTCGATCAGCTCTGCCACCTTTTCGGCGGACTCAACTGCAGGACCCATCGTGCACACAATCTTGGCTCTACGCATGTATCTACCTTAAACCATGAGTGGACGGTCAGTTGGCTCGATAGGCGATGGAAGTTGGGTACGCCCAGTGAGATATCTATCAACTGCTGCTGCTGCACTTCTTCCCTCGGCAATTGCCCACACGATTAATGATTGACCACGACCAGCATCGCCTGCAACAAATATTCCATCCTCACTCGTTTGGAAGTTTTCATCACGCTTGATATTTCCACGTTCATCTAGTTCAACTGATAGTTGATTGATCAGTGAAGATTTCTCAGGGCCTGTAAATCCCATCGCCATAAAGACAAAATCACATTGGATCTCTTTTTCAGAACCTGCAACCGCTTCAAACTTTCCATTAACAAACTCAGTTTCAACGATCTTGATGGCACGAAGATTTCCCTCGCCATCCCCCAAGAACTCTTCAGTGCTCACTGAGAAGATACGGTTGTCCTTTTCCTCATGTGCACTAGATACCCGATAAATCATTGGATACGTTGGCCATGGCTGACCTGATGGACGTTCATCTGTTGGGCGAGGCATGATCTCTAACTGAGTCACACTTGCCGCACCTTGACGAATAGATGTACCTAAACAATCCGCTCCGGTATCTCCACCACCAAGGATGACAACATGCTTTCCGGCGACGTTAATAGGAGGATTCTCAATCTCACCTTGGGCTTGCTTGTTGCCCCATGGCAGGAACTCCATTGCTTGGTAAATACCTTTAAGATCACGTCCCTTAATTGATAGGTCACGCCACTGCGTCGAACCAACAGCTAAAACAACTGCGTCATACTTTCTGCGCAGATCTGAACCGGTTAACTCATTACCAACATCAACACCTGGGCGAAAACGAGTTCCCTCTTTCTCCATCTGCTCTAAACGGCGATCAAGGATGTGCTTTTCCATTTTGAACTCTGGAATTCCATAACGCAGCAGGCCACCTATCTTGTCTGCACGCTCATAGACAGCAACTGTGTGGCCGGCACGTGTTAACTGTTGTGCTGCAGCAAGGCCTGCAGGACCTGAACCAATTACAGCAATCGTCTTTCCCGTTAAACGATCGGGAGCTAATGGCTTAACAGTTCCAGCTCCGAAGGCCTCTTCAATAGTGCGAAGTTCAATCTGCTTAATTGTTACAGCATCACGATTAATTCCTACAACACAAGCTGTTTCACAGGGTGCCGGGCAAAGTCGACCAGTGAACTCTGGAAAGTTATTGGTCGCATGCAAGCGATCAATCGCCTCATTCTTATCTCCTCGGTACATCAAATCATTCCACTCAGGAATTAGATTTCCGAGAGGGCATCCGTTGTGACAAAACGGAATACCGCAATCCATGCAACGCCCTGCCTGCTTTTGCAGATGTTCAAAGCTTTGTGGCTCATAGACCTCGCGCCAGTCTTTAATGCGAACATCTACTGGACGGCGCTTTGGAAGCTCGCGCGGCGTATTCATAAAGCCCTTTGGATCAGCCATTTGCAGCAACCTCCATAACTAATGCATCAACTGGTAGCCCTTCACGAGTTGCACGCTCCATAGCGGCAAGAACACGTGCGTAATCACGAGGCATAATCAATGAAATGCGAGCAACGCCCTTTTCCCAATCCTTCAATATCCCTTGTGCAATTTCAGATCCAGTTTCGGCAAAGTACTTAGAGATATGATCTTTCAGTGTTTCCTTCTGATCATTAGGAACAGCCAAGACATCAACCATATCTGCATTGACATTTGCAGCATCGAGATCGAGAACGTATGCACGTCCACCAGACATGCCTGCTGCAATATTGCGCCCGGTTCGACCTAGAACTACAACGGTTCCACCCGTCATATATTCGCACCCATGATCACCAATGCCTTCGACAATTGCTAGTGCACCTGAGTTGCGAACACAGAAACGCTCACCTACAACACCACGAATAAATATTTCACCAGCAGTTGCACCGTAACCGATCACATTTCCTGCGATTACATTCTCTTGAGATAAGAAGGTTGCTTTCACATCTGGACGAACAACAACTCGACCACCAGAGATTCCCTTACCGACATAATCGTTGGAATCTCCATACAAACGAATTGCTACACCACGGGGAATGAATGCTCCCAGTGATTGTCCAGCTGATCCATGCAATGTGACATCAATAGTTCCGGCGGGTAAGCCCTCTGCCCCGTATTTGCGAGTTACCTCTGCGCCCAACATCGTTCCAACTGTGCGATTTACATTTCGTACAGGTAGATCGATCTTCACCGCTTCACCCTTTGTAAGTGCCGGTTGGGCAAGTTCAATCAAGGTGTTATCAAGAGCTGCATCTAAACCATGATCCTGCGCAACGGTGTTGTGGAGGGCGCTATCTACATCTGGACGAACCAATAGCGGTTCAAGGTTGAGTCCAGCTGCCTTCCAGTGATCAACCGCCTTGCGAGTATCGAGATACTCAACATGACCAATAGCCTCCTGAAGTGTGCGGAAACCAAGTTGGGCCAAGAGCTCACGAACCTCTTCGGCGATATATTCAAAGAAGGTTTCTACAAACTCAGGTTTACCAGTGAACTTTTTACGTAGCTCTGGGTTTTGTGTTGCAACTCCTACAGGGCATGTATCCAAATGACAGACACGCATCATGATGCACCCTGAAACAACTAGCGGCGCTGTCGCAAAGCCATACTCTTCTGCGCCAAGTAAGGCTGCAATGACAACATCACGGCCTGTCTTTAACTGACCATCAGCCTGAACAACGATCCGATCGCGCAAACCATTGAGCAGCAAGGTTTGCTGAGTTTCAGCAAGGCCTAGCTCCCATGGAGCGCCAGCGTGCTTCAAAGATGTAAGCGGTGATGCACCTGTTCCACCATCATGACCTGAAATCAAAACAACATCAGCGTGCGCCTTTGAGACACCAGCTGCAACTGTTCCAACGCCAACCTCTGCGACAAGCTTTACGTGAACACGTGCATTCTTATTAGCATTTTTTAAATCATGAATAAGTTGAGCAAGATCTTCAATAGAGTAAATGTCGTGGTGCGGTGGTGGTGAGATTAACCCAACACCAGGTGTTGAGTAACGAGCTTTAGCGATCCATGGATAGACCTTGTTGCCTGGCAGCTGCCCGCCTTCGCCAGGCTTTGCACCTTGTGCGATCTTAATTTGAATATCATCACTATTCACAAGGTAATTGCTTGTGACACCAAAGCGTCCAGATGCAACCTGCTTAATCGCAGATCTCTTTGAATCTCCATTTGCCATTGGAACAAAGCGCTCGGACTCTTCTCCACCCTCACCAGTATTAGATTTTCCACCGATACGGTTCATAGCGATTGCAAGGGTTTCATGGGCTTCCGCTGAGATAGATCCGTATGACATCGCACCAGTTGAGAACCGCTTAATGATTGCGCTAATTGGCTCTACCTCATCAACAGGGATAGGTGGATTCATGCCAGCTTTAAACTGGAACAATCCACGCAAGGTCATTAATCGCTTGCTCTGTTCATTGACTCGATCGGTATATCGCTTAAATATGTCATAGCGCTTATTGCGGGTTGAGTGCTGCAAAGTAAATACAGTCTCTGGATCAAATAGATGAGGTTCACCTTCGCGACGCCACTGGTACTCGCCACCGATAGGCAAACGCTTTGTTCCGGGAACTTCCCCCCCAGGTGGATATGCGATGTGGTGACGTGCAATTGTTTCTTGCGCAATCACATCAAGTGAGACTCCACCGAGTCGCGAGGTTGTTCCGACAAAGTACTCATCAACAACCTCTTGTGAAAGTCCAATTGCTTCAAATACCTGTGCGCCTGTGTATGAGGCGATAGTGCTGATACCCATCTTGGACATCACCTTTAAGACACCTTTACCTAGGCTCTTAATCAAATTCTTGACAGCTTTTTCGGGGGTGATTCCGGTGATAACACCTTGAAGCACAAGATCTTCCGCTGACTCCATTGCAAGGTATGGGTTCACGCAGGCTGCGCCGTAACCGATCAGTAATGCCACATGATGAACCTCGCGAACATCACCTGCCTCGACAACTAAACCAACCTTGGTGCGGGTCTTCTCGCGGATTAAATGGTGGTGAACAGCTGATGTTAAAAGCAAGGATGGAATTGGGGCGTTTTCTGCATCACCATCACGATCAGATAAAACAATTATGCGAGCACCATCATTAATTGCTTGTGAAACCTCTGCCTTAATTTCATTGAGACGCTCACGCAATGAGTCTCCCCCATCAGCGATACTGAAGAGACCTCGAACTACATGTGCACCTAAACCTGGATGATCACCATCGGCGTTAACGTGAATAATCTTTGCCAACTCATCATTATCAATAACTGGAAAGGCTAAGGAGATCTGTCGGCAGCTACTTGGGCCTGGATCGAGCAGGTTGTGCTCTGGCCCCATCGAGGTTCCAAGACTTGTTACAAGCTCTTCCCGAATTGCATCAAGTGGTGGGTTGGTAACTTGAGCAAATAGTTGTGAGAAGTAATCAAAGATCAATCGTGGCTTATCAGAGAGTGCAGCGATCGGAGTATCAGTTCCCATTGAACCAAGCGGCTCCATGCCATTTTTTGCCATTGGAGTTACTAAAATCCGTAGATCCTCTTCGGTGTAGCCAAATGCTCGCTGACGACGAACAACTGATGAGTGCGGATAGACAATATGTTCGCGAGCAGGAAGCTCGCTTAACTTGATAATTCCTGCATGGAGCCAATCTCCGTAAGGAGCAGCGTTCGCTAATCCATCTTTGATCTCGCCATCTTCAATGATGCGTCCTTGCTCAATATCAACTAAGAACATCTTGCCTGGCTGCAAACGGCCCTTGCGTTCAATATTTTCAGCGGGAATATCTAAAACTCCGACCTCTGATGCAAGAACAACCATTCCATCTTTGGTAACCCAGAACCGTGATGGACGTAGCCCATTGCGATCAAGCACCGCACCAACTTGATGGCCATCTGTAAAGGTTACGCAAGCAGGTCCATCCCATGGCTCCATCATCGATGCATGGAAGGCGTAGAAATCACGTCGGTTCTGCGGCATCGTCGCGTGGTTTTCCCATGCTTCTGGAATCATCATCAACACCGCATGCGGAAGTGATCGTCCACCTAAGTACAAGAGCTCTAATACCTCATCAAATGAGGCCGAATCAGAGCCTGACATTTCAACAATTGGAAATAGGCGGTTGAGATCACCAGGAATCAAATCGCTTTGCAGCAAGGATTCGCGAGCCCGCATCCAATTGCGATTTCCCTTAACGGTATTGATTTCACCGTTGTGAGCAATAAATCGGTATGGGTGGGCCAATGGCCATGAAGGAAAGGTGTTGGTTGAAAATCGTGAGTGAACCAGAGCAAGTGGTGAAACGACCCGCTCATCTGAAAGCTCTGGGAAAAACTCTTCAAGTTGGCCCGTTGTGAGCATTCCTTTGTACACAATTGTTTGAGAAGACAGGGATGGAAAGTAGAGATCTAATCCATGTTCGGCGCGTTTGCGAAGACAGAAAGCTAAGCGATCTAGTGCTATTCCGGTCTCGCCATTTTTACCAGCAACAAAGAGTTGATGAAAATCTGGCATCACAGATAAGGCTGTCTTTCCTAATGATGATGGGTTGATGGGAACTTCACGCCACCCCAGAACTACTAGCCCTTCTTCAGCTGCGATCTTTGCAACTTCATCCCTTACATCTGCGCCTTGTGCAACAAATGCGATACCTGTTGCATACGCATCCGCTGCTGGAATCTTAAAATCAACAACCTCTTGAAGGTATGCATCTGGGATGCGAATAAGAATTCCTGCACCATCACCGCTATCTGGTTCAGCACCTGATGCACCGCGGTGCTCCATATTTCGAAGCGCTGTAAGTGCTTGTGAAACAATCTCATGTGTTGCCACCTTGTTAAGAGTGGCAACCATTGCAACACCGCAGGCATCATGTTCGGCGGCAGGGTCGTAGAGTCCCTGTGCCGGCGGATAGTTGGATGCAACTGCCATGGGCGCGCTCCTACAGATTTGTCCTTACATGTAAAGGGACATCCTTGGCCCGTGGTGCTTGGTGCTGAAGGAGAAATCGTAGCAATAAGAGGGCGGATTAGATGCCTGAGATATTGGCGATCTTTCCAATTCCTGCGGTGATAGCCATACCGAGTGATCCACCTATTAATACTCGAAGAGTAGGTGAGAGCAGTTTTGAGCCTGCGATCCGGGCCGAGACCGCACCGGTGATGATCAAGCCAACAAGAGTAAAGAGGACGATGCTCCAGGCCTTGCTACCAAGTACCGGTACCAAAGCTCCAGCAAATGGAATCAACCCACCCAATGTGAAGGAGATCGCAGAGGCTGCCGCTGCCTGAATAGGGCGGGCCTTGGTGCTCGGATGCTGACCTAACTCATCACGAAGATGTGCTTCAAGGGGATCTTTGCGATGCATTTCAAGTGCAACCTGTAATGCAAGTTCTGGTGACAAACCTCTGCCGATGTAGATCTGCTGAAGCTCTTGTAGCTCACCTTCAGGATCTGCAGCCAAATGTGCGATCTCTAAATTTCGATCTGACTCCTCAATATCATTTTGAGAACGTACTGAGATGTACTCACCAACGGCCATCGACATTGCGCCCGCGGTAATTCCGGCTACGCCAGCGGTTATCAAAAAATCCTGCTTACCTGCAGCTGCTACGCCAATCATTAAGGCGGCGGTAGAAACGAGGCCATCATTTGCACCAAGTACTGCGGCACGAAGCCATCCCGCACGATGGGTGCGGTGTTCAAGATTTCTGGTGTAGATCGCGTCCATACTCATGGATGAGAGCCTACCTGACGGTTAATGATTCATTTTTGAGGCACGAGCAAAGTAGAGCGCTGCGCCTGCTCCAACCAGCACACTCACCCAGACATTGACCCGTAAACCTGCAATTGTGTTGGCGGTATCGATGCGAATCAATTCGATGAAAAAACGTCCGACACAGTAGGCGGCTACATAGAGGGCGAAACTTTGACCAGCTTTGAGCTTATCTCCCAAGACAATAATGAGGATAGCGATCACAGTGCACCAAATCGCTTCATATAAAAATGTTGGATGAAAGGATTCAAATTGGCTGTAACCACTTGGTCTGTACCTGGATGGAATCTCAACCGCCCACCATGTATCTAATGGCCTTCCAAAGAGCTCCCCATTAAACCAGTTTCCAAAACGTCCAATCGCTTGCGCAAATAAAATTCCTGGAGCTAGAGCATCTGCGAAAACAGCAAAGGATGGAAGCTCTACCTTCTTACCCAGGGATTTGTAGCGCAAATATGCGCCAAACAATCCAATAGAGATAGCGCCCCAAATTCCGAGTCCACCCTCCCAAATTTTGAGGGCATCGACCGGCTCTCCACCTTTACCAAAGTAAGCGTTAGGTGAGGAGATCACATGATAGATGCGACCACCAATAATTCCTGATGGGACTGCGACAAATGCGACCTCAGAGACAACTGCTTGTCCTTGTGCGGTTTTAAAGTTGAACCTCTTGTTACCCAACCAAATCGCTACCGCTATTCCTGTGATGATGCATAGGGCGTAGTAATGAATAGTTAAAGGACCAATCTCCAACACCGATTGTGTTGGAGTCGGAAAAGCTAGTTCCAAAGTTTAACCATTCTCAACAGCTGCTTTAAACTCTTCCAGAACAAACTCATTTTGTGTGCGCTCCCACAACTTGCCGTTGATAAAGACCGTTGGGGTTCCTTGAACGCCATACTTTGACATTGAATCAGAGTTTGCCTGTACCAAGTCAACCTTTGATCCCTTGGTCACGCAATCCTCAAATTTGGTGGAGTTAATACCGATCTTTTTACCAATATTGACAAGGCTCTCGTTGCTCCAGAAACCTGAGTTTTCTAGTTGAGATTGAACTGTGTACAAGGCTTTGTGGAAATCTAGATACTGGCCTTCATCTGCTGCACAAAATGATGCGTTAGCGGCGCGGACTGATTCATCTCCCAAGAATGAAAGTACGTGATATCTCACCGTTGCCTTCTTTTCACGGATTAAGGAGTCAAGGTAATCGCCATTTGCATCGGCAAAGAACTTACATACAGGACACTGAGGATCTTCCCAAACATCGATCGTGGTTACTGCGCCATTATCAAAGGTGATCGCAGAGCCATTATTGGGATCAATGGTAGAAGTTACAGCTGGTTTTAATGTGTAACCATCGAGTGCTGCAATTGAAGCGCTCTCCTTGCTGCTTTGACCAAAGAGTGAGAACACAACACCAGTAACAACAACAAGTGAGACCATCGCAATGACGATCCAGCGGGTTGTGTTGTCTGCCTTCTTAGCTACTTGCTTTGCCATTATTTCTCCTCAATTGGTTGAGCTGATTTTTCAACACTGAACTTGCCGTATGGGAAAAAGTATAGATAAAGAGCGCAGAGAGCCAACCCCAAATCCCGCATGATTTCTGTGAAATAGGCGCGATGAACCTGAGACTTAAGAGATGGGTCGATCTCTCCCCCGCCTCCGAAGCAGCCACAATCGATGAGCATGCCTCTGGCCCACACCGATGCGATCGCTCCAATAAAGATGATCATGAGTAAACCGCTGAAGATGGCGGAGTACCGAACCATTATTCCAACGATTAAGAGAAGACCAACTGCAACTTCAAGCCACGGTAGGGCGTAGCCAACTAAATGAGCTAGATCAGTTGGCAAGATCTTGTAAGCGCCTGTCGCATTTGCAGACTCAGTAGGTTTTCCAACCTTTAATCCACCAGCAGCTAGGAGAACTCCACCCAAAATCAACCGGAATAAAAGGGTTATCCATGGTTGATTACTTACTAAAAACCTTTTCATCGTCCCTCACGTACCCCTATCGCTAACTCTTTTGCCAAATGAGATATTGCATCTAACCCTTTTTCTTCACTCTCTGCCTCTAGGAGCAGTTTAATAAATGCTGAACCAACGATCACACCATCTGCGTATGCGGCAAGGGATTTTGCTTGTTCACGTGTTGATACTCCCAAGCCGACAGAGATCGGCAGATCTGTTACAGCCCGCACTCGAGACACTAAGTTGCTGGCATCTGAGGAGACCGTTGCTCGAGTTCCTGTAACACCCATCAAGCTAGCCGCATACACAAAGCCTCCGGTTTTCGAGGTAACTGCAGCTAGGCGAGAGTCATTGGTACTTGGGGCGACAACATAAATCGGATTGATCTGGCTCTTGTTAGTTGCAGCTAACCAGCGATCAGACTCTTCAATTGTTAAATCAGGTGTAATTACACCCGATCCCCCATTGTCTGCGATTGATTGTGCAAACTGATCTACGCCGTAACGCTCGATGGGATTCCAGTAGGTCATGACTACAGCTGCAACTCCGGTATCGGTTGCTACCTTGAGCGCAGCAAAAACATCTGCTGCATTAGTTCCACCTTTAAGGGAAATCTCTGCCGCCTCTTGAATTATCGGCCCATCCATTACTGGATCGCTGTAAGGAAAGCCGATCTCAATTGCATCTACTCCTGCATCGGCAAGTGCTTGGATAGCTTTTGCGCACCCCTGTTGTGAGGGAAACCCCGCTGGAATGTATGCGATCAGTGCTGCGCGATTTTCTGCGCGAACCTTTGCCATGACCGCATCAAGTTGAGTCATTACAGTGGAATTCCAAAGTACTGCGCTGCGGTTTGAACATCCTTATCGCCACGACCAGAAAGATTGATTAATAGATTGGCTTGCGGACCGAGCTCTCTTCCGACAACTAGTGCTCCGGCTAATGCGTGTGCCGTTTCAATTGCAGGAATTATTCCCTCTGTCTTACTCAGCAAGGAAAAGGCCGCCATCGCAGCATCATCATTGATTGCGCGATACTCAGCACGTCCGATGTCATGCAGGTATGCATGCTCTGGTCCAACACCTGGATAATCTAAACCTGCAGAGATTGAATGGGATTCAACTGTTTGCCCATTAGCATCTTGCAGAACATAGGAACGTGTTCCATGTAAAACTCCCGGAGTTCCTCCAGTAATTGTCGCTGCATGACGTCCGGTTTCGACACCATCTCCACCTGCTTCAAGGCCAATCAATCGGACTGCGCTATCTGGAATAAATGCGTTGAAGATTCCAATTGCATTAGAGCCACCGCCAACACATGCCAAGATGGCATCGGGAAGTCTTCCGGTTAATGCAAGCATCTGTTCGCGGGCTTCTTCGCCAATTATTTTGTGGAAATCACGAACCATCGTTGGGAATGGGTGTGGTCCAGCAACGGTGCCCAGTAAGTAATGTGTATCTGCAACATTGGTAACCCAATCACGCATCGCCTCATTAATTGCATCCTTCAGGGTGCGTGAACCTGAAGTAACAGGAACAACCTCTGCACCTAGCAACTTCATACGTGCAACGTTGAGCGCCTGACGACGGGTGTCTTCTTCTCCCATGTACACAACACAATCCAGACCCATCAACGCAGCTGCTGTTGCAGATGCAACACCATGTTGACCTGCCCCGGTTTCAGCGATGATCCGCTTCTTACCCATCCGCTTTGTAAGTAGCGCTTGACCTAAAACATTGTTGATCTTGTGCGAACCGGTGTGGTTGAGATCTTCACGCTTGAGAAAGATTCGGGCACCACCGGCGTACTCAGCAAATCTCTTCGCTTCCGTAATGATGCTGGGGCGGCCTGTATAAGTTCGGTGCAGCTCTGCAAGCTCTGCTAAAAACAGTGGATCATTTTGTGCGGTGTTATGAGCGATCTCCAACTCATTGAGTGCACCAATTAAAGCCTCAGGAACGAAGCGACCACCGTACTCTCCAAAACGCCCCGCGCTGCTCATAGTTGAAGCCTACCGAGCAATTGGTCGATCGCAACTGATGGAGATCCTGAGCGGACAAGGGCTTCTCCAACCAATATTGCGGTCGCTCCACACTCTTGAGCAAATGCAACCTCTTGGCGAGTGGAGATTCCAGACTCTGCAACGCGAGCCATTGTTGATGGAATCTGTGGAATGAGTTCAGCAAATGATTTTGCATCGACATCTAATGTTTTCAGATTACGAGAGTTCACGCCGATGATCTCTGGCGAAATCTCGAGGGCACGTTCTAACTCATCATGAGTATGAACCTCAATCAAAGATCTCATCCCAAGTTCCTTAGCTAAATGAAAGTAATCTTCAAGCTGATTTTTACTTAACGCTGCAACAATTAACAGAACCACATCTGCACCATGTGCACGTGCTTCGTAAAATTGATACTCATCAACCATGAAATCCTTGCGAAGGATAGGAATATCTATAGCTTTTCTGACCGCATCTAAATCGGCAAGTGATCCGCCAAATCGGCGCTGTTCAGTGAGAACGCTGACAACATGTGCACCAGCTTCCTCATAGGCAGCGGCTAAGCCTGCAGGATCTGTAATTGTTGCCAAGGCACCTTTGCTAGGAGAGGATCTCTTCACCTCTGCAATTAAAGAAATTTTTTCAGTTAATAGATTTGGTAGGCAGTCACGTACTTTAGGCGCAGTTTCAAGCGCCTCTTGTAGCTGCGCCATCGGAAGACGTCTAGCTGCTAGATCCTCACGTACGCCTTCGATGATTGATGCAAGAACGCTCATAACTTTTCATCCACCGTTGGATCAATTCCGTGATCAAGTGCGCTCCAGGTATTGAGTTGGCGTGGCTTGCGTTCGTAGCGTGATGAGAGTTTAAATCTCTTTGAGATAACGACAACTAGTGCGAATACAACCACTAGAGAAATAATGATCGGCAGAAACTCTTTCATTACTTTTGCGCCAATCGATTGGCTGCATGCACCGCTGTCAAAACCGCTGCCGCCTTATTGCGACACTCTTGATTCTCCGACTCTGGATCTGAGTCAGCGACAACGCCGGCACCTGCTTGCACATAAGCGCTTCCATTATGCAGTAGCGCAGTTCTTATTGCGATACAGGTATCTAGATTTCCTGTGAAATCAATGTATCCAACTATTCCGCCGTAAACGCCACGTCTAGTAGTTTCTAACTCTTCGATAATTTCCATTGCGCGAGGTTTTGGAGCTCCCGACAAAGTGCCTGCAGGAAATACTGAAAAGAGCGCATCAACTGGTGATGACTTCTTTGAAAGCTTTCCGATAACTGTTGAAACAATATGCATTACATGTGAGTAACGCTCGATGTGCATGAAATCAACAACTTCAACTGAGCCAGGTGCACAGACACGGCCTAAATCATTTCTTCCAAGATCTACCAGCATTAAGTGTTCTGCACGTTCCTTAGGATCGGCCAGTAGCTCTTCACCTAAACGATGATCCTCTTCAGGATTAGCTGAGCGCTTACGAGTACCTGCGATGGGGTGGATCATCACATCCTCTTGATTAACTTTGACTAGCGCCTCGGGGCTAGAGCCTACGATTTCGATTCCATCGGTAAAACGGAATAAGTACATGTACGGCGAAGGATTATTGAGTCGAAGCATTCGATACACATCAATGGCATCTGCGGTACATGGCATTGCAAAGCGTTGGGACAAAACAACTTGAAAGGCCTCACCTGCCAGGATCTCTTCCTTTACCTGTTCGATGTTCTTCTTGAACTCATCTGCCGAGATATTTCCTGTGTAATCTGGCAGTGAAAAATCAGGAATAGCTGCAGCATCACCAGGCAGCGAGATCGCTAAATCTGCCTGCATCCGATCTAAACGTTCAACGCAGGATGCATACGCCTCATCGATTCGATCATCGCTTCCATCCCAATTGATCGCATTAGCAATTAATGTGATGGTTCCATCGCTGTGATCCATAACCGCTAAATCACTGGTGAGCATAAAAGAGAGCTCTGGAAGAGGAATATCTCTCTGCGCTAACGATGGCAGTTTCTCTAATCGACGAACTACGTCATACCCCATGAAGCCAACTAATCCACCTGTCAGTGGTGGCAGACCTGGGATCTTGGGTGATTTCAAATGTGCAGCAGAAAGCCGTAACGCCTCCAATGGATCAATTCCAGTGGGAGCACCGGCTGGAGCGCTCCCCTGCCAATACGCCAATCCATCTTTTTCACTCAATGTCGCTTCGCTGCGAACACCGATAAATGAGTAACGAGACCAAGCGCCTCCATGTTCTGCAGACTCTAGGAGAAATGTATTTGCAGCACTCTTTGCCAACTTCTTATAAACACCAAGAGGAGTTTCAGAGTCAGCTAACAATTTGCGCGATACAGGAATGACATTTGAAACCTTTGCGTAGGCGCGAAACTCTTCTAGATTCATTGTTTACGATCGCAGCTCTAGTGGCGTATGAAAACAGGTGCGATCTCCGGTATGACAAGCCACACCAGTTTGGATTACCTGAATGACTAATGCATCGCCATCACAATCCAGAGCAATGGATTGCACATCTTGGTAGTGACCCGAAGTCGCACCCTTGACCCATAACTCATTGCGGCTACGCGACCAATAGGTTGCTTTTCCAGTTGTCAGAGTGAGTTCCAGTGATTGCGCATTCATGTAGGCCAGCATCAAAACCTCTTTACTGGTTGCATCTTGCACAACTGCAGGAATCAAGGCATCTGGATCTTTGAGAAGTACAGCTACCTGCGGATCCAGAGATGTCATGTTCCTATTCTGCCTTACTGAGCGGGTACGGCGCGCACCGGATAATTGTGCGCACCTAGATACCTCTTCACATCACCTATGCGGTGAACTCCAAAGTGAAAAACACTCGCAGCCAGCAGCGCATCTGCTCCTGCATCGAGGGCGGCCGAGAAATCTTCTAGCGAACCTGCGCCACCACTGGCAATCAAAGGAACCTTAGAAACTGCACGTACTGCGGTGATCATTCCGATGTCATACCCAGCGCGGGTTCCATCTGCATCCATTGAATTAAGCAGAATTTCGCCGACGCCAAGTACGCATGCTTGCTCTACCCACGCAATTGCATCAACACCTGCGCTTTGTCGTCCACCATGAGTTGTCACTTCAAAACCTGAATCGGTGCGAGCACGTCGTGCATCGACAGAAAGAACTAAAACTTGTGAACCAAATCGATCCGCGATTTCAGCGATCAATTGTGGACGTGCAAGTGCTGATGTATTAATTGAAATCTTGTCAGCACCGGCTCGCAGTAAACGGTCAACATCCTCCACACTTCGAATACCTCCACCGACAGTCAGGGGAATGAATACCTGTTCCGCGGTACGTCGAACAACCTCAAGGGTTGTTTCGCGTCCGGCAACACTTGCGGAAATATCTAAAAATGTTAACTCATCTGCACCTTCGGTGTTGTACAAAGCTGCCATCTCAACTGGATCACCTGCATCTACAAGATCGGTGAAATTAACACCTTTAACAACTCGACCATCGGTGACATCGAGGCAGGGAATGATGCGAACAGATAGCGTCATTTTCCGCTGACCTTAAGTGCTTCTTGCAAGGTGAACTTTCCTGCATATAAAGCCTTGCCAACAATTGCGCCTTCAACACCGCTAGCGCGAAGTGTCGCAAGTGCTGCAATGTCAGCTAATGATGAGATTCCACCACTTGCAATCACCGGCCTGCTAGTTGCTGCACAAACCGATTTCAAGAGTTCAATATTTGGTCCAGCTAGGGTTCCATCCTTAGCAACATCTGTTACAACGTATCGAGCACATCCATCGCGATCTAAGCGCTCAAGGGTTTCAAATAAATCTCCACCCTCTTTTGTCCAACCACGTGCCGCCAAGGTATGCCCACGAACATCTAGACCAACTGCGATTCGATCACCATGCTCTGCAATTACTCGAGCGGTCCATTCAGGATCTTCAAGTGCTGCAGTTCCTAAGTTCACACGTCGACAACCAGTAGCAAGTGCACGGCGCAACGATTCATCATCGCGAATTCCACCGGATAGTTCGACCTTGATATCTAACCTTCCAACAACTTCAGCTAACAAGGCAGAGTTTTCGCCACGACCAAAGGCTGCATCAAGATCTACTAGGTGAAGCCATTCAGCACCTGCTGCTTGAAACTCAAGTGCCACATCAAGTGGTGCTCCGTAAATGCTTTCCTTATCGAGCTCACCTTGAACAAGACGAACCGCACGGCCATCCTTTACATCAACCGCTGGAAGAAGCTCTAAATAACTCATAGCGATCCCACCCAATTCTTAATCAAAGCAAGCCCAGCAGCCCCTGATTTTTCAGGGTGAAACTGAGTTGCGCTCATATATCCATCTTCGACCGCTGCTAAAAATCTTTCACCCTGCGTGCTCCAAGCCTGCATTTTTCCGACTGCGCTCTTAGCAGCGTATGAGTGCACAAAGTAAAAAGACTCTGCTTCGATTCCTTTAAACAAAATTGAATCTAAATCAACCTCTACTGTGTTCCAACCCATGTGAGGCAAAATTGGTGCAGCTAATAGAGAAACCGTTCCATCCCACACTCCCACACCTGGATGTGGAGCGCTGTCAGAGTGTTCAGTTCCGTGGCTAAACATAATTTGCATGCCGATACAGATACCTAAAGTTGGGCGTTCCTTGGCTAAACGCTCTCGCACGATAGCTGCACCATCAACACCATTTAATCCACTCATACATGCTGCAAATGCGCCAACACCTGGAACTACTAAACCCTCCGCCTCAAGTGCGATAGTGCGATCAGAGGTAACAACTACTTCATTGCCTGCCGTTGCAAATGCCCGCTCTGCAGATCGTAGATTTCCAGATCCGTAATCAAGAATTGCGATCAAAGAGAGCCTTTTGTTGATGGGATTCCGGCAACTCTGCCATCAAGTGAAACCGCATCACGCAATGCGCGAGCGACCGCCTTGAACTGTGCTTCAAAAACATGGTGGGCGTTGCGACCTTCAAGTACGCGGATATGCAACGCGATACGTGCTTCAGCAACAATTGATTCCCAGATGTGCTTTCCGAGCGTTGTATCAAATGTTCCAATGAGTTCAACGATCTCTGGTTGACGGTGCACTAGGTATGGGCGACCTGAAAGATCAACCGCAGCCTGAACTAGCACTTCATCAAGTGGAACCATTGAGTCACCAAAGCGACGGATGCCAGCCTTATCCCCCAACGCTTCGCGAAGTGCCTGTCCAAATGCAAGAGATGTATCTTCAACTGTGTGGTGTGAATCAACATCAACATCACCTGTTGTCTTAACCTTTAAATCAAAACCTGAGTGCTTACCTAATTGAGACATCATGTGGTCAAAGAAAGGTACGCCAGTGTCGACATCGATGATGCCCTGGCCATCTAGATTGAGCTCGACGAGTACATGCGACTCTTTTGTCTTTCTTTCGACGCGTGCTGTTCTCATGGGTATCTCCTTTAAATGAGCTCTTTGAGGGCTGAAATAAACAATTTATTCTCGGCTTCATTGCCAATAGTGGTTCTTAAGTACCCCGATAATCCCACATCTCTAATCAGAACACCCTTTTCCAGCAGGGCTGCCCATAGTTGTGGCGCATCCTGCTTGAAGCCTGTGAAGAGAATGAAGTTGGCGCTGCTTGGAATAGTTTGCAACCCCATCTGATGCAGCTGATCAATCAGGGAATCACGCGCT
>CAMDCL010000010.1 GCA_945890205.1 Bifidobacterium breve | reverse complement strand
TGAATGATGTCGAACTCAAAAAAGGGCCGCGTAGCTCGCGTAATCGGACCGGTGGTGGATATTGAATTCCCCGCGGATTCAATGCCAGCGATCTTTAACGCGCTACATGTAGAGACAACCATGTCAGGTACTACTCGTACCCTGACACTTGAAGTTGCCCTGCACATTGGAGATAACCTGGTGCGCGCAATCTCGATGCAGCCTACCGACGGTATGGTCCGTGGCGCAGAAGTAACAGATACAGGAACACCGATCTCAGTTCCTGTTGGTGATGTAACAAAGGGTCACGTGTTCAACACACTTGGCGAGTCACTCGATGTACCAACCTCTTCACTCGACATCAAAGAGCGTTGGCCAATTCACCGTAACGCACCAGCATTTGATCAGTTGGAGTCAAAGACTGAGATGTTTGAAACCGGAATTAAGGTTATCGATCTACTCACACCATATGTAAAGGGTGGAAAGATCGGACTCTTTGGTGGTGCAGGTGTAGGTAAGACAGTTTTGATTCAGGAGATGATTTACCGTGTAGCTGAAAACTTTGGTGGTGTATCTGTATTCGCCGGTGTTGGTGAGCGTACTCGTGAAGGTAATGACCTGTTCCTCGAAATGACCGAGACCGGTGTTATCAACAAGACCGCGTTAGTGTTCGGTCAGATGGATGAGCCACCTGGCACCCGTCTACGTGTTGCTCTGTCAGCGTTAACAATGGCTGAGTACTTCCGCGATGTTCAAAAGCAGGACGTACTTCTGTTCATCGATAATATTTTCCGTTTCACACAGGCAGGTTCTGAGGTTTCAACACTTCTAGGCCGTATGCCATCTGCTGTGGGTTACCAGCCAACATTGGCTGATGAAATGGGTCAGCTACAGGAGCGCATCACATCAACACGTGGTCACTCAATTACATCTATGCAGGCGATTTACGTTCCTGCTGACGATATTACCGACCCAGCGCCACACACTACCTTTGCCCACTTAGATGCAACAACGGTGTTGTCTCGTCCGATTTCAGAGCTTGGTATCTACCCAGCTGTGGATCCTCTTGACTCATCTTCACGCATCTTGGATCCACGCTACATCGGTGAGCACCACTTCCGTGTTGCTAACCGCATCAAGCAGATCTTGCAGCGCTACAAGGATCTACAGGACATTATTGCAATTCTCGGTATCGATGAATTGTCAGAAGATGACCGCGTACTCGTAGGCCGTGCACGTCGCATCCAGCGCTTCCTTTCACAGAACACATTTGTTGCGAAGGTCTTTACAGGAATTGATGGATCATTCGTTCCTCTATCAGAGACAATCGAAGCATTTGAAGCACTTGCAGATGGAAAGTACGATCACATTCCAGAGCAGGCCTTCTTCATGTGCGGTGGACTTGCAGATGTTGAGCGCAACGCAGCTGAACTAGCAGCGAGCTTGGCGAAGTAATACATCATGGTTCTTAAAGTCGAACTTGTATCTCCAACAGCGCGGGTATGGTCGGGCGAGGCAACATCAGTCTCAGCCCGTACCATCGAGGGTGATATCGGAATTTTGAGCAATCACTCACCGCTCTTTGGAGTACTTGTCGACGGCCAGGTTGTAATCCACGGCATCAATGGAGAAGCGACAGAGTTCAAGGTCAGCGGCGGATTCCTATCAGTTGCAAACAACCGAGTATCAATCCTGACAGAATCCGTGAATTAATCAATTTAACAATTAAAAATAAGATTTTTAGTGTAGAAAAGTGTGTAGTTGCTTCTTCATCTTTTCGGAACTGAAAATCTTATTTTTATTCCACAAACTTATTCGCGGGTGACCTGAGCCCCGAGGCCTTGTAACTGTTCGGCAAAATTTGGATACCCACGATCAACGTGGAAAGCCTGATCTACAGTAGTTTCACCGTCTGCAACTAACGCCGCCAAAATCAACCCCGCACCTGCGCGGATATCGTGGGCTTCAACGGGTGCACCAGATAGTTCTTTTACGCCTGTAATTGAGGCGTGATGGCCATCCACGCTGACTTGTGCGCCTAAGCGGCTGAGTTCGTTAACAAACATGAAGCGGGATTCAAAGACATTTTCAGTTACTAATGAATGGCCATCTGCGATTGAGTTAAGTGCGATCACCATTGGCAACAAGTCGGTAGGAAAACCTGGATAGGGAAGTGTTGCAACATCAATAGCTTGTGGTCGCCCATCCATTTTGACCCGTATTCCATCTGCAGTTGTGGTGATAATTGCACCAGCGGAGGCTAACTTTTCTAATGGAAGTTCAAGATGCTCGGCAACTGCGCCCTGAATGGTGATATCACCACGTGTCATCGCGGCAGCAAATGCCCAGGTACCGGTAATGATGCGATCGGTAATAGTTGTGTGATCAGTTGGAGACAAGGTTGTGACGCCGGTGATTGTGATCATTGGTGTTCCGAGGCCCTCGATCTTTGCGCCCATTGAGATAAGAAACTCTCCAAGATCGACAATATCTGGTTCACGTGCAGCGTTATCAATTGTTGTTACACCCTTTGCCAATACGGCAGCGGTCATAATGTTTTCAGTTGCACCAACACTTGGAAAATCTAAATCAACGGGTGCTCCAGTTAAACCATGAGGGGCTTCGGCAATTACATAACCATGTTCAATATGTGCCTTTGCACCAAGTGCCTCTAAACCTTTAATGTGAAAATCTAAACCTCGCGAACCAATCGCATCTCCACCAGGAAGAGCCACATCTGCTCGACCAACACGTGCGACAAGGGGACCCAGAACATTGATTGATGCGCGCATCTTTCGTACCAGGTCATAATCTGCGCGATGAGAGGGTGTGGCAGGAACATTGATCTGCACCGTGTCTGCCGCTCTTTTGACGGTGCAGCCAAGTCGTGTCAATAAATCGGCCATGATGTCTACATCTGCGATATCGGGAACATTTCGAATTGTGGTGGATCCAGTGGCCAGCAAAGAGGCGGCCATAAGCTTTAAAGCCGAGTTCTTAGCCCCAGTTACAGAGACTTGGCCACGCAAAGAGGTGCCGCCAACTATCCGGAAGCGATCGTGGGATGCCATAGGTGCAGTCTACTTATAAGGTAAGCCCATGGTTAATTTAACGCGTATTTACACAAAGACTGGCGATGATGGAACTACATCTCTAGGAGATATGAGCCGCACCTCAAAAAATGACCCACGACTTGAAGCGTATGCAACGGTGGATGAGGCTAACTCAACCATCGGAGTTGTTCTTTCAACTGATGGATTAACTGAGGATGTTCGTGCACTTCTCATTCGAATTCAAAATGATCTCTTTGATGTTGGTGCCGATCTTTGTACGCCAGTTGTTGATGCTCCTGCTTTCGAGCCATTGCGTGTACTTGAATCTCAAATTACATACTTAGAGGAACGAATCGATCATTACAATGCAAACCTTGAGTCATTGCGCTCATTTGTATTGCCATCTGGAACCGCATCTGCAGCGCACCTACATGTCGCACGCACAGTCGTGCGTCGTGCAGAGCGTTGTACCTGGGCAGCTATCCATGCATTTGGTGGTGGAGTAAATCCACTGACAGCTAAGTATTTAAATCGTTGCTCTGACCTTCTCTTTGTTCTTGCACGGTTTGCAAATAAAGAGATCGGCGATCAATTATGGGTTCCGGGAGCCAATCGCTAAGGAACCGCTGTGTAGGTAGTTGATGGGACCCTTTCCTGGGGTACGTCATTCCTACATGATGCTTTAATTCCTGAAACTGAGTGCTCAAGTTCTATAGGCTCTCGGCTCACAATTAAGATTGTTGCGTACTTCTTCGGGCCTGTTTCACCAAATGTAGTTCTTACCGTGCCAAAGGTTTTCTTAATATTGTCCTCCGGTGAAGCAAAACCTCTAACGCTGGCTGTAATTACCCACCACGTGCAACCAGTAGCTGATGCAACCTGTACCGCTCCACAAGAGAACTTCTCGCACACCGGAACTCCATCAATCTCTTTTGCTAAGGCGCGTGTTAGAACTTTGTCATTGGAGGCAAGACCAACTAACTCCTGTGCCTTGGGAATCTTTGCGTAGGTATTTCCATCTTTGCTCTTTACAAAGCCCTTTGGAGGCCACGCAGGTGAAGGGGATGGGGTAATTTTCGCCTTCTTTTTTGCAGCTACTGATGAGATTTCAGCGGTGTGTGCCACCGGTGCCAATAAAATTAAGGCCAGAAGCAGAGCGATGACTCTCTTAATCACGATCCCACTTAAACTTTCGAACACTAAAGAAGATTCCGATTGCTAGCCAGATCATCAATACAACAAAGGTAGTTTGCAGCTCCCACGATTGTGCTACCTCTTGAGAAGCAAAAGATTCTGGTAGAAAGACTGAACGCATTCCTTGTGTTAGCCATTTGAGCGGAAAGATCGCTGCAACCTGCTGCATCCATGGTGGAAGTTGAGTAAAGACAAAGAAGACACCGCTAAAGAACTGCAAAATAATGACGATTGGCGAGACAACCGCTGATGCTCCACGACCGCTCTTGGGAACAACTGAAAAAGCGATTCCAAGTGCGGTTGAGCAGGCACTTCCGAGTAAGACCAACCAAGCAAAGGTGAGCCACTTACTTGATTCTGTCGGCATTTCTAAGCCAAAGAAGGCGACTCCAAATCCCAGTAATAAAAGGATCTGAATCACCATACTTACAAAGATCAGAATCGCTTTTCCAATAAAGTAACTAGATGCCGGCATCGGAGTTCCACGCAAACGCTTCAATGCACCAACATCACGTTCCATAGGGATAGTGATAGCCAGCGCTTGAAAACCAGTATTAATAAGACCTGAAGCGATCATTCCAGCTACAAAGTACTGTGAGAAGGTAACGCCAGGTGCAATGGTGTTCTGGAAAACAGAGCCAAAGATCGCAAGCAAGATAACTGGAAATAATAGTGTAAAGACAACTGATTCTCGCTGCCGAGCAAATTGTCGAATCTCCAAACCGCCACGGCGAATACCCAATTGAAGAGCGCTAGGAATCTTATTCATCAACGCCCCCAATCATTTCTAGATAAATATCTTCAAGTGATGGGCGAGTAACTACTAATTCGGGGATTTCACCATTAAATCTGGTGGATAGGGCTGAAACAACGGTGGTGGGGTTATCTGTTTTTTCAGATTTAGTCTCAGCTCCATCGCGCCACTGAACAGTTGCTTGCGAAGTTGCTCTTCCACCTAGATCTGCAGGTGTTGAAACCTCCATAATCACACCCTTGTTAATAACTGCAACGCGATCGGCAAGGGCCTCTGCCTCATCTAAGTAATGGGTCGTTAGCAGGATTGAGGTTCCATCGGAGCGAAGCTGCTGAATAAGTGCCCAAAAGGCACGACGCGCCTCGGGATCAAACCCTGTTGTTGGTTCATCCAGGAAGAGCAGCTCTGGGCTACCGATAATTCCTAAGGCAACATCTAACCGTCTGCGTTGACCGCCTGAAAGATTGCGAATTAATGCGCCCTCCTTCTCCTTTAATCCAACGGAGTGAATAACCTCATCCACATTGCGAGGATTTGAGTAGTAACCACTGAAGTGATTAATAGTTTCGATAACAGTTAAATCCCCCGCATCCAAGGAGCTCTGTAAAACAATTCCAATTCGATCCCGCCAAATGCGAGATTCACGGCCACGTGTCTGTGGATCAAAGCCAAGCACAGAGACTGAGCCTGCATCTCGATGTCGAAAGCCCTCAAGAATTTCTACTGTGGTTGTTTTACCCGCACCATTTGGACCAAGAAGGGAAAAAATCTCACCTTGCGCGATTTCAAGATCAACCCCGCGCACCGCATGGACATCGCCATAGCTTTTCTTCAGCCCTTTTACTTCGATGAGGCTCATGTGGCTACTTTACTATGCGAAAATACACCTGTGAGCCCGCGTAGAAACTACCCAAAGAAGCGAGAAAAGCCCGAAGAACCGCGGGAGATAAACATCGCCTCTACAGGTGAGAGCACAGAAGAGCACAGCGATGGTGTTTATGTCGTTAGACGGTTAACCGGTTCAGGATCAACTAAACCATATCGATGCCCAGGGTGCGATCAAATGATTCCTTTAGCGACTCCTCATGTAGTTGCATGGAGAGAGTATGAGGAGGATGGACGCCGTCATTGGCATACAGCGTGCTGGTCAAAGAAGGAAAAGCGCCGTCCCAATACAGAGCGAACCCGTAACGCTCCCCGCTTTTAATTAAGGCCTAAGTTTTAACTTAACCTAACCGACCCTTGAGCAATCGCGAGACTCTAACAATTAATCGATCTGTTCCAACGGTTCTTTTGAAACTCAAAATCTTTAATGGAAGATTAAATCTAGTTCTGACAACTGTTCGTGCGTAGGTGTATTCAAGTAAACCCTCTGGCCCATGAATTCGACCATATCCACTGTCTTTAACTCCGCCAAAGGGCACCGATGAGATAGCGGCGAAGGAGAAAGTAGAGTTAATTGCAACCATTCCACAGTGCAACTGAGAAGCGATCTTCTTACCTTGGCGCTTGGACCAGATATTTGCACCTAATCCATACCGAGAGTCATTTGAAAGTTGGATCGCTTCCTTCATGGATTTTACTCGGTTGATAATAATGATTGGTCCAAAGGTTTCTTCTCGAACCGCTGTTGAATTCTCTGGAACATCAACCAAGATGATTGGCTGAACAAATGGCTCTTGAATAGATTTCATGCTTCCATATGCAAACCTTCCACCATCTTTGATCGCAGCCTTTATATGGGATGTGATCACACCAATCTGCGATGGCATTGTTGAAGCGCCATAATTACCGTCACCAGGTGCGGCAGCGGTAAGGGTTGAGGCAAGTGCGATCGCCTTTTCGATGAAGGCATCAGCAACCCGTTCATCAACATAGACCCGCTCGGCTCCGATACAAGACTGCCCCGCATTAGCCATAGCCGACCAGATAGTGGCATCGACCGCCCGATCAAGATTGGCATCGGAGGCAACAATGACAGGATCTTTTCCACCGCACTCCAAAACTACTGGTGTCATTTGGGTTGCGCATGCTGCTGCAACTAACTTTGCAGTTCGAGTCGAACCCGTAAATGAAAGCTTGTTAATCGCAGAGGTGCACAGAGCATTTCCAGTTTCACCTAAACCTGTAATTGTTGTAAATACTCCAGCAATTGGAGAGATTGCCTTGAAACTCTCATCGATCCACATTCCTACACCCGGGGTGTACTCACTAGGTTTGAAAACAACTGTGTTTCCTGCAGCTAAGGCGTAAGCAATAGAGCCCACTGGTGTGAAGATCGGATAATTCCAAGGTCCAATTACTCCAACAACTCCAACAGGTGAGCGCTCAACGGTGGCGGACATATTGGCCATAAGTGCACCTGGTGCACGATGTGAGGTTCGCATGATGTCTTCTGCATGACGAGCCGCCCAACCAATGTGATTGACCGCGTTAGAAACCTCTAAACGTGAATCGCTCAATGGTTTTCCAGTCTCTAATGAGATTAAATGAGAGATATCTTCAATATTGTTAATTATGTAAGAGCTCCATGCAAGCAAAGTTCTCTTTCGGCCGTTAAAGCCTAATCTGACCCATCCTTCAGATGCTTCACGCGCCTGTTCAACTACCTTGGCAACATCCTTACCCGAAAAAATTGGATAAGGAGATAAAACCTCGCCGTTGGAAGGGTTATAGGAGTTGAATGTTTTTGCCATGTCACAAAGCCTAGTCGTGTATCGATAGGATTTGAAGTATGAGTCAGATAGTTCGCCCCAGTAGTGTCTTTGATGCAACGCGAACTCCATTTCACCTCTTGACTGAAGATGGTGTTGATTTAATCGGCGAAGTTGCAGCTCCGTTAGGTGCTTCAAAGGGTGCAATCTTATGCTTACACCCTCTTCCAACCGCTGGCGGAATGATGGACAGCCATCTATATAAAAAAGCCGCTAATCGACTGCCTGCAATGGCGGGTATAACCGTTGTTCGCTTCAATACCCGTGGAACATCAAGTGAAGCCGGTACCAGCACTGGTTACTTTGATAATGGAAAATCTGAACGCTTTGATGTTGAGGCGATGCTGCGCTACTGCTTTGATACATTGAAGTTAGAGAATCTTTGGGTAACAGGCTGGTCATTTGGAACCGACCTTGCGTTGCAACATGCAAAAGATCCACGTCATAAAGGTTTGATTCTGCTCAGCCCACCGCTAAGAACAACAACAGATGAACAGCTAAGGTATTGGAACTTAGATCCTCGTCCGATTACAGCCCTTGTCCCAGAGTATGATGATTTTCTACAGCCAGCTGCTGCCCGCGAGAGATTTTCAATTATTCCTTCACTAAAGATTATTGCTGTAGATGATGCAAAGCATTTGTGGATCGGAGAACTATCTGTCAACCGAGTTCTATCTGAAATAGTATCGATCGTAGAGGGCGTTCCAACAATACTTCCGCTTGAGTTTTAAGCCTTATCTGCGCGAGGGATTACAACTTCATCCAGAATTAAAATGATTGATGCTGCAATAGGTACCGCCAATAAGCCACCTACCAGACCCAAAAGTGATGATCCAATGAGAGCTGCAACAATTGTGACCGCACCTGGTACAGAAAGAGTTCTCTTCATTATGCGAGGGGTAACTACATAGTTTTCGACCTGCACATACACAACGTAGGCTACAAAGGCGATTACTCCAACTGCTAATGATTGAGACAGAGCAATCAAAGTAAATACTCCTGCACCAATAAAGTGCCCAATTAGAGGTATCAGAGCCGCAACCAAGATAAACATACCTATAGCAATTGGTGATGGAAGACCAAGAAATGTTGAAAGAATTGTGACAAACACCGCAGCCATTGCTGCGATTACAATTTGGCTACCAACAAAGGAGCCCACTCGAGCGATAACCGCATTTGTAAGTAAGCCGACTCGATCACGACGACTTGCAGGCACTAAAGAGAGTCCAAGGTTTACCGCTTGAGGCAGCGATGTAATGAAGTACAGAGTCAAAACTAGAATTGTGAGCGCAGTGAAAAACCCTGACAGTACTGATTTTCCGACTCCAATTACTCCACCAAAAGTTGAAATCAGCAAAGTTCCATCTGAAGTTACCGATCTCAATCTCTCTTGTAAGGTATCGATCAAGCCATACTGAGTATTGAGTTGATTAATTGTTTCATTCTTCATTAAATCTTCAAGTAGTTGAGGTCCAGATTCGATCAGATTGGTTCCCTGGCTTATCACTGGCGGAACGACTACTAGGGTGAAGAAGATGACAAAGAGGATAACCGAGGTGAAAATAACTGTAACGGCAGCGCTTCGGGATAGGTTTCGCTTCCGTAGCGCTTCTACCGCAGGATTTAACCCAGTTGCAAGAAATAGTGCGATCAAGATCAGTACAAGTATTTGGCTAACACTTGCAAGTGCGCGCATCAAAACAATTGCGGTAAGTGCTCCTAGTGCTGCTATAAAGCCAAAGTAGAAGGGGTGAGATCGATTAATCGGTGCACCCAATGTGCCGTAATCATCGGCTATCTTTTCCGCCTTTGGAGAACGAGTTGCCGCCTTCTTGATTCGCGCTGATATAGCCATGGGGACATTCTAAAGTGAATAGATCACTCTTATTGAGACGTGGTGTTCATGTTCCCGACACATTTATACGAGAGAATACCGAGTATGGCGTTGCGCATCACAGGCTTAGGCGAGGAGATCGCAGCTGTTACTGGCCTACCCTGGCACTTACCCCTTGAAGAGTGGCCTGAGGATCCAGCCCTTGCTGAAAAGCGCGGTATTTCACGCCACGTTGTGCGGTTAGTGCGTGCAAGCAATGATCCAGATGCTGAAGTTTACGCGGTTAAAGAGACTGTTTCAGAGTTTGCAAATCGCGAGTACAAAATTTTGCGTGAACTATCCCACCTGAACGCCCCTTGTGTGGAGCAGGTAGCAGTTGTTGAAGGTCGAGTCGATGCACATGGTGAAGAGCTCCCTTGCGCGATCGTTACTCGATTTTTGCCATACTCCTTGCCGTACCGAGTTTTGTTATCAGGAGCAGTTACTGCACATGAGATAACAACAATGGCAAGTGCTTTAGCACTGCTATTGGTGAGGTTGCATCTCTTGGGTTTTTGGTGGGGAGATTGCTCCCTTTCTAATACCTTGTTTCGTCGGGATGCTGAGGGTTTTGCCGCTTACCTAGTCGATGCTGAAACGGGCGAGTTCCAAAAAACACTTAGCGATGGTCAACGCGAGCATGATTTAGAGATTGTGCACTTCAATGTTGCTGCAGAGCTTGAGGATCTATCTCTGTCAGGAGTCTTATACCCAGGAATGGAACCTGTTCGAGCCGCTGAAGCGGTCATTCGTCGATATCGCAGAATCTGGGCGGCGCTGAAAGAGAGACAGTTGTTAGACCCTAAGGATCGCCACGCAGTTGAAGGTGCGATGCGTCAGCTCCATGACCTTGGATTTGCTGTCGAAGAGGTAGCGATAACCATTGATGGTGATACCCAAATGATCTCCTTCCAGCCAAAGCTGGTCGCAGCTGGTTATCACACACAGCGTCTGCGCGAGGTGGTTGGGCTCGATGCTGAAGAGCTACAAGCAAAACGTTTATTGGCTTCCTTCGACCGATACAACGCCCGTGAAAACAAATTAGGTTCACCGATTCAAGAGATGGCCAAGCAGTGGATTTCGGAAGTCTTTGAACCTGTTATCAATAGAGTCCCCGATCACATGCGAGGACGGGTAGAACGCGCACAGATGTTCCATGAAATCCTTGAAAATCGCTGGTATTTGAGTGAAAAAGTCGGCTATGACGTGGGGTTAGAGGTTGCTACTGATAATTACTGCGAGCAAATCCTTCCATTACGCCGCGACTCTGGCGTCGATATAGTTATTCAATAGATAGGATGGCAACATGAGCTTGCCGCCTAATTTCGGTCAAGCCTTTGATTTAAGTTCATTGACTAAACCAAAGGTGGATACTTCGACACCTATGCCTGGTATCGAAGTATCAGTTGAAAACTTAAGTAGCGATATTCTTCCTTTATCTTTGGTGCGACCAGTAATTGTTGTGATGTGGTCGACTCGGTCCCCAGAATCTGTAGAGGTAGTAAAGGTTCTAGGAAAGCTGGAAAGAGATTACAAAGAAGCCTTTGCATTAGCACGAGTTGATATTGAAGCCCATCCTCAAGTTGCTCAAGCATTTCAAACCAAATCAATTCCTTACGCAGTTGCGATCATTGCCGAACAAATGGTTCCATTGTTTGAACAGGCATACCCCGAGGCACAGGTGAAGATGGTTATCGATAAGGTACTCACACTTTCTTCAGAGCAAGGGGTAGGCCAGGCGCCTGTTGCGCAGATGGAAGCAGAAGAGATTGAAGCGATGGAAGCGCTAGAGGCTAGTAATTATCTTGCAGCAGAGGTTGCATATAAGAAGTGGTTAGCACGTAAGCCATCTGAGAATCTTGCAAAGTTAGGATTAGCCCAAACTCAGTTATTGATGCGTACTGAAGGCTTAGATCTCAACGCTGTAATAGATGAGTCCACTAAAAATCCGGGGGATATCGCCTTGCAATTAAAGGCGGCAGATGTAGAGATTGTTAATGGTGGCGTAGAAGCTGCTTTTACTCGCTTATTGCACGCCATCCGCACAACTTCGGGGGATGATCGCACAAAGGTTAAAGATCATCTACTTAACCTCTTTGCATTAGTTGATCAAACCGACCCACGTTTGGTGGCGGCTCGTAAAGAGCTAGCCAGTGCGCTATTTTGAAAAAAAGCATCGATGTTGAGCATGAACTCAACCTTATAAAGGCGCTTTTCTTCCTATTTGGGCTGCTGATTATGTCCTGGGTCCCTCGCTTCCCTGAAGTGAAGGCAAATCTCAGATTAACTAATGGTGAGTTTGGCTCCCTTGTAAGCATGGGGGCGATCGGTAACTTGGTGGCTCTTTTTACCGTCGGTCACCTTGTTCATAAGTATGGGGCACGGTGGATGCTGCATATCGGAGCATTGTTGCTTGCAATAAGTCTGGTGTCTTTAACCCACACCACTTCAAGCCTGTTCTTTCTACTTTTCATCATTATTCAAGGTGGGGCGATCTCTGCTTTCCATATATCTATTAATGCGCAAGGTTTCTTCTATCAAGACAGAACTAAGAAGCAGATTATTACTCTGCTCAGTGGATTCTGGAGTAGCGGCGCATTGATCTCATCAATTATCGCTGGATTGCTTGTTGATCGAGTTGCCTTAGGTACATACACAAATGTGCTTTCACTACTGTGTTTTCTACTGATGACCCTCATCATTTCTAAAGTTTCACCCAATTTAGTAAAGGCAGATGAAACTCCAGACTCAGAGCATCGCGCCCGAGACATGTTTAAAGGTTTCACAATCGATAGACAAGTTTCAGCCGCTTTGCTCTTGGTGATCATGCTCGAATATGCGGTGAGCGATTGGGCTGCAATTTATGTGAAAGAGGATATGAAGATTGCTGGTGGAATACACACACTTCCATACATTCTCTTTACCTTGGCGATGATCATTGGTCGCCTCAATCTGCATAATCTCCTACCTCGGTACACGATTGACTTTCTAGTCGTGAGAGCATCTCTACTTTCTGGCCTTTCAATTATTGCCGGAATCATCGCTGTCAGTATCGTCGGCACAGCAAACAAGACATTGGTTATCGTGATTCTCTCCATTAGCTTCACAATCGCAGGTCTTGGCTCTTCATTCCTGGGGCCATCTGTCATGAATGCCGCAAATACACGCTCAAAGTTTCCTTCTAGCGTGGTTATTGGGCAGATAGGCGTCATCAATATCGCATTGGTATTCGTGGTGAGATGGGTAATCGCTTGGACCGCTCAAGCAACCTCATTGAGCATTGCACTATTGATTCCGGCGGTTATGTTGCTAACCGTTCCCTACTTTGCAAAGATCTTTAAGAACGTTTAAACCATATTGTTGCTAGCGGGGGAATCCTTACCGAAGCAATTTGAGAAGCTCCAACGATTACCGGCTCATTGCTGACACCACTTCCACCAAAGGTAACCTCATCGGTGTTTAATACCTCGCGCCAGATTCCAGCGTTTGGAAAGGGTAGTTGGTAGTTATTGTGGGGGACAGGTGAAAAGTTAGTAACGCTGACCAGTGCAGAAGAGTAATCATCCCAACGGGCGAAGGCGACAACATTTGCCGCTCCATCATTTCCTACCAACCAGGTAAAGCCCTCGGGATTTGTATCTTTCTCCCACAAAGCGGCGGTTGATTTATAGATTGCATTTAATTCAGCAACTGTCTTTTGCACACCTTGGTGCTCGGCATACTCAGTTAAATACCACTGCAAACCAGCGCTTTCATTCCACTCATCATTTTGTGCAAACTCACTACCCATAAACAGTAACTTCTTACCCGGGTGCGCCCACATAAATCCATACAAAGCCCTTAAAGTTGCCAGTTTTTGCCAGCGATCACCAGGGAACTTATTAACTAGTTGACCTTTTCCATGTACAACCTCATCATGGGATAGCGGAAGCATGAAGTTCTCGCTCCAGGCATACAAGATTGAGAAGGTAATTTCATTGTGGTGATACACGCGATGGATTGGTTCATGGGATAGGTATTGCAAGGTGTCATGCATCCAACCCATATTCCATTTAAAGCCAAAGCCAAGTCCACCACCTAAGGTATCTGCTGTGACACCCGACCAAGCCGTTGACTCTTCAGCGATCATCATGATGCCGGGATGGGTTTTATAAGCCGTTGATGTTGCCTCCTGCAGTAACTGCACCGCTTCTAGGTTTTCGCGGCCACCGTGCTTGTTTGGTAGCCATTCCCCTTCTTCACGTGAGTAATCCAGATAAAGCATCGATGCCACAGCATCAACTCGCAAACCATCAATATGAAACTCTGTTAACCAGTACAAAGCGCTAGCTACAAGAAAGTTTCGAACCTCATTGCGGCCAAAGTTAAAAATTAGCGTTCCCCAGTCAGGGTGTTCACCTAATCGTGGATCGGCATGCTCGTATAAAGCGGTTCCATCAAACTTTGCCAACGCCCATTCATCCTTTGGAAAGTGTGCAGGTACCCAATCCAGAATGACTCCGATATCTGCCTTATGTAATGCATCAACTAGAAACTTAAACTCATCTGGTGATCCAAATCGTGAGGTAGGAGCAAAAAATGAGGTTACTTGATATCCCCATGATGGTCCATAAGGGTGTTCAGTCACAGGCATGAACTCAACATGTGTAAATCCTTGTTGTTGAATGTACTCAACTAATTCAGTTGCAAGCTCTTTATAACTCAGGCCAACTTTCCATGAACCAAGATGGACTTCATAGACAGATACGGCAGAGCGCCACGATTGAAATTGCGATCGTTGCTCAATCCATGAGCTATCACTCCATTGATAGTTGGACTCTTCGACAACAGATGCGGTTAACGGTGGGATCTCAGTTGCGCGTGCCATGGGATCTGCATGATCAACCCAACGGCCAGCTATCCCACAGATTGCAAACTTGTACTTAGTACCCGCACCAATATCGGCGACAAAGATCTCCCAAATCCCCGATGAGCCAATTCGATGCATCTGATGTGTATTGCGATCCCAGTAATTGTGATCACCGATTAAAGCAACAGCTTGGGCGTTGGGTGCCCATACTGAAAAAGCTGTACCCAGTAATGCCCCTGTCTCATCCCGTCTCACCTGAGCGCCAAGGGCTTTCCAGAGCTGCTCGTGGCGGCCTTCTGCAATCAGATACAGATCTAACTCACCTAATGATGAATGTGGGTTAAGAAATGTTGCAGCCAGATGATTGCTCTGACCTTGACCCTTGAAGAACTTCGAAAATACGCCCATGTTAGATCTTTACCGAAACAATATGAGCTACTTTTCCAACTGGACGTGTTGGATTAAGAGAAACATAGGTATGAGGGCTCCACGTCATCGTTGAACCATCCAATAAATCCTTAACGGCAAACTCATTGCTATGAAAGCCAAGAGCCTCCATGTTCCAATGCACAGTGGTTCCTTGAGCAAAGCTTGGATCTAGATTTACAACAACTAGGACAAGATCATTTCCTTCACGCTTTGAGTACGCGATGATCGCATCAGAATCGGTATCATGAAATGTTAAGTTACGAAGACGCTGCAAAGCTGGATGCTCTTTACGGATCGCGTTTAGTAGTGCGATAAAGGGAGCAAGTGTTAACCCTTTTTTACCTGCACCCTCCCAGTCGCGCACTTTAATCTCGTACTTTTCAGAGTCCATGTACTCCTCGCCACCTTCTTTGAAGGCGCGGTGTTCATACAATTCGTAGCCGGCGTACATTCCCCATGACGGGGTCAAGGTTGATGCTAAAACTGCACGCAGCGCAAACATCGCAGGGTTTCCGCTTTGTAAATGAAATGGGTTGATATCTGGAGTATTGACCCAAAAGTTTGGTCTAAAGAAGGCGCTAGTACCGTGCGCTACCTCGCGTCCATAATCGGTGAGCTCCCACTTACTTGTTCGCCAGGTGAAGTAGGTATAGGACTGATGAAATCCTGCCTTACCTAGGGCATGCATCATCGCAGGGCGGGTAAATGCTTCAGCTAAGAAAATAACCTCTGGGCTCTCTTTGTACACAATGGCCAGTAACTCTTGCCAGAAGTGAACTGGTTTTGTGTGTGGATTATCAACTCGGAAGATCTTCACACCCTTTGAAACCCACAGACGGATAATTCGCAGGACCTCGTTACGGATCCCCTCGTAATCATCATCAAAGTTAACTGGATAAATATCTTGATACTTTTTTGGTGGATTCTCAGCGTATGCAATACTTCCATCGGCGCGCTTGTTGAACCATTCAGGATTGCTCTTTACCCAAGGATGATCAGGTGATGTTTGTAGCGCTAAATCCATCGCAACTTCAAGACCTTGCTTACCCGCAGCCTTAACAAAATCCTCAAAATCCTTCATTGTTCCAAGTGCAGGATTGATCGCATCATGGCCGCCATCAGAGTTTCCGATCGCCCATGGAACTCCGCAATCCTCTGGCTTTGCATCAAGGGTGTTGTTCTTACCCTTTCGATGTGCCAATCCAATGGGATGAACTGGTGGCAGATATAAAACATCAAAACCCATTGCAGCTACACCCGCAAGGCGCTTTGTAGCTGTTGCAAATGTTCCACTGACAACTGTTCCATCCGGCTTTTTAAGAGCACCTTCACTGCGTGGGAAGAACTCATACCAAGAGCCAACTAGTGCGCGATCCCGATCAGCTCTGACTGGGTACCTTTCAGACTCGCCCGTAACGGTTCGATACTGCGATGTGCTGGATGCTTTGATAAGAAAGTAGAAATCACCCTCAGCTGGAACAGTGAATTGGCCCTCATATCTATCTGTGCCTTGCGACCTTTGAATGAGTGGTTGGCAATCAACCATCTTCTCTTTGGAGTTGTAAAGACACACTTCGGCGGTAAGTGTTTCGTGACCTTCAATAATTATTGTTGCGCTAACTGAGATGCTCTCTTGCGCAATCGCCTTAACCGCAACAAATTCTCCCCCGAAGAAAACCGCGGGGGAGATATCTGTGATTGGAATTCTGGAGATCAACCCGATCCTTCTGTATTGCCAGCATCTGCAGCTGAGACATCATGGATACGATACTTATCCATCGCCTGCGTGACAATGCTCTGCTTGATCTCACCTTGGTTACAGAGTTGCTGCAACACGGCGATTGCGATTGATTCTGCATCAACCTTGAAGTGACGGCGAAGCGCACCACGAGTATCAGAGAGACCAAAGCCATCTGTTCCAAGTGAGTAGAAAGGCCGATCAACCCATGGAGCAACCTGATCTTGAACCGCTCGCATGAAATCGCTGACTGCAACTACTGGACCCTTTGTGTGGGCCAACTTCTTGGTGATGTAAGCGCTACGACGATCTGTTGGATTAAGTAGGTTGTGACGATCAGTTTCTAAACCATCGCGGCGAAGCTCATTCCAGGAAGTTACAGACCAAACAGATGCGTTAACGCCCCAATCATCTGCAAGAAGTTGCTGAGCCTTCATAGCCCAGTTAACTCCAACACCAGATGCCAAGATCTGTGCACTCTTCTTACGTGAACTCTTAGCAGGGGAGTACAAGTAAATTCCCTTGAGCAATCCATCAACATCTAGATTTTCAGGCTCTGCTGGATGTACATATGGCTCGTTGTAAACGGTGAGGTAATAGAAAATGTTCTCGCTGTTTTCACCATACATACGGCGAAGGCCATCCTTAACAATGTGACCTAGTTCGTATGCAAATGCTGGGTCATAAGAAACTACCGCAGGGTTAGTTGCCGCTAGAAGATGTGAGTGACCATCCTCATGTTGCAAGCCTTCACCATTGAGAGTTGTACGACCGGCGGTTGCACCGATTACGAAGCCACGAACCATCTGATCTGCAGCGGCCCAGAAAGCATCTCCGGTGCGCTGGAATCCAAACATCGAATAAAAGATATACATAGGAATCATTGGTTCATCATGTGTCGAATACGAAGATCCAACAGCGGTAAATGAAGCAACCGATCCCGCCTCATTAATACCTTCATGCAGAATCACACCAGAAGTTGATTCCTTATATGACAACATCAATTCACGATCTACCGCTGTGTACTGCTGACCATGTGGAGAGTAAATCTTCATCGTTGGGAACAAAGAGTCCATACCAAAGGTACGGGCCTCATCAGGAATGATTGGCACAATGCGATTGCCCAACCCTGGATCCTTAACAAGATCCTTCAACATGCGAACAAAGGCCATGGTTGTTGCGATCTCTTGGTGTCCTGAACCGCGCTTTACAGACTCATAAACAGAGTCAGCTGGCATTGTTAATGGACGAGAAATTGCACGACGGCGCGGTATCGAACCACCAAGCTCTGCACGACGTTCAGCCAGGTACTTAGCCTCTGGAGAATCAGCGGCAGGCTTGTAATAAGGAGGTAGATACTTATCTAATTTCTCATCTGGAATATCTAGGTGCAATGTGTCGCGGAACTTTTGAATATCTTCCAGCGTCATCTTCTTCATCTGGTGGGTTGAGTTGCGACCTTCGAAGTGAGAGCCAAGTGTCCAACCCTTAACAGTCTTAGCCAAAATAACTGTTGGCCGGCCATTTTTTTGAGTAGCGGCTGTATATGCGGCAAAAAGCTTTTGATAATCATGTCCACCACGCTTGAGGTTCCAAATTTGATCATCGGACCAATTCGCAACCATCGCTGCCGCACGTGGATCACGGGCAAAGAAGTTATCGCGAACATACTTTCCGGATTCAGCCTTAAAGGTTTGATAATCCCCATCGAGGGTTTCATTCATAATCTTTACAAGTGCGCCTTCACGATCCTGGGCCAATAGTGGATCCCAGCCACGGCCCCATACAACCTTAATAACATTCCAGCCCGCTCCACCAAAGATGGATTCGAGCTCTTGGATAATCTTTCCATTTCCGCGAACCGGACCATCTAGGCGTTGCAAATTACAGTTGATAACAAAGGTTAAGTTGTCTAACTTTTCGCGAGTTGCAAGACCGATTGCACCCAAAGTATCTACTTCATCAACTTCACCATCACCGAGGAAGGCCCACACATGTTGATCACTTGTATCTTTGATTCCACGGTTGTGTAAGTAACGGTTGTAACGGGCCTGATAAATCGCATTCAGTGGTCCAATACCCATTGACACAGTTGGGAACTGCCAGAAATCTGGCATCAAACGTGGGTGAGGATAAGAAGAAAGTCCACCACCTGGATGTGAAAGCTCTTGGCGGAATCCATCGAGTTGGTCCTCAGTTAAACGACCTTCTAGAAATGCACGTGCATACATTCCGGGGCTTGCATGTCCCTGGAAGAAAATCTGATCTCCACCACCTGGGTGATCCTGTCCGCGGAAGAAGTGATTGAAACCAACCTCATACAGTGCAGCAGATGATGCATAAGTTGAAATATGTCCACCGACTCCAACACCTGGACGTTGCGCACGGTGTACCAACATCGCTGCGTTCCAACGGTTGATGCGGCGAATCTTGCGCTCGAGCTCCTCATCACCTGGAAACTTTGCCTCATGCTCTGGGGGAATAGTGTTGATGTAATCAGTGGTGCGAAGGGATGAGATTCCAACATTTTGTTCCTGGGCGTGATTTAAAAGATTGAGCATTAAATAGCGAGCGCGAACTGGACCAGCGGCCTTGAGAGCTGCATCAAAGGAGGCTCTCCATTCAGCAGACTCTGTAGGGTCGGTATCGACTAACTGCTCAATGTTGAGATCTGGCGCCTCGAAGTTTTCACTCATGGCCCTATTCTCGCCCTTCCTGCCCCTGAAGTGGAAATTGAGCGGGTGTGAAATTGAGCCTGTCCTCCTCTTGCGCTCGAGGCCTGCAAAGTGTGGACTTAGCCTGTGCCTACACGTATGGGATTGGCCAAGGATGACCTTGTTTTGGAGGTTGGCCACGATAGCGACTGTGATTCCACACTTCGAGATCAGATTATGGCTATTACAGGAACAACATTTTTAGAGGGATCAACATCTGAAGTTGTTGATGCTGTGATCATTTGGTGGCGTGAAGGTGATGGAGATTTAGTTGATGAGTTGATGGATGGGCTGACTTACTTGTCTGAAACGGGGCCAATTTGGGTAATGACCCCAAAGGCTGGGCGAGCTGGCCATGTCGAACCAAGTGATATCCAAGATGCAGCACCAATTGCAGGCCTGAGTGTTACATCTACCATCGCGCTCGCAAAGGATTGGACCGCAACTCGATTAGTGGCACGTAAGGCGGGCAAGAGGTAAGTTTGGGACATGAGTTTAACAATTGGACAAGCAGCACCAGATTTTGAAATTGCAAATCAACATGGAGAAAAGGTTTCACTCTCCTCCTTTAAAGGGCAAAAAAATGTCTTGCTGATGTTTTATCCCTTCTCATTTACTGGAACCTGCACCGGTGAGCTGTGTGCCATACGCGATGATCTTTCATCATTTCAAAATGATGATCTACAGCTGCTTGCTATCTCATGTGATTCTCCATTTACACAACGTGTTTTTGCAGAGCAAGAAAAGTATGAGTTCCCAGTTCTTTCAGATTTCTGGCCACATGGCGCAGTTGCAAAGTCATACGGAGTCTTTGAAGAGTCAAAGGGTTGTGCCTTGCGTGGTAGCTTCCTAATCGACAAAGAAGGTGTTCTGCGCTGGGAAGTTAAGAATGGTTGGGCGGCGCGTGAGAACGCTGATTACAAGGCGGCTATCGCTGCTCTGTAAGCGTGATTTAGGAGATTGCGGGCTCGTAAGTTAAGATTTGGGTCTGCAAGATCGGGTGGTTAGCTCAGTGGTAGAGCGTCTCGTTTACACCGAGAATGTCGGGGGTTCGAAACCCTCACCGCCCACGTTTTGAAATAAAACTTAAGGAGCTCCATGAAGCCAGCCAAAATCGCCGATTATGGAATCACTGAAGAGTTTGGCTATCTACCTTCATCTGATCCGGCGCTATCTCTATCACCTGGAAATGAAGAGTGGGATCAATTTGGCAAGGATCTTCCCAAGTTATTAATGGGTACAAACTTTCGTCAAAGAGTTAAGAATCTTCCCCAATTCAATATCGGCAAATTAAATGGCGAAGCTGAAATACAAAGAGCAATGTTGGTATTAAGTTATATCGGACAGGCGTACCAATGGAGTGAAAATGAGGCCGCCACTGTTATGCCAGCGGTTTTGGCTAAGCCTTGGTATGAGGTTGGACAATTAGTAGGTCGCCCACCAATTCTCTCCTACCAAAGTTATGCCTCTGATAATTGGCGCAGATTTGATAAATCTGGTGCTATCGAATGTGGAAATATTGGATTACTGCAATGTTTTCTAGGTGGTCAAGATGAAGAATGGTTCATTTTAATCCATATTGAGATTGAGAAAAAAGCTGGTAAGGCGCTCAAGGCGATTGAACAAGCTCAAGAGGCGGTAGTTTCAGGAGATGCAGAAAAGGTTGAAGCCGCTCTCATTAAGTTGCGCACAGCGTTAACTGCGATGTATGAAGTGTTAGGTCGTATGCCAGAACGATGCGATCCTTACATTTATTTTCACCGAGTTCGCCCATATATTTTTGGTTGGCGCAACAATCCTTCTCTGCCAGATGGTGTGGTGTATGAGGGAGTAGATCAGTACAAAGGAGTTGGGCAAAAGTTTCGTGGTGAAACCGGTGCTCAGAGCGCAATTATTCCTGCGATGGATGGTGTGTTGGGTATTGAGCATGAGAAGGATGAGTTGCGTGAGTACCTCATGGAGATGCGCACGTATATGCCTCCTACCCATGTTGCCTTCATCCAAGCGGTAGAAGCCGGTCCTTCAGTGCGTAATTTCGTAACTTCTACTAAGAAAAACTCTTTAACTGAGCTCTTTAACGATTGTGTTGAATTAGTTGCAAACTTCAGAGCGATGCATTTGGAGTATGCCGGCACCTATATTCATGCTCAAGCCCAAGCGACCCCAGGAAACCCATCTGCTGTTGGAACTGGTGGAACGCCATTTATGGTTTATCTTCGTAAGCATCGGGATGAGACTAAGCAACAAACTATTTAAGGCCAGGCTCTACCAATGAATTGTGCAGATATTTCTGTGCGACAGAGTTATTTGGTTTTCACTACCCCCTGACCTAAACTTAAGGCGCACTTACATAAGCGGTCGGAGGAATAAGATGAAGGCATCTCCTAGCGACCAGCGTTCGATTTTGGATATTGCACGTTTTGATCAACAGACAAACTCGCTGCGCCATAAGGCTGCAAACCTTCCAGAAATCGCAGAGCTTGCAAGTACAGTAATTAAGTCAAACAACGCCCGGGATCTTCGTATCGCTGCCGAGACAGAGCTCAGCGATGTTAAGCGCGAGCTATTGCGCGCCGAAGCTGATGTCGAACAGGTCGTCTCTCGCATAACTCGTGATGAGGCTCGACTTATTGGGGGATCAGCATCACCTAAGGAGTTAGAGCAGTTGCAACATGAGGTGGGAACACTGGGTGCGCGACGAGCTGAACTTGAAGAGGTTGAACTGGAAATCATGATGCGCGTAGATGCCATTAATGAGCGAATTTCCACCCTCAAGGCAGAGGAGGCAGAACATGCCGCAGTTATTGCAGATCTTGAAATCCGCAAAGAAAATGCATTAACAATCTTTCACAAGGATCTTGAGTTGATTGCCAAGGATCGGGCAGAGATTATTCAAGGGGTTGAAAAAGCTTTTATCGATCTATATGAAAAGATTAGAGAAACAAGTGGTGGGGCAGGTGCAGCGGCCTTATCTGCAGGTTCATGCACCGGCTGTAACCTTTCAATCAACGCCGTTGAGATCAAACGAATGGCTGATTTAGCCGATGATGAGGTTGTCCGCTGCGAAGAGTGCCGTTGCATCTTGGTGCGAGGGGTTTAAGTGGCACGACACTTCTTGCTGACAGCAGATGGAGGATCACGGGGAAACCCTGGTCCTGCAGGGTATGGATCTGTCATCACTGAAAACGGCAAGATTATTGCTGAGCTCTTTGATTTCATCGGGGTTGCAACCAACAACGTTGCTGAATACAGCGGCCTTATTGCCGGACTTACGGCGATTAATGAGATTGATTCAACGGCAACAGTTGATGTAAAGATGGATAGCAAACTAGTTGTAGAACAGATGTCAGGTCGCTGGCAGATTAAGCATGCGGATATGAGAGTTCTTGCTCAATCTGCACGCTCGGCTCATAACCCATCCTTAGTGAACTACACATGGATTCCACGTGATGAGAACTCGCATGCAGATCGACTTGCAAATAAGGCCCTTGACCAACAGGCAGGTGGCGGCGAACTCATTCAAACTCAGCAAAACTACTTAACGGAGCGTTTACTCTCTACTGAAAAGGCAACAACTATATTTTTGATTCGCCATGGCGAAACTATCTTGACCCCCTTTAAGAGGTTTTCAGGTGATGGTGAACTAAATCCTGAACTGACCCATATTGGTCTGGAGCAAGCTGAAAAGGTTGCAGCAGCGGTTGCACAGTTCAATCCCGATGTAATTATCGCCTCGCCTCTCAAGAGAACTACTCAAACCGCTGAAGCACTTTCCCGGCAAACAGGTCTACCCATTGTGTTTGAAGAGGCTTGGATTGAATGTTCATTTGGAGTCTGGGATGGACTTTCAATCGATGAGGTAAAGGAAAAGTATCCAGGTGATTATCAATCCTGGATCTCCTCTACAGGTTTTGCACCGCCACAGGGTGAGTCCTATGACAGCGTTGCCTTACGTGTTGATGCAGCCCTCAATCAAATCGCGGCAGAGTTTCCAGGACAACGTGTTGCAGTTGTTACCCATAACGGCACCATAAAGTCAGCGGTTAAAGTTGTCATCGGTGCGCCAGCGGAAAGTATCTTCCATATTGATGTTTCACCATGTTCAATCACAACGGTTAGCATTTGGCCAAGTGATGGTTTACGTGCCCTGCGTACCTTAAATGAACAGGCACACCTGCGTTAATTTCTACTTAATTACTCGGTAGGTTGCAAGGGTTGGATCACTTGCATAGGCGATTCGTACCCCGGCCTTTTGTGTCGTAGATAATCCAGAGACAATCTGCTCAGTTAACACTTCTCCTGGTGCCACAACAGCTACACCAGGCGGATATGGTGCGATCAGATCTGCGCTCACCCTTCCGATCGCCATTTGCGCGGAAACAAATTCAGTATCTGCAAAATAGGCATCCCGCATAGATACCGCCACAGTTGGAACAATTGACCAGCTTAAAGAAGTTTGAGTTGGTCGAGGTGTTGCCTTAAGAGTTTTTAAAATTTTCACCAAAGCCGCTGATAGAACTGAGAAATCATCAGGGTTATCAGCAAGGGTTGCAAGGAAAACGATGGTGTCCTGATCAGCCATCTCAACCCGGATATTTACCTTTTGCAGCTCCTTTTCGATATCTACCCCTGAAACTCCAAGAATATTTGCTCGTAAGACAATCTTGACTGGGTCAAAACGTCCAGCAGCAAAGTCGCTGCTGTTGAGAAAGATTGGTTTTTCAAAGTGTGATTGAACCTGCGCCTTGAAATCATTGACATACTTCAAGAGATCGCCAGTTAACTGATCTCCACGGCTTTGTAGCAAAGCGCGACAGCCATCGATTGAGGCAAGCGGTGCACCGGCCGGTGATGTCGTATGTGTCGTCTCAAAACTCTGCTCAATTCGGTCTAGGTTTAAAAACTTGCCCTGTGCCAACAACAATGCAGATGCGCTATAGCCTGGCAATGCTTTATGAACGCTAGTAATTAATGCATCGGCACCAAGTTGTAGTACATGTTGAGGAAGCTTTGAGTTAAAGCCAAAGTGTCCACCCCATGCTGCATCGATGACTACAGGAATTGAGTTCTCATGTGCCTTTGAAATCAGTGCAGGAAGATCTGAGATCGCTCCCAAGTAGCCAGGCTCTGTTAATAAGAGTGCAATAGGTTTTTGATCTAGCACACGCTCTAGCTCTGAAACAGGAATCCCGGTAGGGACACCGGTTGTTTCATCAATCTCTGGGGTTAACCAAATCGGTTCTAACCCTGTTAAGACAAGTGCACTTAGGACTGAACGATGAGCGGTACGGGTGATCGCAACCTTGTCACCTGGTTTTCCCAAGGCCAAAATAATCGCCTGATTAGCATGGGTTGATCCACCAGTTGAAAACCGTGCGTAATCGGCGCCCCATAGTGATGCGGCTAACTCCTCTGCTTTCTTAAGAGTTCCCTCAGTAAGTTTTATCTCATCAAGTCCACCATACAGAGGAGTATCTGAATCCACGACAGTTCCGAGGCCTTGATCTAATCGATAGGCCTTTTGTTTATGGCCTGGAATTGTGAAAGCTGTGCGCTGAGTTTCGAAGTAGCCTAAATAGGCATCTAATAGAGGTGCACTCTTTCTTAACTCCGAGTTCATCTTCTAAGCCTAACCAATGGACTCGCGAGTAGGAAATGATGGCTTAGACTTTACCCATGACAACACTTACCGCATTGACTCAAGAGCGTCGGTTGGTTACCGCTATTCCGGGACCAAAATCTCTCGAGGCGCTACAGCGCCGCAGTGAGGCGACATCTGGGGGACTTGGACTGGCTTTTCCAGTTGTAGTCGAACGCGCAAGTGATGCGATTCTTTTGGATATCGATGGCAATCAGATCATTGATCTGGGTTCAGGTATTGGTGTTACTGGTGTTGGAAACTCAGCACAACGCGTTGTCGATCGTGTGATCGATCAGGTTCAAGCATTTACACACACCTGTTTTACCGTTGCTCCATACATGGGCTACATCGAAGTCTGTGAAAAGCTGAATTCATTAACACCTGGTACATTTAAGAAAAAGTCTATCCTTGTTAACTCAGGTGCTGAGGCTGTAGAAAATGCAATCAAGATCGCTCGTAACTACACAAAGCGTCAGGCGATCGTTGTTTTTGAACACGGATACCACGGACGCACCAATCTAACTATGGCGTTGACCGCAAAGAACATGCCATACAAAGAAGGCTTTGGACCATTTGCACCCGAGATCTATCGCGTGCCAATGCCGTACTCATTCCATTGGGTAGGCGATCAGGCAACCATTACTGAAGATGCAATCGAGATGGTCACACACAAGATCGATAAAGAGATCGGTGCCCACAACGTTGCAGCGATTTTGATTGAACCAATTCAGGGTGAGGGTGGATTTATCGTTCCACCGAAGGGATTTTTGCCAGCCCTTTCTAAGTACTCAACTGACAATGGCATTATCTTTATCGCTGATGAGGTCCAAACCGGTTTTGCTCGCACCGGAAATATGTTTGCCGTTGAAAATGAAAATGTTGTGCCAGATATGATCGTTACAGCTAAGGGCATTGCCGGCGGTTTGCCACTTGCAGGCGTAACCGCTCGCGCCGAGATTATGGATTCGGTCCATGTCTCTGGCCTCGGCGGAACATACGGTGGAAACCCAATCGCATGCGCGGCAGCACTTGGCGCAATTGAGACAATTCAGGAAGAAAACCTTGTCGCTCGCGCTAACCACATAGGACAGATTCTTGGTGATTCACTTCGCGCAATGCAAGCTAAGTACCCTGTAATTGGCGAGGTTCGTGGACGCGGTGCAATGCAAGCGATTGAGCTGGTAGAGCCAGGTACTAAGACACCAAACACAGCGGCGATGAATGCAATCACTAAGTATTGCCAGAGCAAGGGCGTGTTAGTCCTTACAGCTGGAACATACTCAAATGTTGTTCGCTTCCTGCCACCAATTGTAATTACAGATGAACTTCTAAAGGATGCGCTGAGTGTTCTTGATGAAGCTCTAGCTTCTCTCTAAAAACCAACCTTTGCGCTAGATACCTGAAGCATGGCCTTCGCAACGAGGGTCTGATCCAAATGCGTAGCTTCCATTAGGAAGAACCTCCATCAATTGAACTGATGAGCCATGTCCCCAAGCAGCTAGTGGGCGAACATCATGGCCCTTTGCTCGTAGCTCATCCAAAACAAGGTTCGAGACCCTGTTTTCTACCTCAAGAACGCCTGGACCCTTTTCATCCTCAGAGCTTTGACCAGGAGCATTTAAATGTTGCCATCGTGGCGCTTCAGTTGCCTCCTGCACATTCATCTTCAAATCAATGAGATTAACAAGCAGTTGCAAATTTGTTTGCACTTGAATATTGGCACCAGGTGTTCCGCCCACTAGGTACAAAGAACCATCAGCACGCACCGCTGTAAATGCATTGAGTGTGTGCGCTGGGCGCTTACCCGGAGCGATGATGTTGGGGGATTGTGGATCTAGCGAAAATCCAGTCAAGCGATTGTTCAAAATGATTCCAGTCTCAGGAATAACCCATGAACTTCCGAAGCCATGGAATACAGATTGAATCCAAGAAACGGCATTACCGTGCGAATCTGCCACTAAAAAGTAGGTTGTATCGCTACCTTCGCCAATAGCTGCAACGTCACTACCTGCCGAATTCATTGAAATCTGGGCCGCACGTTGATCAATATGCGCTTTAGATAAAATCCTTTCAGTGTTGACTGTGATGAACTCGGGGTCACCCAAAATCGCATTACGGTCGGCAAAACCAATCTTCTTTGATTCAACACCCACGTGGATGCGATCGGTCTCAGAAAGTGATGCGATATCAAATCTTTCATTGAGCAAGAGCTCTTCCATCAGGATCATTCCCTGGGTTGGGGGAGGCTGTCCATAAACCGTAATATCTCGATACTTAACTGACAACGGATCTAAAACTCGTGTTGTGTGGTTCTTCAAATCCTCTTTATTGAACCAACCATCAGATCCCTTGATCAATTGCTGTGCGATGTGACCTTCGTAAAATGCTGCTCTTCCACCTTCTGCGATCTCGCGAAGTGAGCGCGCTAAATCCTTTTGAACAACTAAATCACCGATCTTTACATTTACATCGACACCCATGTCTTTGAAAAGCGCAGTCTCTGGCACAATCGTAAGGTGCCCAGCAATTCTGCGGACAAATCCAGTGTTTGCTGGAAAGCCATTTTCTGCATAATCGATCGCCTGAGCCAATAAAGTTGCCATCGGCAACTTCCCATACCGTTGATGGGCTTCAAACCAGGTTGAGACTAAACCTGGAACAGTTCCAGATTTATATCCATGCAGTGGAATCCCATTTTTATAGTTTTCAGGTGTGGCTGCATGTGAACCTTCTCCACTGCCATTAAATGCCAGGTTGGTTTTACTGGCTGCATGATGGGTAACTAGAAATGCATCCCCACCCAAATGAGAAGCGCCGGGTTCGACTACGCAGATAACCGCACTTAATGCAATCGCAGCATCAATAAATGAACCACCCTGCTTGAGGATGTTGATCGCCGCGCTGACAGCCAGAGGCTGGCTTGCGGCGGCCCCTCCATTTCGGGCGTAAACAACACTTCTACCTGTTTGCACTTGTGAACTGTGTCCTATTCACAGCCTGATTACAAGATGAAAATAGAGGTTTGTGCGATTGGATTTGCATACACAATTTTAGGAACATAGTATTTACCTACGTTAAGGGGAGTACCTCGTTCGGCATCTTCGTCAATACGGATAGAAATATCCCGGAGCTGCGACCACCTAGTTTGTAAATAGCTAGCGGTTGAGGAAGACCTTGGCATTTGGCCCCTTTAACGAAACAGGTGAATTTCATGGATGTAACCCTTTTGACGTGGGCGCTGGTCGTCGGTGCCATTATTGCCCTGATTGTCGTTGACCTACTAACCGTAAGCCGTAAACCTCACGATGTAATGTTTAAAGAGGCGGCAATATGGTCTATTTTTTATATTGGCGTTGCAATCGCATTTGGTGTCTGGGTCTGGCAATCAGCTGGTTCGCAATTTGGAACCGAATACTTTGCTGCTTACTTGGTCGAGAAATCACTATCTGTAGATAACCTCTTTGTTTTCATAATAATTTTGGCTCAATTTAAAGTGCCATCGATCTACCACCAACGTGTATTGATGTTTGGTGTGATTCTGGCACTGGTCCTACGAGCAATATTCATTGCTGTTGGGGCAGCAGCACTGGCAGCATTTAGCTTTACATTTGTAATCTTTGGTGCAATCTTGATCTGGACCGGTGTAGGTCTGTTCAAACACTGGGATGAGGATCCAACACCTGAGGACAACCCACTTGTAAAGTCAATCCGCAAACGTGTTGCAATGACCGATGAATATGATGGATCAAAGATTTTTACACGTCTAAATGGAAAGCGCATCGCAACACCAATGTTCTTGGTAATGATTGCAATCGCATCTACCGACCTGTTATTTGCACTTGATTCAATTCCCGCAACCTTTGGTGTAACGCAGGAGCCATTCCTTGTATTTGCAGCAAACGCCTTCGCACTCCTTGGATTGCGTGCCCTGTACTTCCTGCTCAAGGGCTTGTTAGACAAGCTGATTTATCTATCACTAGGCCTATCAATGATTCTGATGTTTATTGGCGTGAAGTTGATTCTGACCTATCTGCACGAAGTTTGGGTCGAAGTTCCAAAGATTCCGACAGTCGGCAGCTTGATGGTAATTGCTTTGATTCTCGTTGTTTCAACGGTAGCAAGCCTTATTAAGTCCAAGAGTGATCCAACTGCACATGCACATGGTGGACGCATCACAAGTGCGAAAAAGCCTCATCTGCATGGTGAGAAAAAGGATTAATTACCTGGGCTCACAGTCGACATATTGAAATCTTTAATAACCATCGGTGGAACAGACATGCTGGTCATGTCTCCGGCCCATTCACGTGGTTGAGTCCATTCAGTAGCACCTGCATGAGCGATACGTGAAAGTGCGCTGACTGGTGAATCATTCCAACGGAAGTTGTTTGTAGCTCCCTGAACCTCGCCATTTTTGACGAAGTAAACACCATCACGAGTCAGGCCAGTTAGAAGCAATGAGTTTGGATCAACCATGCGGATGTACCAGAGCGTTGTCAGAAGCAATCCGTTATCAACCTTCTTTACAAGATCTTCAAGCTTTCCGCTTCCTCCATCAACGCTCATGATCAAGTTGTCACCAAATGGTGTGTATGGAAGCGAGGTGAGCTTGGCGCTAGCGCGGGTCTGGATTAAAGATTGCAAGACGCCATCTTTAATCCAATCAACCTGCGATTGCTTTTGACCGTTATCAAAGACCGAAGTAAATGAGCTACTAGTCGATGCTGATACAAATGGAGAGCCAGCAAGCACCGGATGGGTCGGTGTACTAAATAATTGCAGCCCTACATTGGAGAGTTTTTCTCCAACGCGAGTGCCGCCGCCCTTCTTTGAAAAGACGCTCTGCCCTTCATGGGCATCGCGCCCGCCAGAAACCCACATCATGTAGACGTAGATATCTGCAATTGATCCTGAAGGAAAAATTGTGTCGTATCGCCCTGCAGGAACATCAATCTTCTTGGCCTGCCACTCTAAACGCTGGCGGATATTGGCATCGATTGCAGCAACAGAAACATCTTTAAAGTCATGGGTTTCAACACCATCCCAGGTTGAGCGTGAACGCTGATGCGACTTACCCGTCATCTCAACTCTTCCCACTGGTGAATCGTGACGAAGTCTCATTCCACCCTTTGAACCAACCCAAATACTTTGGTGGGTGTGCTCGGCGTAACCAAAGAGCTCAATTGAATCTGACTTTGAACGGCGCATCATGTCGCCAAGTTCTGGAGCAAAGCCAGAGAAAACCTCTGGACCAGTTGGAGTATGTGCAGCGCTCCAATCTCCAAAGGCCACATCACGGGCAAGGGGTGCGAAATCTTCAGCCGCACCCGATGCCTTTGCCGAAGCGGTTGCTTCAGCAAGAATTGCATCGATATCGCTCTCATCAACATTGGTACGAGTAACCGCACCCGATGCCATGGATCCATCCATTGCAACAAATGAAATTACTGTAACGCTGCGCTGTTGAATCACACCATTAGTTGTCAGGGTGCTGCTTGCCCAACGCAGATTGGCTTGGGTGCTGTCCTGGACTACAACGATGCAATCATCAGTTGTCGAACGAGCCAGAATCTTTTCAACGAGATCTTGAGCTGAAATCACTTGCTCGCCTCCGCAACTGTATTGAGAACATTGACTTTGTCGAACACCGCAGCTGGACATCCATGGCTAACCGCCGCGACCTGTCCTGGTTGAGCTTTACCGCAGTTGAAGGCACCACCTAGAACATAGGTAGATGGACCACCAACAGCCTTCATCGATCCCCAGAAATCTGTCGTTGTTGCTTGATAAGCAACATCCTTTAACTGACCAACAAGCTTTCCATTTTTAATGCGATGGAACTGTTGGCCAGTAAATTGGAAGTTATAGCGCTGCATATCGATAGACCAGGACTTGTCTCCCAAGATGTAAATACCATCTTCAACGGATTCGATTAACTTCTCAAGGGTTGGTCCTGTTGGATTTGCCTGCAAGGAAACATTTGGCATGCGCTGAATCGGAACATGTGCCGGAGAATCAGCGTAAGCACAGCCATTACTGCGCTCTTTGTTCACTACCGCTGCAATACGGCGATCTAGTTGGTAACCAACCAAAACTCCATCTTTGACGATATCCCAGCGTTGTGCCGCAACACCCTCATCATCCCAACCAACAGTACTGAGGCCATGCTCAGTACTGCGATCTCCAGTCACATTCATTAACTCAGATCCATACTTCAATGTGCCCAGTTTGTCTGGTGTAGCAAATGAGGTACCTGCGTAATTTGCCTCGTAACCAATTGCACGATCAAGTTCTGTTGCGTGACCAATCGACTCATGAATCGTCAGCCAAAGATTTGATGGGTGAATCAAAAGATCGTAACGACCTGGCTCAACCGATGGAGCTACAACCTTTTCCGCAAGCAGAGTTGGAAGCTGATCGATCTCTGCATCCCAGTTCCAGATTGAGTTACCCATCCACTCCCAACCGTAACCAGCTGGTTGAGCAAGGGTTCTCATGGATTCAAAACCATGGTCGCCAATTGAAATCGCTTCGATCTGTGTCTGCACGCGAACTCGTTGCTGCGTCGTGCTGGTTCCCGCAGAATCTGCATAATGTTTCTGTTCTTTCACATACATCGTATGTGCGCTTGTGTGGTTTACACCCTTGGCAGCAAGCAACTTTGAACTAAGCGAAGCAAGGCGATCCTTCTTATCTGCATCAGTTACTGAAAATGGATCGATTTCGTAAGCAGAGACCCAACTCTTCTTTGCATAGACCGGTTCTGGCACAAGTGAAACCTCATCTGTTGACAAAGGCTTCGAAGTCTTTGCCATCGCAACCGCAGTCATTGCTAGCTTCTGCGCTGTTTCTAAACTTACATCTGGAGATGAGGCAAAACCCCATGCGCCATTAACGATGACGCGCACTCCAATTCCAAAGTTGGTCTCATCTGATTGAGTCTCGGGTTTTGCATCACGCAGGGACAACAACCCAGTTCGGGTGCGCTCAATACGCACATCGACATGAGAAGCACCCGCGCCTGTGGCTGTACTAATCGCCGCATCAGAGGTTTTTTCGAGAGGTAGAGCTAGGAAGTCGGCATCAACAGTCGTAATCATGGGTGCCACCCTAAAGGAACTCATTACATAGCGCTACTAATCTCGCGTACTCTTTACCTTAGAAGAGTCGCCCGGATCACCGCGTTGTCGTAAGACGCCGAGGAAAGTCCGGACTTCGTAGAGCAAGGCGGTGGGTAACTCCCACCCGGAGCAATCCGCGGGAACAGTGCAACAGAAAGTAAACCGCCAACGAAAGTTGGTAAGGGTGAAACGGTGGTGTAAGAGACCACCAGTAATTGCAGTAATGCAGTTAGCTATGTAAACCCCGCCTGAAGCAAGACCACGCAGTTGGCGTTTGAG
>CAMDCL010000009.1 GCA_945890205.1 Bifidobacterium breve | reverse complement strand
GCTTTGGTGTAACAGCGCTGCAAAAGAAAACCGCAAGGGCAAGAGAAATACATCTCTTATCCGACAAACCAGCCCGCACTAGTGGCGATGAAGGTGGGAGCGGTAACTCCTCTTGCAGTGGTTGTTACGCCACTGGTCTGGAGCAAAGGCTACCCGCATGGGGCGAAAAAGGCGAAATTGAGCGTGGAGCGCTATCCGCCCATAGCGTGGAAACCGCCATCAACATGGATGATCTCGGCGGTGGTCTTAGGGAACCAATCCGATAACAAGGCCACTACCGCCTGGGCGGCTGGAACGGGATCGTTCACATCCCAATGAAGTGGAGATCGTTCATCCCAAAGATGCTCAAACCTTTCAAAATCTGGAATCGACTTTGCAGCGATCGTCTTAATCGGACCTGCCGCAACGAGGTTGATGCGAATATTTTCAGCTCCGAGATCACGGGCGAGGTATCGAGAGGTCGCCTCCAACGCCGCCTTTGCAACACCCATCCAGTCATACTTTGGCCAGGCTACCTGTCCATCAAAATCTAAGCCAACAACTGATCCACCATCTCTAAAGAGTGGACGCGCCGCCATCGTTAAGGATTTCAGTGAGAAAGCCGATACTTGAACCGCGGTAGCAACATCCTCCCACTGCGTATTGAGAAAGTTTCCACCGAGAGCGGCCTCGGGTGCAAAACCGATTGAGTGCACAACTCCATCTAAACCTTGTGGGAAGTGTTCCCTAACTCGAGATTCAAGAGCTGCTAAATCTGCATCACTTGTGACATCAAGTTCGATAACAGGGCAGGGTTTAGGTAAGCGGCCAGCGATTCGAGTTGTTAATGACAGTGCGCGACCAAAGCCAGTAAGGATCACATCTGCGCCCTGCTCCTGAGCTAAACGAGCGATATGAAATGCAATTGAGGCATCTGTTAAGACTCCTGTCACCAGGATCTTTTTGCCTTCGAGGATTCCCATTTAGTGTCCCATTCCTAATCCGCCATCTACTGGGATTAAGGCACCAGAGATGTAACTTGCTTGTGGAGATGCAATAAAGGTTACGACATCGGCGATTTCTTCAGCAGTACAGAAACGACCTAGCGGAACAGAGCCAGCGATTTCACTACGGCGCTTTTCATCCAGGTTTGCTGTCATATCAGTCTCTACAAAGCCAGGTGCGATCACATTAGCTGTAACTCCGCGGCTACCAAGTTCACGAGCGAAAGAGCGTGCCATTCCGACCAGTCCAGATTTAGATGAAGAGTAATTAACCTGCCCAGCAGAACCTAGAGCTCCAACTACTGAACCTACAAAGATCAGACGTCCACGCTTCAATTTGAGCAGACCCTTGGTAGCTCGACGAGCAACACGAAAGGCACCGGTCAGATTTGCATCGATGACAGATTCAAAATCCTCATCGCTCATGCGCATGACTAAACCATCTTTAGTAATTCCGGCGTTGGCAACAACAATCTCAGGGATTCCCCACTGCTGCTCGATCGATGCAAATCCAGCATCCACGCTCTCGGTACTGGTGACATCCATCTGAACCGATTTGTACCCCGCAGGTGCCGAACCTGTGCGGTAGGTGATAACTACATCGTGTCCAGCCCTTTGCAGCGATTGAGCGATTGCTAAACCAATTCCACGGTTTCCGCCAGTGACAAGCGCGATTGAACTCATACCTAAAACCTACTGGCTACCTCGGAGTATTCAAAAGAAGCGAAGGTGCGCGCCGAGCGTTACTCTTGCTCCATGGCCAAAGAAAAGAAGATTTTTGATATCACGAGTGCGCAAAATGCGCTTACCCGTGATCAAGCTGGTCGCCAAAAGAGGTACTTCATCTCGATGATGATTAGAACCGCCTGTTTTGTACTCACTGTAATTCTTCCGAGCCCATATCGCTGGATTGCCTTAGCTGGCGCTGTAACACTTCCCTACTTTGCTGTGGTCATCGCAAATGCGGGCCGGGAGACAGTTACTCGTGGCTCTGACATCGTAGAAGACAAGCCGCTAGCGCTCGATTGATTTATGTCGTCTGAGCTAAAGAGCAAAGAGCCTTGGGCTTTCTTTAAGACCCTTATAGCTATAGCAATGGTTGTTTTATGTATCTGGGCTGCTCAGTGGCAGTATCAGCGTGGAGTAGATAGACATGCGCGCAACACAATTATCCAAGAGCGGATCGCACAAGAGGTAATTAATCTCAAAGCGATTGATGATGAGTATGCAAAAAATGAATGGCGAAAGGTTTCTGCAACTGGCAGCTTTGATCAAAGCAAGCAAATTCTTCTTCGAAATCGCTACTCAGAAGGAAAGTACGGGTACGAAGTTTTAACCTTGTTCACAAGTAGTACGGGTGAAAGATTTTGGGTAGATCGAGGCTGGGTTCAAGCTGGAGCAACCGCAACGACTCCCCCGACTGTCACAACTGTTCCTGATGGTCAGGTAGAGATTTCAGGAAGGTTTCGTTTGGACTCCTCATTACCGCGTGGATCCTTCTTTGCATTGCCAGGATCGGGAGAAGGATTGGTCTCAGAGCTCAATGCGCAATCCCAATTGGATACGGAAAAGTATTATCTAGATCTGCTCAGTGGCTCTGATCCATCACTTACCCCAGCTGCACCCGCTCAACTCCCATCTCTGAGCGATGGACCTCATATGGCTTATGCCCTTCAATGGCTCTTTTTCGGCGGCTTAATTATTTATGGGCGTTTCTTAATTAGGCGTACCCGTTAAATCCTGTCTGTTGTAAAGCTCTGAGTACAGCCCACCTTTAACCACCAATTCATCATGAGTTCCTCGCTCGACGATGGCACCCTTTTCTAGTACCAAGATCTGATCAGCATCTCGTACCGTGCTCAAGCGATGTGCGATCACAATACTGGTGCGTCCCTTGAGCGCGGTTTGTAGCGCTGCATGAACCAACTGTTCATTCTCAGAATCAAGATGGGCGGTTGCCTCATCCAAGATAACTACAGCTGGTGACTTAAGCAGCAAACGGGCGATCGCTAAACGCTGTTTCTCGCCACCAGAGAGGCGATGGCCCCGCTCTCCCACCATGGTTTCTAAACCATTAGGAAGTGATTCAATCAAACTCCAGATTTGAGCGGCTTTGCAGGCTTCCATCATCTCTGCCTCGGTTGCATCCTGTTTAGCGTAACGAAGATTTTCCGCAATCGTTTCATGGAAAAGATGAGCATCCTGCATTACTACACCAATTGAATCTCGCAAAGACTCAAGGGTTAAATCACGAATGTCATGTCCATCGATAGAAATACCACCATCTGTCACATCGTAAAGGCGGGGTAACAGTGCGCTGATAGTTGTCTTGCCCGCACCTGATGGACCAACGAGCGCGGTCATTGTTCCGGGAGCTGCAACAAAGGAGAGATCTCGTAAGACCTGACCGCTCTGCACCGTTTCAGCCTTTGCAGCTGATTCAAGTGATGCCAGAGAGATCTCTTCAGCGCGTGGATAGGAAAAGTTAACATTCTTAAACTCAATGCGGGGTTCGGTAGTTTTCAGAACAACAGCGTTCTGGCGATCTTTCACCATAGGCTCTAAATCTAGAACCTCAAAAACTCGTTCAAAGGAAACAAGTGATGTCATTACATCAATCCGTACATTTGAGAGCGCGGTCAATGGACCATAGAGGCGAGCAAGCAGTGCGGTTATTGCTAGAAGTGTTCCAACGGTTACTCCGCCCTTGATGGCAAGATGTCCACCAATTCCATAAGCAAAGGCTGTTGCAATCGCCGCAACGCTGGTGAGAGCAATAAAAAAGAGACGATTAAGCATCGCCATCTTGATACCAATATCAGCTACCCGTCGGGCACGACTTCTAAAGTACTCACGTTCACGATCTGGTTCGCCGTATAACGCTACAAGCATCGCACCTGACACATTGAAACGCTCAGTCATGGTGCTCGACATCTCAGCATTTACGCCAAAGGATTCGCGGGTGAGGGATTGCAACCTACGACCTACCCATTTGGTGGGAATGAGAAAAACAGGCAGTAGTAAAAGCGAGAAGATTGTTATCTGCCACGACAGAATCAACATAGTGATTGTGACCAAAACCAGACTTACGACATTGCTGACCACACCTGACAAGGTTGCGGTAAAAGCCTGTTGTGCACCAATTACATCTGAGTTAATTCTGGAGATTAAGGCACCTGTTTGTGTGCGTGTGAAGAAAGCGATGGATTGCTTTTGAACATGAGCAAAGACCAAAGATCGAAGATCATAAATAAGGCCTTCTCCGATACGCGATGAAAAGTATCGTCCCAGCATATTGATGCCAGCATCTGCAATCGCAAGCAACCCAACCAGGATAGCTAGATTGGTTACAACCGTTGGATCCTTAGGAATTACACCATCATCGATAAGGCGTTTGAGCAGTAATGGTGTCGCGACGATTAATGCAGCATCCACTACAACGGTTGCTAAGTAAATGATGATGTTTGTTCTATACGGGCGTGCAAAGGAGAAGATTCTCTTCACAGTTCCTGGCTTAAGCTTTTGCTCCTTCACTGAAGGATCTGCGGTCATCGAGCGGTGGGTCATCCACGCTGCATGCATGGACATAATTAAACGGTGAAGCCAAGAGCGCGCAGCTGATCTCTTCCATCATCGGTGATCTTGTCTGGGCCCCAAGGTGGCATCCATACCCAATTAATCTTTACATCAGTTGTCATTCCGGCAAGTGCTGCGCGAGTTTGATCCTCGATCACATCTTGAAGTGGGCAGGCCGCCGAAGTTAAGGTCATGTTGAGAATCGCAATGTTGGCTTCATCAACCATCACATCGTAAATAAGGCCAAGATCAACAACATTGATGCCAAGTTCTGGATCAACAACATCCTTCATCGCCTCTGTGACATCATCAACGCTAGTAGCCATATTTACTCTCCCCTATTTGTAGTCGTAATTCTAACTGCTGCATCCTTAAAGGCCATCCACCCCAGTAGGGCGCACTTAATGCGTGCGGGAAACTTGGAAACACCTGCCAAGGCCACCGCATCTTCCAAGACATCTGGATTTCCTTCTTTGGTGCCTTTGCTCTGCATCAGCTCAGTGAACTCTTGAAGTATCGAATCCGCCTCTTGGAAACTCTTGTTCACCAATAAATCACTTGCTATCGAAACACTTGCTTGGGAAATAGAACATCCGACTCCATCCCAAGTAATAGAGGTGATAACCCCATCCTTAGCGGAGATATTCAAGGTGATTTCATCTCCGCAACTAGGGTTGATGTGATGAACCTGAGCACCATACGTATCTGATAAGCCCTTATTGAGTGGGTGCTTGTAGTGATCCAAGATCACCTCTTGATAAAGGCTATCTAACTCCATCACGCGAAGTATTTCTGTGCACCCATGATTGCGGTAAATAGAGCATCACAATCTGATTCATCATTGTATAAATAGAGGGAGGCACGAGTTGTTGCCGGTACTCCAAGTTTTCTCGTCAATGGCCAGGCGCAGTGATGACCCGTTCGAACCGCAACGCCCTGACTATCGAGGTACTGTCCAAGATCATGTGGATGAATCTGGCCTACAGTAAAGGACACTGAACCACCACGAGCCTCTGTGTTGTTAGGTCCGACAATAGAAAGCTCTGGTAACGCCAATAATCCGTCAATCAGGTAACCCGTTAACTCAACCTCATGTTTAAAAATTGCATCCATGCCGATTGCAGATAAGTAATCAATTGCGGCGCCAAGTCCGACCGCCTGAGCCATGTTGGGAACACCAGCTTCAAATCTTCGAGGAGCAGGAGCCCATGTTGCCGATGTCATTGTGACCGTTTCAATCATAGATCCGCCGAAGAGAAAGGGAGGAAGCTCTGCTAGAACCGAACTCCACAAAACACCGACACCCGTTGGACCTACCGCTTTGTGGCCCGAGAAGGTTAGAAAATCAACTCCCAGTTTTGTAACATCAATCGGCATATGGGGAACAGATTGACATGCATCAAGCACAACAACGGCGCCAACCGCATGTGCCCGTTTAACAATTGCTTCCAGCGGATTGATTGTTCCCAGGACATTTGATTGATGGGTTAGAGCTACAACCTTTGTATTCTCAGTTATAACCGAATCAATCTTTGAGAGATCTAATCGACCATCAGCTGTTACCTCAAACCATGACAGGGATGCTCCTGTTCGAGCAGCCAGTTGTTGCCAAGGAATCAGGTTGGCATGGTGCTCCATCTCAGTTACGACGATGTGATCCTGAGATGTGACCTCAAAACGAGATCCTGGTTGCGCATTACCCATCGCATAGGCGATCAGGTTTAAAGACTCAGTTGCATTCTTTGTAAAGACGATCTCATCAACTGTTGCCCCCAAGAAATTGGCAACCTTGGAGCGGGCACCTTCATACGCATTCGTTGCTTCTTCAGCAAGTTGGTGAGCACCACGATGTACAGCGGCGTTATTAAACTTGTAGAAATTACTCTCAGCCTCAATTACAGACAGTGGCTTCTGACTAGTAGCTCCACTATCTAGGTAGACCAGTTTTTTTCCGTCGCGAATAGTACGCTCAAAGATTGGAAAATCTCTGCGTATATCCGCAACGTTGAAAGACATAGTTTTTTACTTGCTTACGTAATCTGCGTAACCACTTGCTTCTAGCTTTTCAGCTAGCTCTGCTCCACCTTGTTCCACGATGCGACCATTAGCAAAGACGTGCACGAAATCAGGCTTGATGTAGCGCAGGATACGGGTGTAGTGGGTGATCAAAATGACGCCCAAATTATTTGCAGCCTTGGCACGATTGACACCCTCTGAAACGATACGAAGTGCATCAACATCTAGACCTGAATCTGTTTCATCCAGAATTGCCATCTTTGGCTTGAGAAGTTCAAGCTGCATGATTTCATGGCGCTTTTTTTCTCCACCTGAGAATCCTTCATTTACATTTCGAGTGGCAAAGGCTGGATCCATATTAAGAGCTTCCATAGCATCCTTTACTTCTCCCACCCATGTACGAAGCTTTGGCGCTTCTCCACGTAGCGCCGTTGCTGCGGTACGAAGGAAGTTAGATACAGATACTCCAGGAACTTCTACTGGGTACTGCATCGCAAGAAACAACCCCGCCTTTGCACGTTCATCAACTGTCATGTCGAGAACATCAGCACCATCGAGAGTTACTGTGCCGCCTGTAATGGTGTACTTAGGGTGTCCTGCAATTGAGTAAGCAAGAGTTGATTTACCTGAACCATTTGGACCCATAATGGCGTGGGTCTGGCCTGACTCGATAGTCAGATCTACTCCCTTAAGGATCTCGACCATTCCTTCATCTGTATTGACAGAGACCTGCAGGTTGCGGATTTCTAGTGTGCTCATTTTTTTCTCTCTTCTCTGGTTACTAAATCTCTACCGTGACGGCGTTTCCGTCAATTGATACTGCATACGTCTCTAGTGGAATGTTTGCTGGAAGAGTTAACGCCTCCCCGGTGCGAAGATCAAACTCTGCTCCATGGAGCCAGCATTCGATTTTGAAACCTGTGACATCACCTTCAGAAAGCGATGCCTCTGAATGGGTACAGGTGTCTGCTACTGCAAACACCTCATCTCCCACGCGCGCTACACAGATACCTTTGCCATCCTTCTCAATGCGAACCGGCTTACCTTCTGCGATTTGGTCTAATGCAAGATCAGCCATTGCGTGCCGCCTTTTCAAGCTCATTATCGATACGATCCATGATTCGGTTTTGAACCTCTTCATTTCCGATCTCAGTAACGATTTCATTGAAGAAGCCACGTACGACTAGGCGTCGAGCATCTGCCATAGCAATTCCGCGTGACATTAAATAAAAGAGCTGCTCATCATCAAAACGACCTGTTGTGCTTGCGTGCCCTGCGCCAATGATCTCGCCCGTTTCGATCTCTAGGTTAGGTACTGAGTCAGCACGTGCACCATCAGAGAGCAAGAGGTTACGATTGAGTTCATAGGTATCGGTGCCTTCAGCGGCGGCACGAATTAAAACATCGCCGATCCAGACAGTGTGTGCATCTTTGCCAGCCAGCGCACCTTTGTAATTCACATTTGATTTAGCGTGTGGAACAGCGTGATCAACATGATTGCGGTGCTCAAAGAACTGTCCAGCGGTAGCAAAGTAAACACCAAGAAGATCTGCAGATGCACCTGGTGCCTTAAAGGCAACTGTTGGAAGAATTCTCACAACATCTCCACCAACTGTTACCGTAATTGATTTAAAGGTTGCATCCTTATCAACTATGGCGTGATGACGAGCTGTGTAAACAGATTTGGATTCAAACTCCTGAAGGGTTACAAACTTAAGATTTGAACCAGGAGCTAAGTAAATCTCTAGATCCTCCGCCAAAACGGTATCTGTCGTGTTTTCAACGATCACAGTTGCAACCGCATGTGTTCCCAGTGAGATCCGAACACGCGAGAATTCAGCGGTATCTAACCCACCAGCTGAACGACCCAAGAAGATCGGCTCTGTGAGTTCAGTATTTGCCGCAATCGAAAGATGGGCTACAGAACTCACCGCGCCCCTAACGCGTTCGATGATGACATCATCTGAGGCAGAGAGTGGCTCTAAATTCTCACGAGTGAATGTGGCTCCAGATGGCAGTGCGCCCTTTGTAATCAATGACTCGCGATCTGATTGAACCGCAGCACCATCATGAAGTCCGCGAAGACGTTTAAGTGGCGTAAAACGCCACGCCTCTTCACGACCGGTCGGTGTGAGGTAATTAGTAGTTAAAACTGACATTAACCGACGGCACCTTCCATCTGAAGTTCAATAAGACGGTTGAGCTCTAGCGCGTACTCCATTGGTAGTTCGCGTGCAATTGGCTCGATAAATCCGCGAACAATCATCGCCATCGCTTCATCCTCATTAAGTCCACGTGACATCAAATAGAACAATTGATCATCACTGATCTTAGAAACGGTAGCTTCGTGACCCATCGAAACATCATCCTCACGAATATCCACATATGGATATGTATCGGAGCGAGAGATGGTGTCAACCAAAAGCGCATCACATTTAACTGTGCTTTTCGAGTGGTGCGCACCTTCTTGCACCTGAACTAAGCCACGGTATGAGGTGCGACCTCCACCGCGAGCAACTGATTTCGAAATAACTGATGAAGATGTGTAAGGAGCTGCGTGAACCATCTTTGCTCCAGAATCCTGGTGCTGACCTTCTCCAGCAAAAGCTAGAGACAGAGTCTCGCCCTTTGCATGAGGTCCCATCAAAAAGATCGCTGGGTACTTCATCGTTACCTTGGATCCAATGTTTCCATCGACCCATTCCATCGTTGCACCCTCAGCACAAGTTGCACGCTTTGTTACCAAGTTGTACACATTGTTAGACCAGTTTTGAATTGTGGTGTAACGAACACGAGCACCCTTCTTAACAATGATTTCGACAACTGCAGAGTGAAGTGAATCTGATTTGTAAATAGGCGCGGTACAACCTTCTACGTAGTGAATGTATGAATCCTCATCAGCGATGATCAGAGTGCGCTCAAATTGACCCATGTTCTCGGTATTGATGCGGAAGTACGCCTGCAAAGGAATATCTACATGAACCCCCTTTGGTACATAGATAAATGAACCACCAGACCACACAGATGTGTTGAGCGCTGCAAACTTGTTATCACCCACTGGGATAACTGTTCCGAAGTACTCTTTGAACAGTTCTGGGTGCTGCTTAAGGGCGCTATCTGTATCGAGGAAAATGACTCCTTGCGCTTCTAAATCCTCGCGAATCGAGTGATAGACAACCTCGGACTCGTACTGTGCAGCTACACCTGATACTAAACGTTGCTTTTCAGCCTCAGGAATACCTAAACGGTCGTAGGTATTTTTAATCTCATCGGGCAGGTCATCCCATGTTGTTGCCTGCTTCTCAGTCGAACGCACAAAGTATTTGATTGTGTCAAAGAATATTCCTGAAAGATCTGAACCCCAGTTAGGCATTGGCTTCTTATCAAACAAGGCAAGGCCTTTAAGACGAAGGTCGAGCATCCACTGCGGCTCAGATTTCTTAGCTGAGATGTCACGCACGACATCCTCATTAAGTCCACGCTTCGCGTTATCGCCGATGGTGCTCTTGTCTGACCAACCGTATTCGTAGTTGCCGAGACCTTCGAGTTCTGGATGTGCTGTAGTCATGCACGGACCTTTCCCTTGCTTATGTTTGTTGGTGAACTTTGGTTTTTAGTTGGCTGTGCTTTGGGGATGAAAGTTGTACATACGCCATCACCATGGGCGATGGTTGCTAGTCGCTGAACATGAGTTCCAAGAACTTTAGAGAGAGCTTCAGTCTCGGCTTCGCACAGCTGCGGAAACTCCGCTGCAACGTGGGCTATAGGACAGTGGTGCTGACACAACTCTTGTCCCATTGGTTTTTCAGTGACAGTTGCGGCATACCCTTGATCTGAGAGAAATGTTGCAAGGGCATCTACCTTGTGTGATCGCTTAGCAACCGCTACCGATGCTTTACGTTCAATATCATCGGCACGTGATTGCGCAAATGCGTTAACAAGATGCTCACCAGATTGTGCGGACATGAACTTCAGGGCAGCTACGGCAAGATCGTCATATGAGTGTTCAAAACTTTGACGTCCTTTATCTGACATAACAAAAACCTTTGATGGTCGACCTCGACCGCGAATAGATGATGCGCGAGGCTCACGTGCCTCTAAAACTCCATCTGCAACGAGGAGATCAAGGTGTCGTCGAATGCCGGCGGGTGTGAGCCCTAAACGCTCTCCCAGAACCGCGGCGGTAGAAGGGCCATTTTCCAGAATTGAGCGGGCGACAAGATCTCGGGTACGGGAGTCATCCCCTACCTGGTGTCCTCCGGTTATTTTCACAACAGTATTGTGTCGTAATTCGACACGTTCAGCCACTCGGGAGCGTGCGGGTCGGCGGAGTCATAGGCTACGGCTATGGGGACAATGCGAGCACGGGCGGTTCGAACCTTATCCCCGGCTAGCGGATTTCTCCTCTTCGCCCAAGCCGCCATCGTAGTAACTGGTGGAGCGGTGAGATTGACCGGCTCAGGGTTGGGTTGCCCCACCTGGCCGGAGTGCACCCCAGGTTCATATACCCCGAAGCCTTACCAGGTCGAGGAGCAGGTAAAGGTATGGATCGAATTTGGAAATCGACTTCTGACATTTGTTTTAGTTCTTGCAGCGATCATTGTTGTGCTGAGCGTCTTGGCAGCTGGTAGAAAAGATTTGCGCGGTCTTGCGCTAGGTCAAGTATTGGGAATCGTAGGACAGGGCGTACTTGGTGGAGTCACAGTTCTCACTGGTCTACACCCTGCAACAGTTGCTGCACACTTTCTCTTGTCCATAATTTTGATCGCTGGTGCTACATCTCTTCGGGCACAAAGATTTGCTCCCTTTGAGAAGGAAGATTCTGCACCCTTAGTAAAAAAGATTGCCACAGCACACATAGCTATCTCGTTTTTAGTGCTCTTCTTAGGCACCTTAGTGACCGGTACCGGTCCACATGCAGGAGATGCCACATCAGAGAGATTCCCATTTGATCTGCGAACGATGGCCTGGCTACATGCCGATGTTGTCATTGCACTTTTCGGAGTTACCTTGGCCTTGTTTGTTGTCCATGGCGTCTCATCACACACAAAGAAGAGATTAAGAATTTTTCTCGTCATTGCATTAGGTCAGGGATTAATTGGTTATGTGCAGTGGTTTAGCGATCTTCCCGAACTCTTAGTCGGGTTTCACTTAGTGGGATCGACCTTAGTGTGGATCGCTTCATGGCGCGTGTGGTTATCGGTGACAAAGAGAATGGAAAGCAGATGAGCACAGTACAAGGATGGAGCGCATTAGATGACCAGGCGGTTTCATATGCGAGAGCTCTTGCAGCCGATGCGGTTCAGAAGGTTGGCAATGGCCACCCGGGAACTGCGATGTCTCTGGCACCAGTTGCTTACAACCTCTTTCAACGACATCTAGTACATGATCCATCAGATCCACAATGGCTTGGTCGCGACCGTTTCATTCTGTCTTGTGGTCACTCATCTCTCACCCTTTACATTCAGCTCTTTTTAAGTGGTTATGGATTAGAGATGAGGGATTTAGAGAGCTTTAGAACATGGGGTTCACTGACACCTGGCCACCCTGAGTTTGGACACACCGCAGGTGTTGAGATGACAACAGGTCCTTTAGGACAAGGTGTGGCGACCGCTGTCGGTATGGCGATGGCTGCTCGGTATGAGCGCGGATTACTAGATCCTGCTGCACCCGCCAATCAATCACTTTTTGATCACTCTATTTGGGTAATTTGCTCCGATGGAGATTTGCAAGAGGGAGTCAGCGCAGAAGCTAGTTCATTGGCCGGTACTCAAGAGCTAGGAAATTTGAATGTAATTTACGATGACAATCGCATCTCTATCGAGGGCGATACACATAACGCCTTTACCGAAGATGTATCCGCGCGCTACCGCGCATACGGCTGGCATGTTATCGATGTTGCAGCAGCTGCAAATGGGAATGTCGATCTTGCAGCATTAGATGCTGCGATGGTTGCCGCAAAGAAGGAAAGTAGCAAGCCAACTTTGATTCGAATGAAATCAGTTATTGCATGGCCTGCCCCAAAGGCACAAGGAACCGCAGGTTCACACGGTTCTGCTTTGGGCGAGGATGAGATTAAGGCGACCAAGGTTGCACTTGGACTAAATCCAGATGAGCACTTTGCAATGCCTGCTGAGGTGCTTGCACATGCACGATTAGTAAAGAATCGTGGAGCTCAGACACGTGAACAGTGGAATACAAAGTTTGAACAATGGATAACAGGTAACCCTGATAAAGCAGCGCTGTTAACACGATTGCAAACTCGATCTTTGCCCGCCGGCTGGGATGCTCAACTTCCGGTATTTGCACCCGGAAAAGATGTTGCAACTCGTGCAGCTTCTGGAGAAGTAATCAATGCAATCGCAGCTGTTTTGCCAGAGTTTTGGGGAGGATCTGCCGATCTTGCCGGTTCTAACAACACCACCATCAAGGGTGGCGGTTCATTTCTGCCCGCCACTAGTGCCATTGATGGGGCTAATCCATATGGACGAATCATCCACTTTGGAATTCGCGAACATGCGATGGGTTCAATTCTCAATGGAATCACTCTGCATGGCTTATCCCGTTCCTTTGGTGGAACCTTTGCTGTCTTTAGTGATTACATGCGCCCTGCGGTACGTCTTGCTGCGCTCATGAAGATTCCGGCAACCTTTGTGTGGACACATGATTCGATTGGAGTTGGCGAAGATGGTCCTACCCACCAACCGATTGAACACTTTGCCGCGCTTCGAGCGATTCCTGGTTTAGATGTCATTCGCCCAGGTGATGCCAATGAGGTAACAGAGGCATGGAGAAAGATCATTACTCGAGATCGTGCTTGTGGAATCTTGCTCTCTCGCCAAAACTTACCTGTCTTTGATCGCTCTCAATGTGAAGCTGCAGCTGGCACAGCTAAGGGTGCTTACATTTTGAAGGAGCTACCTAACCCAAAGGCGATCTTGATCGCAACAGGTTCAGAGGTTTCCTTGGCGATAGATGCACAAACAGCACTTGCTGCCGAAGGCATTAATGTCCGAGTTGTTAGCGCTCCATGTCTTGAATGGTTTGCAGAACAGGATCAAAGTTACAAGGATTCAGTGCTCACCCCTGGTCTGGTGAAGATCAGCATTGAAGTTGGCATCGCACAGGGATGGCGGGAATTAATTGGTGATTCGGGTATTGCAATCTCCCTTGAACATTACGGAGCATCAGCTGATGCAAAGAGATTGTTTAAAGAGTTCGGTTTCTCGGTAGACAATGTTGTGGCTCAAGTAAGGAAGGCGATCTAATGTCGGTCCAAGCGGTTTGCGCTGCAGGAACCTCAATCTGGCTCGATGATTTATCTCGCGCCAAGATCACTTCAACCGATGCCCAAGCGCTACCTGCTCGCATCAAAGGTGCAGGTGTTGTAGGCGTTACTACCAACCCCAGTATTTTCAGCGCAGCTATTAGTGGCGCAGCCGAATACGCGGCAGATATCGCAGCGCTCAAAGGTGCAACTGTTGATGAGGTAGTTAAAAAACTTACCACCGATGATGTTCGTCAGGCCTGCGATCTCTTCACATCGATTTATCAAGCAAGTAAGGGTGTTGATGGACGGGTCAGTATCGAAGTAGATCCTCGTCTGGCTCATGAGACTGACGCAACTATCTCTGCAGGAAAAGAGTTGTGGTCAATTATTGATCGTCCAAATTTAATGATTAAGGTACCTGCAACGTTCGAAGGTCTACCTGCCATCACCGCGTTGATCGCTGCGGGTATTAGCGTCAATGTCACCTTGATCTTCTCAGTCAAGCGCTATGGGCAGGTGATTGAGGCTTACATGAAGGGTGTCGAACAGTGTGAAGATCCTTCTACAGTTCATTCAGTCGCCTCCTTTTTTATCAGCAGAATTGATTCATCAATCGATGCACTTCTGAAAAAGAACGGCTCGGCAGAAGCAACAGATCTACTAGGTAAGGCTGCAATCGCAAATGCACACCTTGCTTATCAACTCTTTGAGGATAAGTTTGCGTCAGATCGCTGGAATGCACTTGCAAGTAAGGGTGCACATAAGCAGCGCCCGTTGTGGGCTTCTACTGGGGTAAAGGATCCTGCATATGAAGATACCCGCTATGTCACCGAATTGATCGCGCCTAACACCGTCAACACAATGCCTCAAGCAACCCTAGATGCGGTTATCGATCATGGAGTTGTACGTGGCAACACCATTACCGGCAACTACGGCGTTGCGGTCGAAGTTCTCAAAGCCCTGTCAGCGTTGGGGATTTCATTAGATGATGTAACCAATGATTTAGAGATCGATGGAGTAAAAAAGTTTGCCCAAGCATGGGATGAGCTGCTTGCAAATGTTAAGGCTGCGCAACAGGGATGATTTCAATCAAGGGAAGTGCAGTATCCAAAATTGATCGCTCCTCTAGCCAGTACCAAGCTCTGCAGGCTTATCATGAACGGTTGAAGGAGAAGGACTCAACCATGTGGGGGCCAGCTGCACAGGCGGAGGCCTCCATTCGATTGAACTGGATCGATCTACCTGAAAGCTCTCGAGATTTACTCCCCCAATTTGATGCTCTCGCTGCAAAGCACCGTGACAAAAACAATGTGATCTTGTGTGGAATGGGTGGATCATCACTTGGGCCTGAAGTAATTGCTCAGACATTTTCCAAAGATCTTTTTGTTGTAGATTCAACCGATCCTAATTACATCGCTCATGCTCTCAATTGTGATTTAGCAAAGAGTGTTGTGGTGGTCAGTTCAAAATCTGGATCAACCATCGAAACCGCCTCTCAACGCGCACTCTTTGAAGGAGCCTTTAAGGATGCTGGGTTAAATCCAGTTGACCATATGGTCTTTGTAACCGACCCAGGATCGCCTTTAGATAAGCAGGTGCGTGATGGTGGCTTTACCGTTGTCAACGCAGATCCACATGTAGGTGGCCGTTTTAGCGTTTTAACTCCATTTGGATTGGTGCCTGCTGCATTGATTGGTGTTGATGTCTCTGTCCTGCTCGATAGCGCAAGTGATACAAAGAAGGCTTTCTTTGCTGATTCCCAAACAATGTGCGACATCGCCTACCTGTTGTCATATGTCTCTGATCAATATGTAGCCTTTACAGATGAAGCATCCGGCATGCCAGGATTAAGTGACTGGATTGAACAATTAGTTGCAGAGTCCACCGGAAAAAATCAGATAGGTCGTCTACCAGTAGTTGCAGAGAGTTCTCATAATGGCCGCGAAGGCAACGCCTTCACAATCGCTTTTTCAGGTAACGCTGATCTTGTTGTCGAAGGCGACCTAGCATCACAATTTATAGTCTGGGAGTGGGTTACTGCACTAGTTGGTGCAGCGCTAGCCATTGATCCATTCAATCAACCCAATGTCACTGAAGCTAAGGAACAGACATCTGCCTTATTGAGTCAGTGGAAGGATATTTTGCCCACATTTAGTGGGGATTTAACCGATGGGGCGGTTGAAATCTTTGGAGCTGGAAAAAACACAACAGATGCTTTAACCCAATTGATCGCAGCGATTCCACACGATGGCTACATCGCCATCATGGCCTACCTTGATCGACGAGATGATGTCGAGATTGCAGAGCTTCGCGCAATCCTGGCCGATAAAGCTGGCCGACCAGTTACCTTTGGTTGGGGTCCACGTTTCTTGCACTCAACAGGTCAGTTCCACAAGGGTGGACAACAAAATGGTGTGTTTTTACAAATTACCGGAGATGCAAAGAAGGATATTGCGATTCCAGGACAAAGTTATGGATTTAAAACCTTGGTTGCAGCACAGGCTCTCGGTGATGGAAAAGCCCTTGCTTCAAGAAAATACCCACTACTTCGATTCAATCTTACAAATCGCGCAGTGGGTATATCTGAATTACTGGATGCCGCTAAATCACTTTAAGGCTTACTCGTCATCATCTCCACGAAGTTTGCGTAAGGCTTCTTCCAGAAGCTTTTCGCCCTCTGCATCTGTACGACGCTCCTTCACATAGGCAAGGTGTGTTTTGTAAGGCTCATTCTTAATTGGGCTAGGAGGATTGTTGCGATCGCGACCTGCTGGGTAGCCACACTTTGGGCAATCCCATTCAGCTGGAATAACAACTGTTTCCTCTACTGCAAATGATGGGCGAACCTCATGTCCATTGGCGCAAAAGTATGAAACGTAGGCACGAGCGATTGAATCACCACGCTCAGCCTCGCCCATTGGGCCTGCACCGACACGACTTCCGCGAATTGCACTTGCCATTGGTGTCCCCTTGTTTTACTTACTAATGGATTAAAAATGTTTACTTAAGAACGAGCGAGAGCGCAACGACTAGGGCAAACCACAGACCACCAGCAACGATTGTGATGCGGTCCAGGTTCTTTTCAACCACAGATGAACCGCCGTAGTTTGATGAGATACCGCCACCGAATAGATCCGAGAGGCCGCTTCCCTTACCCTTGTGAAGAAGTACCAAAAGGATCATCAGGATGCTTGTTACAACAAGTGCGATTGAGAGAGCTAGCTTCACTTTTCTTTAACTCCTAGTTCGTAGAGGGCAAGGATACCCGCCCAAAGGGGGTACCGCTTACTCCGTCACCGCGTGAAATTTAACGATCTTGGCCAATTCCTCGGGATCTAGGCTCGCCCCACCGATCAAAGCGCCATCTACATCGGGCTTCTTCATGATCTCAACAATGTTAGAGGATTTCACAGAACCGCCATACAAGATGCGCATATTGGCCGCGATCTCAGGTGAACCGATGTTTTCGATCTCCTCACGGATTGAAGCACAGACCTCTTGGGCATCCTCTGGCGTAGCTGTCTTGCCAGTTCCAATCGCCCACACTGGTTCATAAGCGATAACAATTTTCTTGAGCTCTGGCTTTGTGAAACCTTCTAGACCTGCACGTATCTGGCGGATCACATGGCTCACATGAGTTCCGGCTTCACGAACCGCTAACTCTTCACCAACACAAAAGATTGGGGTGAGTTCATGAGCAAGTGCTGCCTTAATTTTACGATTAATCAGCGCATCGGATTCATTGTGAATCGCACGGCGTTCTGAGTGCCCGATAACAACATAGGTGCAACCAAGCTTTGCAAGCATCGAACCAGAGATATCTCCAGTAAAGGCACCAGAGTTTTCCGGTGAGAGATCCTGGGCACCATAGTGCAGGCGAAGTCGATCTCCATCAACCAGGGTTTGAATTGAGCGAATATCTGTAAATGGTGGGATCACCGCGACATCAACAGCGTCATAATCCTTGTCATCGAGACCGTAAACCAGCTTCTGAGCAACTGCAATCGCCTCAAGGTGATTGAGGTTCATCTTCCAGTTTCCTGCCATTAATGGTTTACGCATCATTGCTCCTCTGTTCAGTTTCTTACATCACATTAAGTTGAGAGCTTTTAGGCCAGGAAGTTCCTTGCCCTCTAGATATTCAAGTGAGGCTCCACCACCGGTAGAAATGTACCCGAACTGCGAGTCTGCAAAACCTAAGGCTCGAACCGCAGCAGCTGAGTCTCCTCCACCTACAACAGAGATTCCTGAAAGCTGCGTTAGCCCTTGGGCAACAACCTTTGTTCCAGCGGCAAAGTTAGGAAACTCAAAGACCCCCATTGGACCATTCCAAAATACTGTCTTGCACTTAACTATCTCTGCAGCAAAGGCGGCGGCTGACACCGGGCCAATATCTAGACCCATTTGATCTGCTGGAATAGCATCAGCGGAAACCAATGATGGTGTTGAATCCGCAGCAAATGCTGGAGCGACCACGATATCGGTTGGTAGTAAAAGTTGTACGCCATTTTTCTCAGCGGTAGCAATTAATCCCTTAACAACATCCAGCATTTCTGCTTCAACGAGTGAGGTTCCGATCTCTTTGCCTTGTGCCTTTAAGAATGTGAAGACCATTCCCCCGCCGATTGCCAGAAGATCAACTTTGCCCAACAAGTTTTCAATAACTCCAAGTTTGTCGGAGACCTTTGCCCCGCCAAGAATGACACCGTATGGGCGTTCTGGGTTTTGAGTGAGCTTCTTCAACACCTCAACCTCTGCAGCAACTAACTTTCCTGCCGCATGTGGAAGTAACTTAGGTAGATCAAAGACAGATGCATGCTTGCGGTGAACCGCACCAAAACCATCACCAACATAGAAATCTGCAAGCTTAGCCAGTTCGGAAGCAAACTCTGCTCGCTCTGACTCTTCCTTGCTTGTCTCTGCGGCGCTGAAGCGAATGTTTTCTAGAAGAAGGATCTCGCCAGCCTCAAGTGATCCAGCTGCAGTAGTTACAGCAGCTCCAGTTACCTGGCCAGTGAACTTTACTTCGCGACCCAGTAACTCAGATAAACGCTTTGCTACAGGTGCTAATGAAAGTTCTGCCTTAGCTTCACCCTTTGGACGACCAAGGTGCGCAGCAATAACAAGTGATGCACCCTTTTCAAGTAAGGCTTGAATAGTAGGAAGCGAGGCTTTGATTCGTCCATCATCCTTAATAACTCCCTCTTTCAAGGGAACATTGAGGTCACAACGTAAGAAAACTCGCTTACCTGCTACATCAATTGTTGAAAGATCTGGCATTACAGAGATTTGCCAACGTAATCGATCAAGTCAACGAGACGGTTTGAGTAACCCCACTCGTTGTCATACCAACCAACGATCTTGACCTGGTTACCAATTACCTTGGTTAACCCTGCGTCGAAGATACATGATGATGGATCGGTCACGATATCTGAAGAGACAATTGGATCTTCAGTGTATGAAAGGAATCCCTTAAGTGGGCCATTTGCAGCAGCCTTCATCGCAGCGTTGATCTCTGCCGCTGTTGCCTCTTTTGCAAGCTCAACGGTTAGATCTGTGGCAGATCCCGTTGGGACTGGAACGCGCATGGCGTACCCATCTAGCTTGCCCTTGAGCTCTGGCATAACAAGAGAGATCGCTTTGGCGGCACCTGTTGATGTCGGGATCATGTTGATTGCCGCTGCGCGGGCGCGGCGGAGATCCTTGTGTGGAAAGTCAAGAATAGGTTGATCATTTGTGTAGGCATGGATTGTTGTCATCAAGCCTTTAATAATTCCCCAGTTATCCTGAAGTACCTTGGCCATAGGTGCAAGGCAGTTTGTTGTACATGAAGCGTTTGAGATGATGTTGTGCTTTGAACTATCGTACTGAAGATGGTTCACACCCATCACGATTGTGATGTCCTCATCAGTTGCTGGTGCAGAGATGATTACCTTCTTGGCACCTGCTGTGATGTGCTTTTGAGCATCTGCAGCCTTTGTGAAAATACCTGTTGATTCAACAACTACATCTGCCTTAACCGATGCCCATGGCAGGTTTGCTGGGTCGCGCTCTGAGAAAACCTTGATTGTCTTTCCATCAACGGTGATTGAATCATCTGTAAATGTCACTTCAAGACCTAGGCGACCCAAGATTGAGTCATACTTCAAAAGGTGAGCAAGCGTCTCATTTGGAGTCAGGTCATTAATTCCGACGATGTTGATATTTGGGTTAGTAAGGCTGGCACGGAAGAAGTTACGTCCGATGCGACCAAAACCATTGATTCCGACATTAATCACGAAAGTGTCCTTGCTACTAGTGGGGCGCATGAAAAAGCCCAGCTGTTGGTGGTTCGTAAAACTGCCACAACGCTGGGGGCTTAGGTAGAACCTTACCAGTGAAGAATGAGTGAACTCTTGAGTAGACGGTGACTAATTCAGTAAATCAGGCGAGAGACCGCTCTCAGTATCGGGAATTCCAAGCTCTGCGGCACGTTTATCAGCCATAGCGAGCAACCGTCGGATTCGACCGGCGATAGCATCCTTTGTCATAGGTGGAACCGCTAATGAGCCAAGCTCTTCTAGCGATGCCTGTCCATGATTGATGCGCAACTCCCCCGCCTCTTTGAGGTGATCAGGAATAGTTGGCCCGAGAATCTCCATTGCACGTTGTACCCGTGCCGCCGCAGCAACCGCTGCGCGGGCTGAGCGACGAAGATTTGCATCATCAAAGTTTGCAAGTCTGTTTGCTGTGGCCCGTACCTCGCGACGCATACGTCTTTCCTCCCAGGCCATCACACTTTCATGCGCGCCAAGGCGTGTCAGCAAAACACCGATCGCATCTCCATCACGGATTACTACGCGATCTACTCCGCGAACCTCGCGGGCCTTTGCCACAATTCCTAAACGTCGCGCTGCACCCACGAGCGCAAGAGCCGCTTCAGGACCTGGGCAGGTAATCTCTAAAGAGGATGAGCGTCCAGGTTCAGTGAGTGAACCATGTGCAATAAATGCACCGCGCCAAGCCGCCTCTGAATCACAGATCGCAGCTGATACAACCTGCGGTGGTAGACCACGTACTGGACGTCCATTGGAATCAACTAAACCTGTCTGTCGTGCGAGTGCATCACCCTCATTAATGACACGAACAACATAACGAGAGCCTTTACGCAATCCACTTGATGATAGAACCGCTAGATCTGAATCATGTCCATAAATATCAGCAATATCTTTTCGAAGCCGGCGTGCGCTTTGCGAGGTATCAAGCTCTACCTCAATAACGATCTTGCCCGCGGCGATGTGTAGACCGCCGGCGAAGCGAAGAAGTGATGAGACTTCGGCTTTGCGACAACATGGTTTGGTGATTGCTAAACGAGATAGTTCATCTTTAACTGATGCTGTCATTGCCATGGGGTAATCCAACCATTTACCGAGCGAGAATGTGGCCCAAATGGAGAGCTAATTTTTGGGCATCGTGATGAATACTTCCGGGGGCTTTTCGAATATCTGCCATCACAATCTCTCCACCCAAGGTTGATGCTGCTAGCTCTAACGCCATTTCATCCTTGACAACTGATTGGTCCACGAGGCAGTAATCAACCTTCACTCCTGGGGCGTATCGATGGAAAAATTCAAGATGCTCCTCTGGCGTGGAGCCCGCGAACTCTTCTCCTTGAGAGTGTGAGGATGCATCAAGATTGAGAATTAAAATCTTTCGAGCCTTGGTACTTCGCAAAGCATCCAATTGTGAGGGAACTAAAAGGTGTGGAATAACACTTGAAAACCATGAACCTGGACCCATCGTGACCCATTCAGCTTCGACAATAGCCGCTAGCGCTTCAATCCTGGCTGGTGGATCTTCAGGAATAATACGTAATGATTCAATATGACCCTTTGCAGTTGCAACCTCTTTTTGGCCACGTACAACGATTCTGCCCGTTGAAGTATTAAATGTTCCTTCAATATCTAATGCGACAGATGCCATAGGAAGTACACGGCCAATAACTTTCAGCAGCTGGCCTACTCGATCTAGTGCTACAACTGGATCATCGCCAGCGTTCCACATGGATGCAAGCAGGAGATTACCCATTGCATGACCGTTGAGCTCTCCATCACTGATGAAGCGATGCTGCATTATTTCAGCCCAGGTGCGGCCCCACTCATCATCAGCACACAGCGCAGCCAGCGCCATTCGTAAATCACCTGGAGGAAAGATTGGAAACTCTTCGCGTAAACGCCCACTGGAGCCACCATTATCAGCCACAGTAACAATGGCTGTGAGCTGATGGGTGAGCTGACGTAATGCGGTTAAGGTCGCAGCCAATCCATGTCCACCACCCAAAGCAACTATCTTAGGCAAAACTACTCACGACCTACATCACGATGTGTTGGGTGTGCTGAAACTTCAGTGTTCACAGCGTTGAGTTGTCGTGCAATCTCTTCGGTAATGGCGACGCTTCGATGTTTTCCTCCGGTGCAACCTACTGCGATCGTCACATACTTCTTGCCTTCGCGCATGTATCCGGACATCATAGAATTAACTAATCCCACATAATCGTGGACAAACTCTTGTACACCTTCACTACCTAAAACTTTGTCACTGACTTGTGGAGTCAAACCTGTCAAAGGACGAAGTTCAGGAATCCAATGTGGATTGGGAATAAATCTGCAATCTAGAACCAAATCAGAGTCAACTGGGATTCCGTATTTGTAACCAAATGACAGGACATTGACTCGAATTCCTTGAAGCTTGCCGGAACCAAATATTTCGCCGATGCGCTTTTCTAATTGATGAACATTGAGATTAGAGGTGTCGATTGCAACATCTGATTGAGAGCGAATCTCTTCTAACTTTTCGCGCTCTCGAGCGATGCCATCCACAATTCGATCTTTACCCTGCAAAGGATGTGGTCTACGGGTGGACTCAAAACGCTGGACTAAGGCTTGATCAGTTGCATCGAGAAAAACTAGGCGGTAGGCAGAGTTGCTTTTCTTTAACTCATCTAAGGCATGAGTAAGCTCATCAAAGAACTCGCCTCCACGAACATCTACCACTACTGCCAGCTCTTTACCTTGCGGTCCAGTTCCTTTGCTTACTAATGCAGGAAGAAGTGCTGGAGGTAAGTTATCTACAACATACCAACCCAAATCCTCAAGTGCGTGAGCAACGGTTGATCGCCCAGCACCTGACATGCCTGTAAGGATCAGGGTCTCATGGTTGCTCATGCTCTTATCCTCTTACATCTGTCAAGAAGGTTGAAACACGCTCAAGGCTCTTTTTAAGATAGTCCGGGAGCATCTCTTTGTGCTCCTGATTCTTTGTTTCAAAGAGGTAGTTCAAAAGAAGTAGGCGTCTTTGCAATAGCAGGGCCTTCATTGCCAGCTCAGAGTATGCAGGCAATGGCTTGATGCTCTGGTACCCATTTAATAGCGCAGTATCTTGTTCAGGGGTGTCTAAGTAGTACAAGGCGACAGCTAAATCCTGTACCTCTACACCAAATCCACAATCATCGAAATCAAAGATTGATAACTGACCTTCATTCCACATTAAGTTCCAACCATGAAAATCGGCGTGAATGATGTGAACCGATGAGCTTTGGTACAACTCTTCGGTGAATTTTATAATCAAATCACGTGCTTGCTCAATTAAGCCGCGATCTTCATCTGACAACTCAGATTTTCCGGAGAAGAGAAAGTCCTCCGTTCCCCAAAAGAAATTATTAAAAGTTGGCAATGTATTTCCGCTCGATAAAGCAAAATCAGTTGATTCTTGATGCAGCAGAGCGATCGCTCTACCGACTTCGTGCAGCTGCTCCATCGTTGGCTCATCACCAATTTCTTCTCCATCTAACCATGAGTACATAACGCCGTAGAGAGTTTGCCCGGAGTCTGCATGCAGGCCTGAGACTATGTACTCATCCTTCATGGTGGCAATCGGCGTAGGTGTATTTATGCCGGAGGTACGGTTGAGATGACGAACCCACTCAACTTCGGCCTGCATGTTATTGACGGTGCGGGTTGAGTTGATATTGATTCGCAGGGCGTACTTATTGCCGGCATCACTTTCAACAGCAAAGGTTGCATTAAATTCAAAGTTGATACACGAAACCCTTGCATCATTAATGCTATAACTTTTCAGCAGTTCAGAGGCAAAAGCAGTTAATGATTTCTGTTGCTCTTCGACTGGAAGTTCAAAAAACTCGATGCCCATTACTTGCTCTCCATGATTTCGCCGGTTTCGGTGTTAATCGATTGATTTGCAATTGTAGACAAATGAGCCTCAATTATTGAGGCGATCTTTGCGCCGATTCCGGGAGTAGCCGCTATCTGATCGAGGGATGCCTTTCTAATTGCAGCAACTGAGCCAAATCGCTCCAGCAGTGATGCCCTGCGTGCAGCACCTAGTTGAGGGATCTGATCCAAAATCGATTCCAACATCACCTTTGATCGGCGTGATCGATGGAAGGTAATTGCAAAACGATGCGCCTCATCTCTTATGCGTTGCAAGAGATACAAACCTTCACTACTTCGAGGCAGGATTAACGGATCATTAGAACCCGGAACCCATACCTCCTCCAAACGTTTGGCTAAACCACACAAAGCGATATCGGTAATTCCTAACTCATCCAATGCACGTTGAGCGGCATTTACCTGTGGTTGACCTCCATCAACAACTATGAGTTGCGGAGGATATGCAAACTTACTTGGCTTACCACCAAGCTCTGCGACCTCTGCCTCATTCTCTTTACGATCATCGAGCAAACGTTTTAGGCGGCGGGTAATTACCTGGTGCATCGCACGGGTGTCATCAAATCCTTCACTGGTATCGATGATGAAACGACGATACTCGCTCTTTTTGATCATTCCATCTTCAAAGACAACCATCGAGGCAACCACAGATGTACCTGAAACATTGGAGATATCAAAGCACTCTATTCGCAGTGGTGTTCGGCCAAGGTTGAGGTGCTCCTCGATCTCAGTTAACGCCTTGCCGCTGACCGCAGCATCGGTAGCTCTCTTGCTGAGGTATTGAATCAATGAGTACTGGGCGTTTCGCTTTACCGTACCTAGCAGTTCAACCTTTTCTCCGCGTTGAGGAACTTTGATTTCAACTTTAGTAGAACCTATCGAGCCAAGCCATTGTTCGAGCTGTTCTTTGTCTGTCGGTTCTGCGTTGATGTAGATATTGCGTGGCACTGCGATAGCACCCGTGCCGTAGATTGAGTACAAGAGAGCGGTTAGCTCATCCTGTCCCTCAAGAACCATCTCTTGATCCACAATCCATGATCGAGAGCCCTTTACCGAGCCACGTTGCATTGAAAAAATAGAACCTGCTGCGTGGAAACCATCGTGATAGATAGAGATAAAATCCCCATCTAAATCATCAGAGAAGTTGCCTTCAGTTGATTTTTGAGCCTTTTCAAAGGATTCGATTTGATCTCTTAACCGTGCCGCTCTCTCAAACTCCTCATTTGTAGCGGCTGTATTCATCTCCTCATGCAGTTTGGGCAGGATGTTCTCCATGCCAGAATCCATGAACTCATTAAGGCGTTCAGCGAGCTTCTTGTGATCCTCTTTCGAGATCCAATCAACACAAGGTGCGGCACACTTTCCAATATCTCCCAGCAGGCATTGTCTCTTGCTGCGCTGAGCACGTGTGAAGTTTGCCGATGAGCAGGATCTAACTGGAAAAACCTTGAGTAACACCTCAAAGGTGTTTCGAAGCGCCCAGGCATTTGTATAGGGACCAAAGTACTTTAGCCCTGGGCGCTTATCTTTACGGGTAATAAAGATCATTGGATACTCATCATTGAGTGACAAGGCCAAATATGGATAGGACTTGTCATCTTTAAATTGCACGTTGTACTTAGGTTGGTACTGCTTGATCCAACTAAACTCCAGCGCTAGCGCTTCAAGTTCAGTACTTACGATAGTCCAATCAACTCGGACCGCTTCGTGAACCATGCGGTGGGTCTTCGTCGCAAGATTTGCTTGAAAGTAATTACTTAATCGATTCTTGAGGTTCTTGGCCTTGCCAACATAAATGACTTTATCCTGCTTGTTGTAAAAACGGTAGACGCCAGGGTGTTCTGGAATATTGCTCGGCCGATAACTTTGAGGATCTGCCATGGGATTACTTCTTCGCTGGAGCTTTTCTATTTGATTTTAAGATTTCACCCAAGAACTGACCGGTGTAACTTTCTTTCACACCAGCAACTGTTTCTGGAGTGCCTTCTGCGACAACTAATCCCCCACGGAAACCACCTTCAGGTCCCATATCGATAACCCAATCTGAGCACTTAATAACATCTAGATTGTGTTCAATAACCACAACTGTGTTTCCGGTATCCACGAGACGATTGAGTACCGTTAAAAGCTTATTGACATCTTCAAAGTGCAATCCAGTCGTTGGCTCATCTAAGACATAGATTGTGCGGCCCGTTGAACGACGCTGTAGTTCAGTGGCAAGTTTTACTCGCTGCGCTTCTCCACCTGACAAGGTTGGTGCAGATTGTCCAAGACGTACATAACCCAGCCCCACATCATTTAATGTTTTGAGGTACCGGGCGATAGCTGGAACAGATTCAAAGAAGCCATGCGCCTCTTCGATAGGCATATTCAAGACTTCGGCGATTGTTTTGCTCTTGTAGTGAACCTCTAAAGTTTCGCGGTTATAACGCGCGCCATGACAGACCTCGCAGGGAACATAGACATCTGGCAGGAAGTTCATTTCAATAGTGATGGTGCCATCGCCAGAACAGTTCTCGCATCGTCCACCCTTCACATTAAAGGAGAAGCGACCTTGCTGATAGCCACGAATCTTTGCCTCACTTGTTTCAGCAAAGAGTGCACGAATCTTGTCAAAGACACCTGTATAGGTTGCAGGGTTTGATCTAGGTGTTCTTCCAATTGGAGATTGATCAACGTGAACAACCTTGTCGAGATGTTCAATACCAGTGACTGTTCTGTGGCGACCTGGTACCAGGCGCGCGCCATTTAACTTATTGGCTAATGTTGTATAGATAATGTCATTTACAAGGGTCGACTTTCCAGAGCCAGATACTCCAGTTACAGATACAAAGACTCCCAGTGGTACTTCGACCTCAATATCTTTGAGGTTGTTTTCCTTTGCGCCTTTGACGACCAGCTTCCTCTTAGGATCTATCGCTCTGCGCTTCTTGGGAATCTCAATTGATTTGCGACCTGACAGATACGCACCAGTGATTGATTCCTTGGATGCGATCAAATCCTCGTAACTACCGGAGACGACAACCTTGCCACCATGTTCACCAGCACCTGGTCCAATATCGACGATCCAGTCGGCGGTGCGAATAGTCTCTTCATCATGCTCAACAACAATCAAGGTGTTGCCCAGATCGCGTAAACGGGTAAGGGTCTCGATCAGTCGCTTGTTGTCACGCTGATGCAAACCAATTGATGGCTCATCTAGCACATAGAGAACGCCAACTAAACCGCTGCCGATTTGAGTAGCCAAGCGGATTCGTTGTGCTTCTCCACCTGACAAAGATCCGGCTGGGCGGGCAAGAGATAGGTAATCAAGGCCGACATCGAGCAAGAAGCCAAGACGAGCATTGACCTCCTTCATCACTCGCTCTGCGATCTGGGCCTCACGCTTATTGAGCTTGATCTGCTTCAAGAAAACCGCGCAATCTGCGATAGAAAGCTCACAAATCTCAGAGATGTTCTTGTTGCCGATTGTTACCGCAAGAACTTCAGGCTTGAGGCGGGCACCATTACAACTTTCGCATGCGATCTCACGCATGTACGCCTCGTACTTATCTCGACTGTAATCGCTATCTGTCTCTTCATGTCGGCGATGAATAAAGGGAATAACACCTTCAAAACCAGTTGTGTAGTTACGCGCTCCATAACGGCCCTTGTACTTCATTTTGATCTCGTACTCGTAACCATTCAAGATCGCTTCACGCGCCTTGACCGAGATCTTTTTCCAAGGTGTATCTAAGGAGAAAGGAAGATCCTTTGCTAACGCTTCCAGTAAACGTAGGAAGTAGTCAGATGATTGAGCACCCGTCCAAGGAGCGATAGCGCCATCATTAATTGAAATTGAGTCATCGGGAATGATGAGATCAAGATCAACCTCTTTCTTAGTTCCGATTCCAGAACACTCCGCACAAGCTCCAAAAGGTGAGTTAAATGAGAATGAACGAGGCTCTAACTCCTCAAAGGAGAGTTCGCAATCATGGCAGGCAAGATGCTCGCTATATGTGCGCTCCTTGTCTTCCCCCTTTGCATCCACAAAATCCAAAACAACAATTCCAGATGCCAATCTCAAAGCATTTTCAATAGAGTCAGTTAGGCGAGTTTTACTCTCAGCTTTAGCGGTTAAACGATCAATCACAACTTCGATAGTGTGCTTTTCCTGCTTCTTTAGCTTTGGAGCATCGGATAGTTGAACAACCTCTCCATCGATCCGTGCCCGTGAATATCCTTGTGTAATCAGGTCATTGAATAACTCAACAAACTCGCCCTTGCGTGCTCTGACTACCGGTGCTAATACTTGAAACTTAGTTGTCGCTGGAAGTTCTAGGATTTGATCAACGATTTGTTGTGGCGATTGACGGGTAACAACCTTGTTGCACCTAGGACAATGTGGGGTTCCTGCACGCGCAAAGAGCAGACGCAGATAGTCGTAGACCTCGGTAATCGTTCCCACCGTCGAACGTGGATTTCGGTTAGTTGATTTTTGATCGATCGAAACAGCTGGCGAGAGACCTTCAATGAAATCCACATCTGGCTTATCCATCTGCCCTAAAAATTGGCGCGCATAGGCAGATAGTGATTCAACATAGCGACGCTGACCTTCTGCAAATATTGTGTCGAAGGCCAGAGAGGATTTTCCAGAGCCTGAAAGCCCTGTAAAGACAACTAGGGAGTCTCGAGGAAGTTCGATGGAGACATTTTTGAGGTTGTGCTCGCGAGCTCCGCGTACAACTAACTTATCGATACTCAAACTCCGGCCTCTTCCATCATTCGCAGCTCTTTCTTCAAGATCTTGATCTCATCACGCAATCGCGCTGCGACCTCAAATTGGAGCTCTGACGCTGCATTTCTCATCTGTTCGGTGAGCGAGCCTATCAATGCGATCAGATCCTTGCGCGGCAAGGAGATAGAGGATTTGTCATAAATTCCTGATGATGTAGCAATCTTCTTAGCCCCGCCCTTCTCGTGAGACAGGAGCTCCTCGGTATCTTCACTTTCGCGTGCAATCAAATCGGTGATATCAGCGATCTTCTTACGCAGAGGTTGTGGATCGACACCACGCTCTAGGTTGTAGGCAACCTGCTTAGCTCTGCGTCGATTGGTCTCATCGATCGCCTTGGCCATTGAATCTGTAACTCTGTCGGCGTACATGTGAACCTCACCCGATACATTTCGGGCTGCACGACCAATAGTTTGGATCAAGGATGTAGATGAGCGTAGGAAGCCCTCTTTATCTGCATCCAGGATCGCCACCAATGAAACTTCTGGTAAATCCAAACCTTCTCGCAGCAGGTTAATACCGATTAAAACATCGTAATCACCGGTACGAAGTTCTCGAAGTAGTTCAACTCTGCGCAAGGTATCTACCTCTGAGTGAAGGTAGCGAACATTGACACCTTTTTCCTGAAGATAATCGGTGAGATCCTCAGACATCTTCTTGGTCAGAGTTGTTACTAGAACACGTTCATTTCTCTCCGCTCGAATCGTAATCTCGTTAAGGAGATCATCTATCTGTCCCTTAATTGGTTTAATAACTATCTGAGGATCCACCAGACCGGTTGGACGAATCACCTGTTCAACAACATCACCATTGACCTTGGCCAGCTCATACTTTCCAGGTGTTGCGGAGAGATAAATTGTTTGTCCGGTTCGTTCTACAAACTCTGGAAACTTAAGCGGACGGTTATCTAAAGCGCTGGGCAATCGGAATCCATGCTCAACAAGGGTTCGCTTACGTGAAGCATCTCCCTCAAACATAGCGCCTAACTGTGGCACAGTTACATGGCTCTCATCGATAACAACGAGAAAATCTTCGGGGAAGTAATCCAAGAGACAGTGAGGAGCAGAACCTGCTGGACGATCATCTAAGTGACGAGAGTAGTTTTCAATTCCACTGCAGAAACCAATCTGCTCCATCATCTCAATATCAAAGGTTGTTCGCATGCGAAGTCGTTGTGCTTCCAGTAGCTTGCCCTGCTTCTCAAGAAGGTTGAGCTGAACTTGTAGTTCATCCTGAATATCTCCGATGGCGCGCTTCATCGTCTCTGGACCCGCCGCATAGTGTGTAGCTGGAAAGACAAAGATCTCCTCTTCATCCCGAATGATTTCACCGGTGAGAGGATGCAAAGTTGAGAGTTTCTCAATCTCATCACCAAACATTTCAATGCGAATGGCTAACTCTTCATACATTGGAATGATTTCGATGGTGTCCCCACGCACTCTGAAGGTTCCACGTTCAAAGGCCATATCATTACGTTTGTACTGCACATCGACAAAGCGACGTAAAAGGGCGTTGCGCTCAATCTCATCACCGACACGTAATCGGACCATTCGATCTACATACTCCTGTGGGGTTCCCAGTCCATAGATGCAAGAGACCGTTGCTACGACAATCACATCGCGACGAGTAAGAAGAGAGTTTGTGGCGGAGTGACGAAGACGTTCAACCTCTTCATTGACGCTGGAGTCCTTCTCAATGAAGGTATCTGTCTGTGGCACATAGGCTTCAGGTTGGTAGTAGTCATAATACGAGACAAAGTACTCAACAGCGTTGTTGGGTAGTAACTCACGAAACTCATTGGCAAGTTGGGCGGCCAGGGTTTTGTTGGGTGCTAAAACAAGGGTTGGTCGTTGTAGCTGCTCAATTAACCATGCCGTTGTAGCTGATTTACCGGTACCAGTTGCACCTAGGAGAACGACATCGCGCTCCCCCGCGTTAATACGTTTTGTAATTTCGGCGATGGCCGCGGGTTGATCACCTGCTGGGACGTAATCGCTAATAACCTGAAAGGGCTCAACTCTGCGTTGGAGATCAGATATCGGGCGCATTTGGTAAGCCTACTTATTAATTATCGTGAAGGCTATCCCAAATATTTTCCACTTGGCGCAGGAGTTCATCCTCACTTCCATCATTTTCTATGAGGAAATCTGCGACCTCGATTCGCTGCTCACGAGTTGCTTGCGAGGCGATACGCCCTTCTATTTCAGAGATATGCATTCCGCGCTGACGAAGGCGTGAGATTCGATTCTCTAGAGATGACTCAACCGTCACCACCAGATCAAATCGATCTTGAGCACCTGTCTCGACAAGTAGAGGAATTTCATAGATAAGAGTTTCATCAGATTTAAGAGATGCAACCGCTTCTTCAAACTCACGGCGAACAAATGGATGAACAATACTTTCTAACCTTTTTTTTGCCTCCGAATCCTTAAAGATCAACTCACCCAACGCTCGTCGATCAATCTCTCCATTAGTCAGTATCGAATCCCCAAAAAAACTTACAACCTCATCAAAACCTTGCGAACCTCTTTCAATTGCAGCACGAGCTAGTTGGTCTGCATCTATTACTAATGCACCAAGCTCGGCAAAGTATTGAGCCGCTAAAGACTTTCCGCAGCCAATTCCTCCGGTTAATCCGATAACTCGCATAGAGAAAGAATAGAGGTTAAATGAAAGAAGGCCCCGCAGTTACGCGAGGCCTTCTTTGTGCAAATCTTTTACTCTGCAGGAACTGCTTCCTCTTCAGGAGTAGCAGCAGCGTCAGCGGCCTTAGCCTCTGCCTTCTGCTTCTTGTGTGCCATAAAACGCTCTTGAGCTTGGGCGTACTGCTTCTCCCACTCTTCACGCTGTGTTTCATATCCAGGCTTCCACTCTTGAGAATCTGAATCGAAACCTTCAGGGTAGATGAAGTTTCCTTCTGCATCGTAACGAGCAGACATTCCATACTGAGTTGGATCAAATGCTTCGATCTCGATCTCAGTACCTTCATTAGCCTGCTTCAATGAAAGTGAGATACGGCGACGCTCTAGGTCAATATCGATGATCTTTACAAAGAGCTCATCATCAACCTGAACAACCTGTTCTGGAATCTCAACATGGCGTTCTGCCAGCTCTGAGATGTGAACAAGTCCTTCAATTCCTTCGTGAACACGAATAAATGCACCAAATGGAACTAGCTTTGTCACAACACCTGGAACAACCTGATTGATTGTGTGTGTGCGAGCAAACGCCTGCCATGGATCCTCTTGTGTTGCCTTAAGTGAGAGTGAAACACGCTCGCGCTCGAAATCAACTTCGAGAACCTCAACAGTTACCTCGTCACCAACTTCAACAACCTCACCTGGATGATCGATGTGCTTCCATGAAAGCTCTGAAACGTGAACCAAACCATCTACGCCACCAAGGTCTACGAATGCACCGAAGTTAACGATTGATGAGACAACACCTGTGCGAACCTGGCCCTTTTGTAGTTGGTTCAAGAATGTTGTGCGTGACTCTGATTGAGTCTGCTCGAGGAATGCACGACGTGAGAGAACAACGTTGTTGCGATTCTTGTCGAGTTCGATAATGCGTGCTTCAACCTGCTTACCAATGTATGGAGTCAGATCGCGTACGCGGCGCATCTCAACGAGAGATGCTGGTAGGAATCCACGTAGACCGATGTCCACGATAAGTCCACCCTTAACAACTTCAATAACAGTTCCGACGACAACTTCGTCGCGCTCCTTCTTACCTTCGATATCTCCCCAGGCACGCTCGTACTGTGCGCGCTTCTTGGAAAGAATCAGGCGACCCTCTTTGTCCTCTTTTTGAAGAACGAGAGCTTCAATAATCTCACCGACTTTAACGATTGAGTTTGGATCTGCATCGTGGCGAATTGACAGCTCGCGAGAAGGAATAACACCTTCGGTCTTGTATCCGATATCGACAAGAACTTCATCGCGTCCAACTTGAACAACAGCACCTGAAACTAGGTCGCCATCATTAAAGTTTCTGATTGTGCCTTCGATCGCTGCTAGAAAATCTTCAGCTGATCCGATGTCATTTACTGCAATTTGTGGTGTAGACAATTGTGCTCCGTAGGGATAGAAAGTAGTAGTTCCCGCTTTCGCGGCTGAAGGGCAAGGGTA
>CAMDCL010000008.1 GCA_945890205.1 Bifidobacterium breve | reverse complement strand
GTGCCCCCGACAGGAATCGAACCTGTGCACCTGCCTCCGGAGGGCAGTGCTCTATCCCCTGAGCTACGGGGGCTCATTGGGTCAGCATGAAGGTTATCAGCGGGTGCAAATATGTGTGCATACTGCGACAATTCACGCATGAACTCAATCGCATACTTTGCAACTGGATGTTTCTGGGGAGCCGAACGCCGCTTTTGGCAGATGGATGGCGTCCTCGAGACAAGTGTTGGTTACATGGGTGGAATGAGGGCTAACCCTTCCTATGAACAGGTATGCAGCGGAGTAACAGGTCATGCAGAGATGGTGAAGGTTGTCTTTGATCCATCCAAGGTTTCATATCTGCGTCTATTGCAAGAGTTTTGGATGATGCATGATCCAACATCATTAAATCAACAGGGTGGAGATATTGGCACCCAGTATCGCAGCGCGATTTTTACAACAAGCCATGAACAGATGCAGGTTGCGCTCGCATCCTGTCAGATGTACCAAGATGCACTAACCACTGCAGGCATGGACAGGATCTGCACCGAGATATTAAGTGCAGAAGGGGTTGAGTACTACCTCGCTGAGGAGTACCACCAAAAGTATTTGCAGAAAAATCCCAATGGATACGATTGCCACTCAAGCACAGGTGTTCCATATCCAGAAACGGTTGCTAAGTAAATGAGTGAAAAAGAGTATCCAGTTCAGATAAATGAAGCAGAGTTAGCTAATCGTCTAGATCCATTGTCCTATGATGTTCTTCGAAATGCTGCAACTGAACGCCCATTTACAGGTGAGTACACAGATACAGACAAAGTCGGTGTCTATAAGTGCAAGGCCTGCAGCGCAGAATTATTCAGGAGTGAAACAAAGTTTCACTCAGGATGCGGCTGGCCATCCTTTTATGCGCCAAAAGCCGATGATGCCGTTGAATTAATTGAAGATAGATCACTTTTCCCACGAGTTCGCACCGAGGTTCGATGTGCCGCATGCGGTTCTCATCTAGGCCATGTCTTTGAAGGCGAAGGGTATGAGGTACCAACAGATCAACGATGGTGCATCAACTCAGTCTCTTTGATACTGGAGGAGATTTAACCTTTACAAAGAGAAGGTTGGATACTCATCTGTAACAAGTAATAGGGCGTAGCCAACTACTCGGTTCCAATAAGCAATTGTTCCAACAACCCCTTCTGCACAATATTCAGGGTAATTGCCTGTAAACAAAATGCTGAACCAACCAATTATGGTCAAAATCGCTGCATAGATTACATAGACAATTCCAACGATGTACAAAGGCAGTGCCAGTAACCACTTCACAAGTGGCAACCAACGGTTAAGTTGCTGTGCATCAACCTCTGGAAAGGTCACGCTCACAACATCATTTTCTTCAATTGATGGGTATTCATCCGTGAGCAACAACAAGTAGGCATCAACACGTGTCTGCAAAGACAAAAGTGCATCATTAAAGGCCAAGACATAACTTGGATAAACCTGGCGAACAACCAGAGCTAGCGCTGCAGGTAGAGCGAGCAAGCCTGCATAAACCCCCAAACTCTCATCAGAGAAGGCAGATGTTGGCGCGAATGAGGCCAGGAATACCAAGGTCGGTGCCACAAGGATGATTCGGAAAAAGGCGGTGAGGCGGTTTCTTTCAGTCAGGGTTACATCGATTTGCGTCTCAATTTGATTGCTCATGCCCCCCAATCTACCCCTTGGGGATCTTAAGGTATTGCTTATTGCAGCCTCATTGCCGTACTTTTACAGTCGTTACAGAATTTCTTGCAGTATTTGTTGCAGTTCTACTGGTGGAGGAGGTGTTGAAATGGCCGGTATCAAAGAGGTTGCGGAAGAAGCGGGTGTATCTACCGCCACCGTTTCGCGTGCACTGCGCGGACTCCATCATGTCAATCAACAAACCCGCGACAAGATCATGGCAGCTGCAGAGAAGTTAAATTACCCCCTCAATAATGATCGACAGAGTTCAACCAATGGAAGAACTAACTCAGTTGGTGTTGTCGCTCCATACATTTCACGGTGGTACTTCTCGCAGGTAATCAGCGGCGCAGAACAAGCTCTGCGTGAAGCGGGCTTAGATCTACTGCTCTATAACTTCAGCCAAATGAAGGGTCGAGAGCGTCTCTTTCAGCACCAACTGCTTAAGGGTCGGGTGGATGCGCTGATTGTGATTTCACTGCCTCCGACTGAGGAAGAGTTTGATTCCATGCTCTCATTAGGAATCCCTATCGCACTCGTTGGAATGGAGCATGAGAAGTGCGCATCAATCAAAATTGATGATGTTGCGGGGGCGAGAACTGCAACACAACACCTGGTAAATCAGGGTCACAAAAAGATTGGTTTAATGTCTGGAAGACCAGATGATCCATTTAACTTTTCAGTTCCACAAGATCGACGCAAAGGTTTTATGCAGGTCTTGGCAGAAAATGGTTTGGAATGGCTGCCATCCCGCGAGATTCATGGTGATTTCACCATGCACACAGCATCGCGAGCGATGGATGATTTATTGGCACGCCCTAATCGTCCAACAGCTATCTTTTGTGAATCAGATGAAATGGCGTTAGGCGCGATGCAGGCACTTCGCCGTCATGGATTAAAAGCACCTGATGACATCTCGATTATTGGTTTTGATGGACATGAGATGGCAGAGTTTTCAGAGCTAACAACTATCGAACAACCCGTGACCTTGATGGGCGAGATGGCGGCCTGGTCCATTATGGAGAGATTACGAAAGCCTGTAGTTGATCCGCCATCACTTGTATTGCCAACCACGCTTGTTGTTCGTAACTCCACCCGTCGGTTGTCTCTTGAAGAACAACCTCTCTGATGTAGCCTTATGGGCATGAGCGATCATTCGGTTTCAGCACCTAACTTGGCAGAGCTACAGACCCATCGCAGTGAAAAGTGGCGTGGATTTCCCAATGATGTTCTCCCTTTGCCAGTTGCTGAGATGGATTTTCCCGTTGCCCAACCTATTCGCGAGTTGTTATCTGAAATGGTTGCACGATCAGATCTTGGATACCTAGGAGCTATTCCAGAGTTGGGTGCAGGCTTTGCCCACTTTGCCGGAACTCGTTGGAACTGGGAGGTTGACCCTCTACAGGTACGTGCCGCTACCGATGTGGGAGTTGCCGTAGTTGAGATTCTTCGGGTGTTCACACAACCTGGAGACTCAATTCTTTTGAGCTCTCCGGTTTATCACAACTTCTATAACTGGATTAATGAGACCAAGTTAAATCTTGTGGATGTTCCCTTTGAACGCACGGGTGATGAATCCAGAAATCCCTGGGAGATCAACTGGGATGGCATTGAAAAAGCCTATGCATCTGGATTGAAGGTTCACATTTTATGTAGCCCACACAATCCGTTGGGGCGCATCTATAGCAAAGAGGAGCTACTGCGATTAGTTGCATTAGCTAAACGTTACGAGGTCTTGATAATCAGCGATGAGATTCATGCACCTCTTACCTTTAAAGGCAACACCTTTACTCCGATGTTGAGCTTAGGGCCAGATGCAGAAGCGGTCGCTATAACAGTTACGGCAGCATCTAAGGGCTGGAATATCGCCGGGCTAAAGTGCGCAATTATTGTCTCTCAAAATGAAGATATGAAGAGTAAGTTAGCAACGATGCCAATGGCGGTTCACTATCGCGCATCGCTTTTGGGAGGGTTTGCAACCGCCATCGCCTTTGCCGAAGGTGAGGTTTGGTTGGATACGGTAATGGAAAATCTTGACCATAATCGACATATGATTAAGGAGTTACTAAGTTCTCAACTTCCATCAGTTCGATACCACATACCGGATAACAGTTATTTAGCCTGGTTGGATCTGGAAGCTCTCAATCTAGGAGATGATCCATCAATTACCCTGATCGAGAAGGGCCGCGTGGCATTTAATGCAGGCCACACCTTTGGCAAGCAAAGCTCTCAATATGTTCGTTTAAACTTTGCAACTAGTCCAACGATAATTACCGAAGCGATTCACCGGATATCTAGAGCGATATAAATGCCAGACAAAAAGTATGATGTTGTCATCATTGGTGGTGGACATAATGGCTTGATTGCAGCAACATACTTAGCTCGTGCAGGTAAATCAGTCAGAGTTCTTGAGGCCAACCCCGAGATAGGCGGTGCTTCTCAGAGCGTCAGAGCTTTCCCGCAATATGATGCAAATTTATCCCGTTACTCGTACTTGATTGCATTATTGCCGGACAAGATTGTGGCCGACCTGGGTCTGTCATTTGAATGTGTTTCACGTGAGGTCTCTAGCTACACGCCATACGGAGAAAACAAAGGCCTATATGTGTCCAGAACATGGGATGCAAAGACGGAGCAATCATTTAATGAAATCGATCCTTCTGGAAAAGAGGGACAGGCTTGGCGGAATTTTTATGCTGAGGTTGCCCAGTTTGCTGAACGAATTGCTCCAACCCTTCTCGAGCCCTTAAAGACTCGCAGTCAGTTACGAAAGCAGATTGATTTAGATTCGACCTGGCAGTACCTCGTTGAAGAGCCGATCGGCAAGGTCATTACAGATAGATTTGCTAATGATGTTGTGCAAGGTGTGGTACTTACCGATGCACTGATTGGAACCTTTGCATCCGCCTTTGATCTACAAGCAAATATCTGCTTTTTGTACCATCTCATTGGAAATGGCACAGGAGAATGGAAGGTCCCAAAGGGTGGAATGGGCGCTCTGGTCAATGAGTTAGTAAGAGTTGCTACAGAAAGTGGAGTTGAGATTTCACTGAACTCGAAAGCAACACAGGTTTTATCAACTGATACTGGGGTAGAAGTCTCGATTGAATCAGGAGAGGTAGTAACGGGTCAATATCTTCTTTCAAATGCTGCCCCGCAAGTATTAGCTAAACTTCGTGGAACATCTGCACCTAAAAGCCTTGATGGTTCTCAACTTAAAATCAATATCTTGTTAAAGAGATTGCCGCAGTTAAAGTCGGGAATGGATCCGCGTCTTGCATTTGCCGGAACATTTCACGCAAATGAGAGCTTTACTCAATTTGAAGCAGTGTTTAAAGCTGCACAAGCTGGTGTCATGCCAGAAAAGATGCCGATTGAGATGTACTGCCACACCTTGACCGATCCATCGATATTGGGACAGGAGTTACAAGATGCTGGTTATCAAACCTTAACTCTCTTTGGTCTACATACTCCGGCAGCATTATTTGATAGAGATAATGATGCAGCGCGCGATCTGGCGATTAAATCAGCCCTGTCCTCTTTAAATGACTATTTGGCTGAGCCGATTGAAGATCTAATTGCAGCCATTGAGGTTAAAACCCCACTTGATATTGAGGAAGCGATCGCCTTGCCGAGAGGCAATATCTTTCATAAGGATTTGTCGATGCCCTTTCGCGAGGATGGAACACAACAATCGTGGGGTGTGGAGACCGATGATCCTCGAATCTTCATTTGTGGAGCAGGTGCGGTACGAGGCGGGGGAGTAAGCGGGATTCCTGGCCATAATGCGGCTATGGCAATCCTTTCTAACAATTAGACTTCTGTCATGAACCATCATCCTGAGACATCGGCGATTACAGCAGGCCGTCCCGAAGCTGCACCTGATGCTTCCATGAATCCACCAATAGTTGTTTCGTCGACTTACCATGCAGGTGGACCGGTCGGTTATGGTCGATACGGAAATGAAAGTTGGAGCGCACTTGAAGCTGCAATCTCGGAGTTAGAAGGTGGACAAACTCTCTCCTTCTCATCGGGAATGGCAGCGATCAGCGCCGTCTTTTCAATTTTGCCGATTGGCGCACCTGTCGTTGCATCAAATCAGGGCTACAGCGGAACCATGGGATTGCTTAACCAACATCATGCATCAGGACGTCTAGAGGTTCGTTTTGTAGATATTACAAATACAGCTGAAGTTATCGCTGCCATGAAGGGTGCAGCCTTAGTGTGGTTGGAGTCTCCAACAAATCCATGTCTTGATCTTGCAGAGCTTCCAACAATTATCGCTGCTGCTAAGAAACTTTCGATTGGAGTTGGTGTTGATAACACATTTGCAACACCACTTGTTCAGCAACCCTTATCGATGGGTGCTGATGTTGTCATGCACTCTGTCACAAAGTTTTTAGCAGGTCACAGCGATGTTGTAATCGGCTCACTTTCAACCGCAGATACCGCCTTGTATAAGCGTTTAGAAGAGGCTCGTCGTTTCAATGGTGCTATCCCTGGCCCCTTTGAGGCATGGCTTGCCTTGCGAGGGCTACGCACATTCCCTGTTCGCTTTAGAGCCTCCGAGAGCAATGCGCAGCGGTTACTACCTCGCTTACAAGCTCATGCAAAGATCACCAAGGTTCGTTACCCAGGATTTGGAGCGGTTATCTCCTTCGAGATTGATGGAAGTGCGGAGCAGGCGGACAAGGTCTGCCAGTCATCACGATTGATTGTTTATGCAACCAGCCTCGGTGGTGTCGAGTCACTATGGGAACGTCGGCGTCGCTGGGCGGGAGAAAGTCCATCAGTTCCTGAACAGTTGATTCGCCTCTCAGTTGGATGCGAGCATGTTGATGATATTTGGCAGGATATCGAGCAGGCTCTCACCTCTTTATAAAGATTTTTTCAGCAATAGAGAGTATTTTTATCCTATGTTCAAAGCCTTACGTCGAACCTTCGCAGCGTTAACGGTGACGGTGCTGGCTTTTCGCGCTGTTGCCTCTTTTTTGTCTTGGATAGAACATCAGGATGAGTCGGTTGCCGACACCTGGGTTGATGAAGATGAATTTGAAGATGCCTGAGGTTCAGTACATACCCGGAAGTTGCAACATAGGTAAGGGCGAAGTTCGCAAAAGACAGCTGGTTGCTCTAGTAGGTTTATTTTTCACAGTAGTGACCTTGCTGACATTTAACACCGTAGATACACCGACAGAGATACGTCTAGGAATCTTCTTTCCCTTGATGGTTGCCTCCGTTGGTTTTGTGCAATCTCGCTCTAAGTTTTGCTTAGCCTATGGGTTTGCCGGCACCTTCAATGTTGGTAAGATGGGCGATATTAAGAGAGTTGCAAGTAAAGAGGACAGAGCCGCTGATCGAAAGACCGCGCTCAAGATCCTTGGAAAATCCTTTCTTCTAGCAGCTATAGCGACAGCGGTGGTATTAGTACTACCCTTCTAATATGAAGATACAAATTCATACACGCAACGCAGATTTGGCTGAAGATTTTAAAGAGATAGCAACTGAAAAACTTAACAGCATGGAGCGATTTAATGTTGTGATTGATCGCGTCGAAGTTGAAGTTCTTCATGAAGCTAACCCTCATCAAGGAAAGCATAAGCATAAAGTTTTTTTAACCTCACACGGCTCAGGTCCATTAATTAGAGCAGAGGCGGCAGAGTTTAATGATGTAGCAGCCTTTGATATTGCGATCAAAGCCTTTGCCCTACAGATCAGAAAGATCCATGAGAAATCCAAGGATTATGATCGCCAAACCCTACGAAAGATGAAAACTGAGATCTAAAGGATCTCACTTCCATCTTTACGTGTTGCTGTAAGGCTAGCTACAGCTGTAACTGTTAACGCCGCAACAATCACAAAGAGGCTAACCTCAATTGGCACGCTTGGAAGTGCAACACCGAAAATCTCATAAATTCCAACGCCATGGAAAGCCTCTATAAACATCTTAAATCCAATAAATGCCAGGATAAAGGAAAGACCCTTTGAGAGGTATACCAAGCGCTGCAATAAACCTTGTAGCAAAAAGTACAGCTGGCGAAGGCCCATTAACGCAAAGATATTTGCGCATACAACGATATAAGGATCGCGTGTAATTCCAAAGATGGCAGGAATTGAGTCCAATGCAAAGACTAAATCGGTAAATCCAAGAGAGACTAAAGCGATGAAGAAGGTTGTTGCACCCTTTGATCGCATAAAGGTAATAACTCGATCTTCCTTCCACTCTTCTTCACCCTTGTCTTCCACCAGAAGTCGATAAGCGGTAAAGATTAGGAAGGCTCCAAAGATAAAGAAAGCGCCAGAGAATCTTTCAATAATTGCACTTCCTGCTGCAATAAATCCACCACGCAGCAACAGGGCAATAATGATTCCAAGTAAAAGCACCAGCTGTTGTTTTGTTTTTTCAACCTGCAATCTACTGAGGATAATGACAAAGACGAAGATGTTATCTACTGAAAGTGCGTACTCGGTCAACCATCCAGCAAAAAACTCTTTTTGAGCATTTGGATCTGTGGTCCAGTTAGGCATTAAAATTCCAAAGGCAATCGCAGCCGAAACATAGACAGCTGTCCAGATACCTGCCTCGGTCATACTTGTCTCTTTGTTACGACGAATAATCGCAAGAATGAGATCAAAGACAATTACTACAGAGAGTATGCCAAGGGTCAATAGCCAAATGGTCGTAGATTCCATTGCGGTATTGTGCCAGTTAGTGATGCACCCAGATGGTTGAAATGGCTGGAATTATGATCTTTCCATCACGGGCATCGACTACTCCAGCGCTTACGATGAGAAGTTTTCCGGTGATCTCCACCTCAATCGGCGAATTAGAGAGGTTCATATAAATTGACACATTGCCTCGACGTACCGCCAATAATGATGAACTCTTCGAACCATGTTGTGGTGACTCAAGCCAGCTGATCTCACCCTGCCCAATCAGGTGATCTGATCTCAGTTTCAACGCTGTTCGATAGAGATTTAATGTGCTCTTGGGATCTACATTTTGCTTTTCAACGGTTAATTCTCTCCATTTGTCAGTCAAAGGCAACCACGGTGTGCCAGTTGTAAATCCAAATGGAGCTGATTCACCTGACCACGGAAGAGGCACTCGTGCCCCATCGCGACCCTTTTGTTTTCCATTAGTCCTTAAATAAATTGGATCTTGTCGCGAGCTATCTGGAATATCTCCATCGGGAAGTCCTAGCTCCTGACCGGCAAAAACATAACAAGAACCTGGCAGTGCAAAAACAAAGAGGGCTAATGCTCGCGCCTGAATTTCGCCAATCCGGGATGCGACTCGTGGAGAGTCATGGTTGCTCAGAGCCCAGGTTGGAAGGGCTCCAACGCTTTCCATTAACTCGATGGAACGTGTGACTATCGAGTAGAGCGTATCTGAATCAAATTGTGCATCCAGAAGATCAAAGTTAAATACCTGATGTAGCTCATCACTTCGAACATATCGTGTTGCGTTAACTGGTGGATGCACCCAGGCCTCTGCAACCGCCAATATCTCTCGATCTTTGTATGAGTCAAAGAGTTTGCGCCATTGACGATAAATCTCATGGACACCTTGTCGATCGAAGTATGGAACTGTGGGCAGTAGCGCATTTCGTATCTCTGGGTCCATCGAAACATCAAGTCGTAGCGCATCGCTAATTCCCTGAGGATTTGGATGATTGGTTAACAGGTTCTCTTTTACTAAACCATGTGCAACATCTATTCGGAAACCATCAACTCCCAGATCCAACCAAAAGCGTAAGGTTTTTTCATAATCATTAGCTACATCTGGATTATCCCAATTGAGATCTGGTTGAGATGAATCAAAGAGGTGGAGGTAAAACTGCCCATCATCAACCTGGGTCCATGAGGGTCCACCAAAGAGTGAGATCCAGTTATTGGGTGGAGTTCCATCCTGATTGGGATCATAAAAGTGGAAGCGAGCCCGTTCAGGAGAGCCGCGTCCTGCCTTTAACGCCTGTTGGAACCAGATGTGCTGATCAGAAAAGTGATTGGGGACAACATCAACTAGCACCTTTAAATTCAATGAATGTGCGACCTCAATCAACTTTTTTACATCATCAAGATTTCCAAAGCGAGGATCCACATCGCGTGGATCGGCAACATCGTACCCACCATCTTTGTTGGGGGATTTATAAAATGGACTTAACCAAATTGCATCTACACCTAAATCTTGTACATGCTGCAACTTAGATGTAATACCTTGTAAATCCCCTACACCATCACCATTGCTATCAAAAAAAGATCGTGGGTAGATCTGATAGATCGTGGCCTCTTTCCACCACGGTGAGGATTTCATGGTGTCAGGCTACGGAGAGGCAAAATTCAAATCAATGTAAAAGAGATGTAACTACCCCTCCTATGTTTCGCTTTTATAACGTTTATACAGAGAGATACACTCAGAGCATGAATTTGCATGATTTGGCCCTCTGCCATTGGTTAATTTCATGCCGATAAATCGAGAAGAGGCCTTGAAGGAGGCAGCCTCCAGAATTCTCAACACACAATCATTTGTTCGCGCAGTGCTATCTGGTCGACGCAGAAATATGACGGTTGAGTTTGAAAGAGTTGATATCAGATTGGTTGAAATCAGGGGGGCTCTACACCTTCAGTTAATGCAAAATGATGGTCGAGCAACTACCACTAAGAATCTTCAGCCTTTGGCTCTCGAAGTAGATCAATTACTCAATAGCGGATACGCAAACATTTTGGTTGAAAGCACCGATGAGGCGTACTCTCTAAGGATTACAAAAAGTGGAGATGCCCAAGTCCACACAGAGGAGCGTCGTTTAGAGCAAAAGCTCGCACACGATAAAAAGAAGGAGCGCTTATTGGACTCTAACGATCCCTTCTTACGAGAAGTTGGAATCGCAGATGCAAAAGGGTTGATCAAACCTTCTCGCCAAGATAAGTACAAACAAGTTGAAGAGTTCCTGCGCATTTTGTCACCAGCACTTAATGCCGCCATTGACGCTGGACACATTCATAAGCCAACTGTGCAAAACCCTTTACGCATTACAGATTTAGGATGCGGACATGCGTACTTGACCTTTGCGGCTCATCAATTCTTAATCAAATCAGGAATCCCAGTAATTGTGACAGGTATTGATATTCGCCCTGATTCTAGAGATCGAAACAATACGATCGCTGAAAAATTAGGTATAACTAAAACAATCACCTTCAAAGCAGAGGAGATTTCAAAGACAACATCAGATTCGGCAGATATTGCGATCGCCCTTCATGCCTGCGATACAGCAACTGATGATGCAATCGCATGGGCGGTCAATAGCCAGGCGAAACTCTTGTTGATTGCACCATGCTGTCATCACGATATTCAAAAGCAGATAGAGTTAGCTCCCGAGCCATGGGGAGCGATAACAAAGTTTGGATTGATGAAGGAGCGCCTAGGAGATCTGCTCACAGACTCACTAAGGGCGCAGCTACTGCGACTTGTTGGATATCGAGTAGAAGTAATTGAATTTGTTGGGGGAGAGCACACTCCACGAAATCTGATGATTCGTGCAGTAAAGACAGATGCAAAGCCGGATCAGTTGGATATTGATAGGTACCTTGAAATTACCGCTCAATGGGGTATTACACCTGTGCTTGAGAAGAAACTTTCAACTCTTAACATCCGTTAGACTTCAGCCATGTCTAAGGTCCTCGCATCCCTTCCAGTTGGTGAGAAGGTAGGAATCGCTTTTTCAGGCGGTCTCGATACTTCTGTGGCGGTTGCGTGGATGCGCGATAAAGGTGCTGTTCCGTGTACCTACACCGCAGATCTCGGCCAGTATGACGAGCCAGATATTGATTCAGTTCCAGGTCGCGCCAAGGAGTACGGCGCAGAGATTTCACGGTTGGTGGATTGCAAGAGCGCATTAGTAGAAGAAGGATTAGCTGCAATTGCTTGCGGAGCTTTTCATATTCGTTCAGGTGGAAAGCAGTACTTCAACACAACACCTTTAGGACGCGCAGTTACAGGAACCATGTTGGTACGTGCAATGCACGCCGATTCAGTTGAGATTTGGGGAGACGGATCTACCTATAAAGGTAATGACATCGAGCGTTTCTATCGTTACGGACTTCTTGCTAATCCAAAGTTGAGAATCTATAAGCCATGGCTTGATCAAGATTTTGTGACCGAACTTGGTGGCCGTAAAGAGATGTCTGAATGGTTAGTGGCTCATGGCCTTCCATACCGTGACAGCACTGAAAAGGCATACTCAACAGATGCAAACATTTTGGGCGCTACCCATGAAGCAAAAAGCCTAGAGAATCTGGATACCTCAGTTGAGTTAGTTCAGCCCATCATGGGTGTTCGATTCTGGGATCCAGGGGTAAAGATTGATACCGAGGATGTAAAGATTACCTTTAACCAGGGTCGTCCAGTTTCAATCAACGGCAAATCATTTGATGATGTTGTTGATTTGATGAAGGAGGCCAACGCTGTTGGTGGGCGCCATGGACTTGGAATGGCCGATCAGATTGAGAACAGAATTATTGAAGCAAAGAGCCGTGGAATTTATGAGGCTCCAGGCATGGCCTTGTTATTCATCGCTTACGAGCGTTTGATTAGTGCAATACATAATGAGGACACGATCGCTAATTACCACGCAGAGGGCCGCCGATTAGGACGTCTTTTGTATGAGGGCCGTTGGTTTGATCCACAAGCATTAATGCTTCGTGAATCTTTGATGCGCTGGGTTGCATCCGCTGTTACCGGCGAAGTAACTATTCGTATGCGTCGTGGAGATGATTATTCGATCATCAACACAACCGGGCCAGGACTTAGCTACCATCCTGAAAAGCTTTCAATGGAGCGAACAGAGAACGCGGCCTTTGGGCCAACAGATCGCATTGGTCAGTTAACAATGCGCAACCTTGATATTGCCGATACCCGTGCCAAGTTAGAGCTTTACCGCTCACAGGGCCAGATCGGTGATGGTGAGTTTAAATTAATCGGCGAAATCGAATAACAAGGAGAACTATGCCAAAGAAAACCCTATTAAAAGTATTTGCGGTTTTGGCCGTATTAGCAATTGGATTTGCATCAATCACAACACTCGGAGGAGATGACACAGTGTCAGAATCAGCAGCAGGACTTCCAGCAGTTACTGGTAACGCGGGAGAAGCTCCAACAATCACACCTCCAACAGGTGCAGCGCCAGCTACATTGCAAACTCAGGACATTATTGTTGGAACGGGAACAGAAGTTCTACCAACTTCAACTTTGACAGTTCACTACACATTGATGACATGGTCTAACGGAGCGTTAGTCGAGTCATCGTGGAATGGTGGACAGCCTGCAACATTCCCACTATCTGGCGTAATCGCTGGGTGGCAGGAAGGTCTGCCAGGTGCAAAGGTTGGCGGACGCCGCCTGTTGGTAATCCCTGCAGATAAGGGGTATGGACCAAATGGTTCAGGCCCAATCGGACCAAATGAGACCTTGATCTTCGTAGTGGACATCATCGCTGTTTCATAAGTTAATTATGAAGAGCCCCATCAACCAATTGGTTGGTGGGGTTTTTACTTGTTGGGATTGGCCCGGAGTTCACCTTTAGTTCACACTTTGACGAGTAATCTGCTCACATGAAAAAGCTCATAGCCGAATATTTAGGAACTGCACTACTTGTGGCAATAGTTGTGGGCTCAGGCATTATGGCGACAGATTTATCCAATGATATTGGTGTCCAACTTCTGATTAACACGGTAGCTACCGTCTTTGGTCTTGGAGTTCTTATCTTGATTTTTGCTCCGATAAGCGGCGCTCACTTTAACCCCGTTGTAACTTTGATTGAGTTCCTTCAAAAAAGGTGTTCTCCTGTCCAATTACTACAATATTGTTGTGTTCAGATAATAGGTGCAATTTCTGGTGCCGTTGCTGCTAATGCCATGTTTAGTCATCAGCTGATAGAAACTTCAACAAAAGTTAGAGATGGTGGTAACCTACTTTTGGCTGAGGTAATTGCAACTGTTGGTCTATTGCTGGTGATAAATTTATTGATTCATCAAAGTCGTCAATTAATTATTCCTATGGCAGTTGCTGCTTGGATCGGAAGTGCATATTTCTTTACAAGTTCGACCTCCTTTGCAAACCCTGCGGTAACAATCGGGAGAATCTTCAGCGATTCTTTTGCTGGCATAGCGCCACAATCTGTGCTTCTATTTATTTCTGCTCAAATTCTCGGAGCATTGATTGCTTTGGGCTTAGTGAAGGTGTTGATAAATGATAAGTAGACCAACGGTACTCTTCGTGTGTGTCCACAACGCAGGTCGATCTCAAATGGCTGCCGGTTTTATGCGCGAACTGGGGCAGGGTCGCGTAGAAGTCCTTTCTGCAGGGAGCGCTCCCAAAGACTCCATCAATCCAATCGCAGTAGAAGCAATGGCTGAATTGGGAATTGATATCGCAAATAACACTCCCAAGGTTTTGACAACTGAAGCCGTGCAGGAATCGGATGCGGTCATCACGATGGGGTGTGGCGATGTTTGTCCCGTTTTCCCTGGAAAGCGTTATGAGGATTGGGCTCTTGATGACCCTGCCGGACAAGGGATTGAATCGGTGCGGGTGATTCGAGATGAGATCAGGGGTCGCGTGGAAAAGCTTCTCTCCGAGATGATTGGCTAAGAACTTTTTTGATTGTTCACCTTACGTTAACTAACAACAATTCCTAAGGCCAATACACTCCTAGCCTAGAGGCGCAAACATGAATTAGGAGCTGAAGAATGAGTGAAAAGCTACATCTTGAGGGATTCACCGTCATGGATGACATACGTGGTCAGTTACTCAAAATTGCTGAGAAACTACAAATCTTGTACAGAGAAAAACTCTCAATTGAAACAGTTGAAAAATATGTTTTTGAATCCTATGAATTGTTGGATGCAAAGAGTGAAGTAAAGGTTTATTTACTGCCACTAGCTGAAAGATTTTCGAGAGATCGACTAAACGCATTGTTGAAGAGTGAGAATCCGCAACATGATGGAGTTGTAGATGTTTTATTCGTTTGTGTACACAACTCAGGTCGTTCACAAATAGCGGCAGGTTTTATGTCAAAACTTGGCGGGGAAAAGGTGGTCGTTCGCTCTGCAGGATCTGCACCCAAGGAAAGTATTTCTTTGACCGTGATTGAAGCAATGGCAGAGATAGGAATAGACATAACACAGGAGTACCCAAAACCGCTTACTGATGAAGTTGTCAGAGCCTCCGATGCGGTCATCACTATGGGTTGTGGCGATGCTTGTCCGATTTACCCTGGAAAGCGTTATGAGGATTGGGTGCTTGATGACCCTGCAGGACAAGGAATTGAATCGGTACGTGTTATTCGCGATGAGATTAAGGGTCGAGTTGAGAAACTATTGGCTGAATTACTGAGTTCCTAAAGCATTTTCACAGTTTCACCTATTAATGTGTGCGGGTGAGTGTTGATCAGAAGATACTGAAAGCCCTGGAATCTGAGTCCATTGAAATCCTGAGAGAGACGGCAGCTGCTTTCCGTAAGCCCGTGATGATGTACTCAATCGGAAAAGACTCATCTGTATTGCTTCACTTAGCGAAAAAGGCTTTTTACCCCGCTCCTATCCCATTTCCACTTCTGCACATTGATACAACCTGGAAGTTCAGAGAGATGATCTCCTTTAGAGATCAGGTTGTCGCTGAAGCTGGTGCAAAACTATTTGTTCACACAAATAAAGAGGGTGTTGCATCGGGTGCAAACCCTTTTACTACCGGTATCTCTGAGTACACACGCATCATGAAAACAGTGGCATTACGTCAAGCCCTAGATGAGCATGCCTTTGATGCAGCAATCGGTGGATCACGACGTGATGAAGAGAAGAGTCGTGCGAAGGAGCGAATCTTTAGTGTTCGGGATGCCGGCCACAAATGGGATCCAAGAAACCAACGACCTGAATTATGGCGAACTTACAACACTCGTTTGGCTCCCGGTCAAACAATGCGGGTATTTCCATTATCTGATTGGACCGAGATTGATATTTGGAGATATATCCTTCAGGAAAATATTGAGGTTAATCCTTTGTACTTTGCTAAAGAGCGACCAATGGTTAAGCGTGGCGACCAGTTGATTATGGTTGATGATGAGCGTTATCCATTATTAGATGGAGAAAAGCCCGAGATGATCAAGGTTCGATTTAGAACTTTAGGTTGCTATCCACTCACCGCCGCGGTTGAATCAACCGCAACAAACATCACCGAAATTGTTGAAGAGGTCTTTGCGGTCAAGCTCAGCGAGCGAGCAACACGTCTGATCGATGGTGCTAAAGAGGATTCAATGGAGAAAAAGAAGACTGAAGGTTACTTCTAATGGAGCGATCAATAATCAGACTTCTTACCTGTGGCAGCGTTGATGATGGAAAAAGTACATTAATCGGGCGTTTGTTGGTAGAAACCGACAGCATTCCGCACGACACAATTGATTCAACTCGCAACATTCGACGTAGTGGTTCAACAATTGCTGCAGGTGAAATCGATTTTAGTTTGCTTACTGATGGCTTAGAAGCAGAACGGGAGCAAGGAATCACGATCGATGTTGCCTATCGTTCAATGTCGTTATTGGACGGTAAGCGATTAATCATCTCTGATGCACCAGGGCATGAGCAGTACACCCGCAATATGGCCGTTGCCGCATCCCGTGCAGATATCGCATTGGTGTTAGTCGATGCCACAAAGGGTGTGCGCACCCAAACTTTGCGCCACCTAACTATCTGTTCCTTGATGGGCATCAGTCGCGTCATTGTTGCGATTAACAAACTCGATGCAATGGAGTACAGCCAATCAGTATTTGAAGAGATTCGTTCACATGTACAAACCGCGCTAACCAGAATGCACTTGGATGATGTCCTGTTCATACCCTTAAGCGCTTTGGCCGGAGACAATGTTGTGCAGGGCTCTACACACATGAACTGGTACCGAGGTCAAACATTGCTGGAATCGATCCAAGAGTGGCGTCCGGCTGAGCTTGCCGATGCATCACCACGTATGAGAATTCAACTTATCTCACGTGCCGATAATTTCAGAGGGGTTTCTGGAACTGTGCACCGCGGCAGCTTTACCGTTGGTGATGAGATCAAGATCTTCCCAAGTAATCAGGCAGCAAAGATCGCAAAAATCATTACCTACAAGGAGGAGATCCAAACCGCGCACGATTCAGATGCGGTTACCTTGCTTCTAGAGCCTGAAGTTGATGCAACCCGAGGAGATTTGATCGCGGCAGCATCAGAAGAGTTACACCCCTCAGATCGCTTTAATGCAGAGATTGTTTGGCTCCACGAGGATCCTCTTATTCATAGCCGCTCATATCTTCTTATCGCAGGTACAAGCCAGACACCTGCAACTGTCACACGTATTCGCCACAAAATCGATGTCAATACAGGAAGCCAAAATCCAGCTTCAAATTTAGGCGTTAATGAGATTGGTTCAGTTGAGATCGCTACCGATGCTCCATTGACGCTACTGCCATATTTGCAATCACGAGAGTTTGGAAACTTCATTCTCGTTGACAGATTAACCTTCAGAACTGTTGGCGCCGGAATGATTCGTCACTCTTTGCGCCGAGGTGAAAATGTTGTACTGCAAAAGTATGAGGTAAATAAGAGCGCACGTGCCGTACAGAAAAATCAAAGGGCTCAAGTTATTTGGCTAACTGGATTATCTGGCTCAGGTAAATCAACGATTGCAAATGGTGTTGAAAAGCGACTTCATGCTCTTGGCATGCATGCTTATGTGCTAGATGGTGACAATCTGCGAATGGGATTAAATTCAGATCTTGGTTTTACCCCTGAAGATCGAGCAGAAAATGTGCGCAGAATCTCTGAGGTTGCCAAGGTATTGGTTGATGCTGGTTTGATTGTTCTAGTTGCTGTAATCAGTCCATTTGAAACTGATCGCCAACGTGCAAAATCTCTTTTTGATGAGGGTGAGTTCCTAGAAGTCTTTGTCGATACTCCAGTTGAAGTATGTGTTGATCGTGATCCCAAGGGGCTTTACAAGAAAGCTAACAAGGGCGAGATTCCTAACTTCACAGGTATAGGTCAGGGGTATGAAACTCCGAAAAATCCAGATCTACATCTCAAGGGTGATGCTGATTTAGATGAGAATGTAACCAAGGTCTTAGGAGTGATCATTTGAACTGGATCTTCTTTGCCATCGCCGGATCTATCGCCCAGCTAATTGATGGCGCTCTTGGTATGGGTTTTGGCTTAACAAGTTCAACTTTGCTCTTAACTTTGGGAGCATCTGCCGCGGTGGCATCTGCTGCGGTACATGCAGCAGAAATAGGAACAACACTGGTTTCAGGCGCATCACATTGGCACGCGGAAAATATTGATAAAGATGTTCTCATTCGATTGGCGATACCTGGTGGAATCGGCGCTCTGCTAGGTGCAACCTTTTTATCATCTATCGATCTGTCTTCTTCAAAGATTTTTATCTCGACCCTTTTACTCTTTCTAGGCTTTTTATTGTTGTTTCGAAATTTGTTTCAAACTCCGACGCCACAAGTGGCCGATCCCAATAACAATCCACGCTTCCTAACCTTCCTTGGGTTCTCGGGTGGCTTTGTTGATGCCGCAGGTGGCGGAGGATGGGGGCCGGTGGTAACTCCCACATTAATGACAACCACAAATATGACGCCCAGAAAGATCATCGGAACTGTTAGTGCTGCTGAGTTTATAGTTGCAGTTTCCGCAAGTGTGGGCTTTTTACTTAATATCAATAAATTGGATATCAACTGGTCAATTGTTGGGGGATTAGCCCTGGGTGGATGTCTGATGGCTCCAGTAGCTGCGCGAATTGTTTCTAAACTGCCCCGTAAGCAGTTAGCAATCTTGGTAGGTGTGGCAGTGATCGTTATTAATGGGTACAGAATAATTGCGGGTTAGTACAGTTTTTCAATAAAGATACCCTTTTTTCTAAGGCGACGAAGAATCTTCTGGTAAATCATTCCAAACTTTTCAGGGTTTGTTACTTGGTTCTGCCATTCACCAGAGTGCATTTTTTCAACGAGCATTTGCTCATCAAAATACTTTCTCATTGTGGGGTGATCTTCAAGCCCAAGGAAGGTCAGAAGAATTGAGTAACTTTCCTCTCGTTGATGGACCACTAGATCCTCTAGCCGAAGCTCGAGCTTGGAGTTTTGTGGTACCTGTGCCAGTGAATTATGGGCATGCACAATCCTTTTTTCCCACCAAACAAGTGCCTTCTCTGGAGTTGCAGGCCCCCATCTTTCCTTCGAGACAGACAGTGCCACATCACGACCATCACGAATCATGTTAATAAACTTTGCTTCCGGAAAAATCTTGTAGATGTACTTGGCATTAATCATATTTGTCGGTGTTGAATCACCAAAGTATGCAATCTCATTTGAACTTATCTGAGCACTAGATAGTGAAAAGAAAAAATCTCTGGCTGCTTCCTTAGGATTTTTTTTGTGACTAGATTCAAAGCTTTTTAACGCCTTTTCTAGAACATCTAATGAGATCCCCTGGATAAGTCCACGTTGATTGCCCTTTTTCCCGATCTCACTCCACCAACGCCCATGAATCCTTGAAGAGAAGAGATCAAAGCTACTTCTACCCATTATTGGCATAACTCTTGCTGCAATTGAGTTACGAAGTTCTTTGAGGGAGCGTTCCTCAGTCAGAGGCCTTCTAAAATTAAAATCAATCAACCCTTTACGATCAGTCAGATACTTAATCTCGCGGGGCAGGCTTGCATGAAATTTTGGGTGCCGCGTGAGTAGATTTACGATGATTGTGGTTCCACTGCGACCGGTTCCACCAGTAAAGATCGGAGTGAAATCAGTGGCCACCTCAATACTGTAGTGGTGCAATTTTACTTTTTAGGGCTTATTCTTGCGATATGCGCAATTCAGGGAGAATTCACAGCGTAATGCCAGTCTTTATCGGCGGCACGGGGCGCAGCGGCACCACGGTGCTCGGTGATCTGCTCAATGAGCACTCACATGTGCGCACGAGTAACCCAACTGAGATTAAATTCTTAGCCAATCGTGGCGGCTTTTTGGATGTTGTTTTTGGTTCTCTGAGCGCACTACCTGATAGCCGAGAGAAGATCTCAATTATCCATTATCGAACTTACCGTAAACGTGTGCAAAAAGAGGTGTCACAGAGGCAAAACCGATTTGAGGAGTTCAGTACCAAACTGTGGCATAAGTGGTGGGAGATCGATGCACCAGCTCCTCATGGGCCTGGTCTTCACGCAGGCATTGAAAAGAAAGATCTACAAAAGTTATTAGAAAAGTACACCCAAAATATTAAGAGAAATCCAATTCGGCAAGCTCGAAAATTTATGAAGTCATTTATCAAATTACAAAAGGGCCGAAATAGAGAAAAGTTTTGGGCTGAAACAACCCCCATGAATATCTCATACTCGCATCGATTGATTAAGTTGTTTCCAGAAGCCAAGTTCATAGTGATTCGTAGAGATCCTAGAGATGTGATTGCCTCATTGCTAACCAAAGATTGGGGACCTAATACCCCTTTGGAAGGTGTTGAGTGGATCGAGTCTCGCTTGCGAGCTGATCACGAGGCTCTTCAGTCAGTGCCACCAAATCAAGTGTTGTTTATAACTCTAGAAGATTTAGTCATGAATTCTCCACAAGATAGCTACAACAAGATCTTAAATTTTTTGCAGTTACAAGATGAGCCAGCTATGCGCGCCTTTCACGCCAGCAACATGACGGCAGAGAATGCATCATCTGGGCGTTGGCGGAAAGAGATCGATACCCCCGAATTTGGTAAAGCTATAGATGCAATGAATCTACGCTTAGGTCGAGACAATATTGTGTAAAGCTTCTCTCTCATGAAATAAAGTTCGGCATATTCACAGGGGTTTCACATGCATTTGTTGGTGCATGACTCTGTCACAAGGCTTACCGTCGATGTATGACAACAATTGATTTTCTGCCAAAAGAAGAGCGAACAAAAGTTGGCTTAATTGGATTTGGTAAGACTGGTCGAGCTGTGGCAGCGGTGCTGCTAATGGACAAAACCATTGATCTGGTGTGGGTGGTGCGAAAATCTAGAGTGCTTGAAAATCGTTCCGTTCCAGAGTTTCTGGGCATCGATTCTGACGAAGATGGTTCAATCCACTGGATTGAGGATGTGGACTTTGAAACACTTCAAGAAAATTGTCCTGTTGATGCGATAATTGATTTTAGTTCTGAAACAGGCATGGATTACTACGGTGCAGTTGCCGCAGAACGAGGCATCACCATTATTTCGGCTATCTCCTCACTTCCAGAGAACAGACTGAGAACTCTAAAACTGTATGGCCAGAGTACAAAAGTACTCTGGTCTCCAAACATAACCTTAGGGATCAACTTTCTAATCATTGCAGCAAAGACTCTGCAAAAAATCGCACCCTTTGCCGACATTTCAATAATGGAGGAACACTTTAAGACAAAAGTAGAGGTATCGGGAACTGCTCGGAAGATAGCTCAGGCTCTGTCCTACAACGAAGATGAGATTCTTACGGTAAGGGCTGGGGGAATTATTGGCGTACATGAAGTCTTATTTGGGTTTCCATATCAAACAGTACGTTTGAAGCATGAATCTATTGCACGTGAAGCCTTTGGAAATGGTGCAAAGTTTGCCTTGAAGGAACTCGAAGTACGAGATCCAGGTTTTTATAGTATGGAGGAGTTAATGGGCGAATTATTTGTCAAAGCAAATTCAGAATTTGTCACCACTCCTAATTTGACACCAACAGGTACCAAATCATATCTACAAGAGTTTAAAGAGTGGTTACTTCGTATCGGCAGATAGATCAGAGCTCAGGATTTAATCCAGTTTCAGAATGGCGTTGGCAACTTTGAGATCTCGCTCAAACACCATTAACTGAGGACCATCCAATGTCTGAGTCAAGGTGGCTTTGATATTGGCATCTACCAACTTCTGCAAACTCATCTGAGCTTCAATGTAGTTGCTTGGAGTTTGTAACGGTTTAAGCAAACCGTACTGATCCTTCTTTCCGGCTTTTATCGGAGTAATTATTAGACGCTTATTCGATGAAAAACCCCATTTGAGAACAAGGATCAATAAAGCTAAGCCAACAAAACCGCCAAAGGACTGTAGAAAGAGTGCGTTATTGATTCCACCAAGCATATGCAGAGTCTAGTAGCGCTTTAGTAAATCCTTCATGAGTGCAATCTCTTTTTCTTGGGCTTCAATTATTGCTGCAGCTAACGCTGCGACCTCTTTATTATTAGAGCCAATTACATCTTGAGCCATAGTGATCGCTCCTTCATGGTGGGCGATCATCCCTTCAAGAAAGAGGCGATCAAAAGATGCTCCCTCTGAGTCCCGCAGCTGCTGGATCTGACTATCACTTAACATTCCATCCATCATGTGCCCCATATGAGTAGAAGCGTTAACACCACTCCAACTCTTCATTAATTCAATTTCGGGAGATTGAGCTGCCTTTATCTCTCGAGCAAGTACCAGAATCTCTTCACTACTTGAGTTAGTCAATGCAATGTCAGACATAACAATCGCTTGTTCGTGATGCGGAATCATCATCTCGGCAAAATCGATATCTGCGCCGCTGTATTCGGAGTTGACCTGTGAAGTTGCTGCACATCCAGTCAAGAGACCAAGTGCCAAAATTAAGGCAAGAATTCTTTTCATATGTATATTAGGTTAAAGATATAAGTTCACCCCTGCAACCCGAAACTTCTCATGAATTAATCAGGAATATCAGAAAACTCTGTGAATTTAGGCGAGGGCTCATGGTTGGAAGGGTCTAGAAAGAGAGCCCCTGATAGAGTTTAAGGAGGGGAGGCTTGCCATGTTGAAGAAGTTTAGTGTCATGATCTGGCTCTTTCTCTTTTTGTCATCCTCAATTGCGGTTGCTGCCCCAACTGTGGAAAGTGCACAACGAGAGGTAGATAAGTTGCGAACCCTTGCCGCTGCAAAGTATGAAGCAGCAAATGAGGCAACTATTCGCATTAGGCAGCTCCAAGCTGAAACAAGTGTCCTTCGCAAAAAAGAGGAGGGATTACGTAAGGAGCTAGATGCTTCAGCGAAGTTTTTGGCTCAAATTGCGATCGCTCAATACAAAGCGAATGGATTAGGGCAAGGTCTCGAACTACTCTTCTCAGCCGATCCAACCAAGTTTCTCTCAGATGCTGCAACCCTTGATGTGCTCTCTCGAGGTTACTCTGAACAGTTACGAGAGTTTGAGACAAACAAGCAAAGGGTCGAGGCTTCACAAATAGTTGTTTCAGACCGGACCACACTATTGAAGGCACAACAGGCCAAGCTCAATCGAGAGATCACGCAAGCAAAGGCGGCCCTTCAGCGGGCAGAGAAAATCCTCAAATCTTTAAAGAAAGAGGATAGAGAGCGGTTAGCAGCTGAAGAAGCGGCACGAGAGAGTAAAATTCTTAAAGACTCTAAAAAATACGCGACCTCATTCAAAGGTGATAACTCCCGAGGATCACTTGCATTGCGATATGCATTAGCGCAAGTCGGTGACATCTATGTGTGGGCCGCCGCAGGTCCAACTCGATGGGATTGCTCAGGGCTGACAATGAGAGCCTTTCAAAAAGCTGGTGTCTCTCTGCCACATTCTTCTCGGATACAAGTAAAATATGGCAAATCAATTTCATATGGATCACTAAAGCCTGGGGATTTAGTCTTCTTTGGTAGACCAATTAGTCATGTCTCTATATATATGGGGGGCGGAAAAATGGTTCATGCGCCTCGGCCCGGAAAGAGAGTTGAAGTTGTAGCTATGACTAAAAAGTTTGGATCAAAACCATTTGTAGCTGCGAAAAGACTCTAATGAGAAATATAAAGATTCTGGGCATCTCAATCGCCCTAATCGGTGCTCTTCTGCTTGCTCCAAGCGGCCCACTTCTTGCCTCCAGTCACAAGCCAACATTGAAACAAATCGAAGCGGCCAAAAAAGTCGAGGCTGCAAAGAAAAAGGTTGCTGAAGAGGCTCTCCAGAAATTACTGAAGGCCAGAGGCAACTTAAAGGCTCTCACTGTTATTGCCAATAACGCTGCTGCAAAGTACCAACGAGCTCGCCAAGAGTTAGTTGTAGCCACTCGCGAGTCGGTCGCTGCAACAAATGTCTACAATGAAGCGATCGCCAATGTGGCCTTTACACATCGAGAAATTGGAAAGCTTGCGGTTCACGCCTATATGTCTGGCGGGGGACTGACGGATTTAGAGGCGGTTCTTAGCGCAACCGGTCCACAAGAGATCGTTGAAAGACTTTCTACTATTGAAAATCTTGGAGCCAGTAATAAAACAACCTTAAAACGCTTTAGAGAAGCAGAAGATATTGCGCAAGAAGCAAAGGTGGCTGCAGATGCTGCCAAGCAGCGTCAAGCAGTGGTTACTGCACAGGTAGAAGAGAGTAAGAAAGAGGCTGATGAGGCTAAAGCTGAACAGCAAAAAGAGGTAGATAAGCTGCAAGCGGTTCAAGATAAGTTACAAAAAGATTTAGCCTCTGCCAAGAAAGTAAGAATTACTCTGGAGCAGCGCCGCCAGCTTGCAATCCTTGAAGAGGCCCGAGCAAATGAAGCGACCAAAGTTACGGGTCAATCAAGAGTCTGGAGGACCGGGGGTCCTACAGGAGCCAAAACTTCTCGAACCACGCAGGCACAAAGATTGCAAGCTGTTGAATTTGCGAAGAAGCAAGTATTGGCAAAGAAACCTTATGTCTGGGGCGATGAAGGCCCAAACTCCTTTGATTGTTCAGGTTTGGTCTATGCCGCTTATCGATCAGCCGGACTCGGTTGGCCGATTTGGGATCGACTTAACTCTGGGTTGTATTACACATACACCAAGCAGATTCCGCTAGCGGAAATGGAGCCTGGTGATCTCATTTTCTACTCTTACAAGGGAACTATCAGCACAATTCACCACATCACGATTTATGCCGGTAACGGAATGATGTGGGAGGCGCGCTCAACAAAGAGTGGGTTGAAGTACTCAGATATTTACAGCATGCCAGGAATGATGCCTTATGCGGGACGGGTGTGATTGCTTAATAAGAGCTAATTCCGACGAAGAATTCTTCTTCCAAGAAACTGAATTCTTACTATTAGTTTTGATTTGAATGAGATCTTTGCGCCCTCATTGATTATCGTTCTTTCGATGAATGGCTTTGAATTTTTAACAACTTTATGAAAGTTCTCAATACTAATTTCATCATTTAATGACTCAGATTTTGTATAGCTGTTGAACTCTGAAATCTCTGATCCACCACAATATGCACACTCACTACTTTTCGAAGGAACCCGCTTTTGGCATTGGGGGTTTAGACATAGGGCCACAGGGAAGATGGTAACGATTGAGAATTGCAGCGTCCGTGTGAAACGGGCCCTCACAGTCAATAATCAGAAAGGATTAAGAGCAGAAATGTCTACTCAAGGCCCCTAAAGGCTTGATCTGCCCATTACCATTTTAGAGTGCGATTCAAGGGGAGCATTGCCAAAGGGTTGTTAATTGCCCTTGCTCTTACCCTGATTCCGATAACGAGCTATGGAACTGATCATGCAGGTCCAAAAACACCAAGTTGTGGCAATTACAAAGTAACAAAAAACGAAGTCATAGTTGGAGTTAAATTCCCCAAAGGGACTTATCAAGTCAATACATTTGGTATGTCTTGCTCAAAAGTAATGGGTAGTAAAGGGCTATTTTCCAAATTCCTGAAATTAAAAGATAAAGACCCACTTCCTAAGCCCTGGCGTTATCTCGCAGGTGCAGTAGGAGCACCAAAGTTTTCATCAGGACCAGGAGTTGGCTTTCGTGTTCAGTTATTGACCTCGACACCAAGAGTTAGTCCAACTCCAACACCCACCCCAGCACCTTCTCCAGAGAAAACACCGACCATTGATAATAGTTTTGTTCCATGGTCAACTGAATTTGCTATTGAGAAAGTGAGTGAAGGTGCGTTCAAGAGTTTTCTGGATTGGAGCAAAGAACAAACATTAAGTCCAAGGAAGCATCAGGTTATTGTGCAGGACACTGTAAAAGATTCTAAGAAAGTAGAAGACCTACAGAAGATTGATGAATTCACCTCTGGGTTGTTTAGTCAGTATTTTAAGACAAAGTCCGTGACAGTCTTAGGATCAGACGAACAATGGGTGATTTCTCAAATTTTTGCGAGTGGTGGCAACCTACGAAATTCTCAAGGTCGTTGTAATGAAAGATACGATTTTTTAGATATCTGCATGAATCGTGATAGTCATTTTGGGATGGTAGTTCTAGATGGTGAAAGTCAATTTGGGAAGGTCGATGATTGTACTCACCCGAACCGCCGTCTTTTCTGCACGTCTCTTTTGTCACATGAGTATTTTCACTTAGTTCAGATAAATCTTGCAGATAATGTAGAAGGTCAACATTGGAATTATGGTTTTGAAGAAGCGAAAAATTCTTTCCCCCATTGGTTCGTTGAGGGATCTGCAAACTTTATTGCTTCTGCAATCGCAAGTATCTACTTAGATGGGAAGTATTCAGATTTTAGAAAACAAAGTCTTTCTAATCGTCCAAGAGGGCCACATATGGCAAACGCATTGGTTGATTACGAAGTAATCACACCTAATCAGGGATGGGATGAGATCCGTGCTTCCTCCTACAACATAGGACATATCGCTACCGAATATATGGTTGCATCAATCGGGTTTCAGAAGTTTTTGGAGATTTGGAAAGATTACGCTGTAACTAAGAACTTTTACCTTAGCTTTGAGAAAGTAACTGGTATTAGTACGACAACTTTTTATTCGAAATTTGAGAGCGCACGGCAAAGTCTGCGAATCCCGCCCGTCACATGGAAGCGAGATGAAAATCTGCAGAATAAAATCATCAATCCCTGAGCAGAACACAACTAAAGGTGGCAAAGGTGGGCGAGATCAAATACTGGATATAAAGCTTTGGCAGATATATCCACTATTCAAGGGTTTGATCTACATCCAAGGTTTGGACATAGAACTCGGATTCACTTACATAAGTGGGTGGTGAGGGACTCGAACCCCCGACCCGGTGATTAAGAGTCACCTGCTCTACCAACTGAGCTAACCACCCGAGGCATCCAGGCGCCGGAAACGCTTGAATGCAGGGGGAAACCTATCAGCAACCCCCGCCTTGCCGCACATTCCCGACACACGCATACTGGGCGTATGAGTCGGATTGAAATAAGGATCGCCCTAGTTTTGAGCCTTCTCGTGGCCGGTGTTTCACCTGCACAGGCCGATTCTGTTCTCTCTGGTTTATCAATTATCGAATCGCAGATTACAAAGGGACGAGCTCCTAAAACTGGATACACCCGTGCTCAATTTGGGCAGACATGGGCCGATGTTGATCGCAATGGGTGCGATACCCGCAACGATATTTTGAAACGAGATCTGACCGCAGAAGTTTTCAAGGAAAAAACCCGCGAATGTGTTGTTTTATCGGGAACATTAATCGATCCCTTTTCTGGGGAGACCATCAACTTTGTTCGGGGAAATGTCAGCAGCATGGAGGTTCAAATTGACCATGTTGTCGCCTTATCCAACGCCTGGCAGACAGGGGCCTTCAAACTATCCATTAAGGATCGAACCGCTTTTGCAAATGATCCCTTGAATTTACTGGCGGTTAAAGGCAGATTGAACTCACAAAAGAGAGATGGGGATGCCGCAACTTGGCTGCCACCATTAAAAAGTTATCGTTGTGATTATGTTTCGCGACAAATTGCCGTGAAGATTAAATACAAGTTGTGGTTTACCGCGCCAGAAAAAGAGGCGATGGTTCGAATTCTAAAGAGCTGTCCAGAAAAGCCCTTACCAACTAGTTAGTGTGCGCCTTTGAAACGTCCATACGAGGCGTTGATTTCTAACTCTGCCTCTTCATGGCTAACCCATTCGCCACCTTGTACAGATTTTCCTGGCTCTAGTGTTTTGTAAACCTCAAAGAAGTGTTTAATTTCCGATAGTTCATAGGCAGGCACATCCTCTAAATCTTGAAGATATGATTTGCGAACATCACCAGCTGCAACACATAGTAATTTGTCATCTCCGCCAGCCTCATCGGTCATGTTTAACATTCCGATTACTCGACATGAAACAACGCAGCCAGGAAATGTTGGCTCATCAAGCATGACAAGAGCATCAAGGGGATCGCCATCCTGTGACAGTGTGTTCTTTACATATCCGTAGTCATATGGATAGCGGGTTGATGTGAAGAGCATTCGATCAAGACGGATTTCACCGGTGACATGATCAACCTCGTACTTGTTGCGAGATCCCGCAGGAATCTCGATGATCACATCAAAGATCATTTCAACTGCTCTCTTTTTACAATAATGTGGGGTGAACGACGGGGCTCGAACCCGCGACATCCCGGACCACAACCGGGTGCTCTACCAGCTGAGCTACGTCCACCATGAGTTGCTAATTCTACCTGTACTTATGAGGTGGTTGGTGCCTCGTTTTGTGGGGAGTTAAAGATAGTTTGTCTGTAATACGCCAGTTCTGCGATTGAATCTTGAATATCTCCCAGCGCTCTGTGGTTTCCGGTTTTTGCCGGGGCTCCGAAGTACGCCTTTGGGAACCAGCGTCGAGCAAGCTCTTTAATCGATGACACATCAACGGTTCGATAGTGAAGGTAATCATTGAGTAGCGGCATATCCCGTGCAATAAATGATCTATCAACACCGACAGAGTTACCCGCCAATGGAGATTTGCCTGGTTGGGTTGAAGCGCTTTCGAGATAGGCGATTACTCGCTGCTCCGCCTCTTGCACCGAGATTCCATGAGGGATCTCAGTGATGAGCCCTGATGTTGTGTGCATCTGGGTGACAAACTCATTCATGCCAGCTAGCTGTTCTGGAGTTGCCTTAATAACCACATCGACCCCATCTCCGATCACATTGAGATCAGAGTCGGTTATTAGGACCGCGATCTCGACCAGGACATCTTTTTCCAGAGATAGCCCCGTCATTTCGCAGTCGATCCAGATTAAATTGGGTTGTTCATTAGCCACGGCCCAAACCCTAGGGCACATGGGGTGATTTCACCTTCTGTTTACCTTCTAGACACCTTGGCTCCACCTAATCCTCGCCCAGGGGATACAAGATTCCGCGCATGACATTGTTGGAAAATCGGTCGGCTGCTATCCCTGCGCCACGGGAGATAACTACAAAACCTCGACTCTCAGATCAGATCTTCCGCGCAATAGTGACTGTAGGTGGGATGTCATCTCTGGTCATCCTTGGATTAATCGCACTCTTCTTATCTATCAAGGGTTTCAATGTTTTAAAGGTTGAGCAGCTTTCCTTTATTACTGAATCAAAGTGGGAAGTTTTGCAGGATGCTGAAGGCAAGATCGCAGAGAGCACCTTTGGTTTAGCTGCGATGTTAGTCGGCACATTTCTAGCTGCATTCATTGCCATAATTGTTGGCGTTCCGATTGCAGTTCTTAGCGCGCTGTACCTAACCTTCTATGCGCGGGGATCGGTTAAGAAATTCCTAGTTTCACTTATTGACCTCATGGCAGCGTTCCCGTCACTCCTCTTTGGTTTCTGGGGCTTTATAGTTTTAATGGGCAGCGCGGAGTACTGGGCAAAACTTCTCAACAAGTACTTGGGTTTCATTCCAATCTTTGATGTGCCAGCACCAATCTTTGAGCGCTCGCCATTTATTGCAGGCCTGGTTCTTGCAATCATGATTATTCCAATTGTCACCGCTATTTCTCGAGAAATCTTTGATCAAACTCCATTAGATCGAATTCAAGCTGCTTACGCCTTGGGTGCATCAAAGCTCTCGATGATTCGTGCGGTTGTGATTCCATATGGCCGCGGAGGTGTTGTCGGTGGTGCGATGTTGGGACTTGGTCGTGCCATGGGTGAAACCGTTGCTGTGTACACAGTTCTTAACGTTGTTTATCAAATTAACTGGCAAGTCTTGTTTGGTGCAGGTGGAAACGTTGCATCGTTGATTCTCCTGAAGTTTGGTGAAGCCGGCCCAGATGAGGTAGATGCCCTCATGGCTGCGGGTCTAGTCCTCTTTTTGCTAACGCTAGTGGTTAATGCAATCTCCGATATCTTGATCAATACATTTGGGAAAAAGGGACGATGACACAAACGACTATTCCCAGCCCTCAGACACCGTGGGCTACTTCATTTCAGCAACGATTAAACACAGCTGGCTTAATTGCATTGGGTGCTGTACTTGCAGGGGTGGCCGTTAAGACAACTGGGCTGAGTGGAAAGTTAGGTTTTGCTGTCTCATTCTTCTTCATTGCATCCTTGCTCATTTTTATTCAACAACTGCGTTTGCGAGATATGGCTGCAGCAAAGGATTCATTACTCAGCAGCTTTGCATCTTTGGCAATTGTTCTAACGCTGATCCCAATCATAAGTATCGTCAGCACAGTAGTCATTAGGGGTTATCAAGGGATCCACTTTGGAATGTTTGCTAACGATATGACCATGGCATCTGTGAATGATCCAGTTACTGCAGGTGGATTGCTGCATGCGTTGGTGGGTACGATCATAATGGTTGGCGTTGCTCTGTTGATTAGTTTTCCAATCGGTTTACTAACTGCGCTCTACCTCACCGAGATCCGTGGCAAGTTGGCCCGCCCAATTAAATTCCTTGTACAGGCTATGAGTGGTGTTCCTTCGATTGTTGCAGGTCTCTTTATTCTCTCGATTCTGGTTATTCCAGTAACTCAAGAGTTGACTGGCTTGATGGGTTCATTAGCTTTAAGTATCTTGATGATTCCGACAATTGCACGAACAGCCGAAGAAATGCTTCTGCTTATCCCGAATGATCTACGTGAAGCTGGTGTTGCACTTGGTGCGACTCAGTGGCGCACTGTTTCAGGTGTAGTAGTTCCTGCTGCAAGGAGCGGACTTGTAACTGCAGTAATTCTAGGAATTGCTCGCATTATTGGTGAAACCGCACCAATCTTGCTTGTTTCAGGTGGTGCTGATGCCCTTAACTTCAATCCTGCATCCGGTCCAATGGGATCCTTGCCGTTCTACATCTGGAAGGCTTTTTTAACCGGGGGTACAGAAGAGGCGTATGCACGAGCATGGGGTGGAATGTTGATTTTGCTCATCTTAATTATTTCTCTATTTAGTTTAGCTCGCTACCTCAGCGGAAGAAAGGTTGCCTGATATGACACCTACTGAGAATTCATCAAACCAAAACAATATGGAGAAAAAAATGCAAGCAACAACACCATCATCACTTGCCTCTGTTGCAAACAATCGTGAGCAACGTGTGCCAGGCACGAATTTGTTAGGTACAGGGCTTGAAACCCGTGGTGTGCATGCTTGGTTTGGTAAGAAGCATGTTCTTTCAGATGTTTCGCTAGATTTTGCCGCAGGGACAGTAACCGCTTTGATTGGTCCATCAGGTTGCGGAAAATCAACATATTTGCGCACACTCAATCGCATGCATGAATTTATTCCTACAGCGGCACTGGCTGGCGAAGTTTTGCTTGATGGTCAAGACATTTATGCCGCAGGTACCGATGTTACAAAAATTCGCTTAAAGGTCGGCATGGTTTTCCAAAAGCCAAACCCATTTCCATCGATGACAATTGGCGAGAATGTTTTATCAGGATTGAAGTTGGCACAGCTCAAGAAGAGCAACACAGATGAGCTTCTTGAGTCATGTTTGGTTCGTGCAGGCCTGTGGAGCGAGGTTAAAGACCGCCTCTCAGAGCATGGCGGTGCGCTGTCAGGTGGACAGCAGCAACGTCTGTGTATAGCCCGCTCCCTTGCAGTTGAGCCTCAAGTACTTTTGATGGATGAGCCATGTTCAGCGCTAGATCCAGGCTCAACCTTTAGAATCGAAGAGACGATCTCTGAGCTTGCAAAGTCAATGACAATCGTCATTGTGACCCACAATATGCAACAAGCGGCTCGTGTTTCTGATTACACCGCCTTCTTCCTATCTGACGGTGGACCAGGCGTAATGGTTGAGACAGCACCTACAAGCAAGATCTTCTCCTCACCAACAGATAAGCGCACAGAAGATTACGTGACAGGGCGTTTCGGCTAACACCAATTGTTCACCTAAGGCTAGGGCTTTGTTTACCTAACCCTTGCCTTGATGTAACCAGTTGTAACTACTTTCGTGGATGTAAAGGCTTTACCCTCCTACGAAAGGTTGTTCATGAAGTTTTCAAACAAGGTCAAGGCGCTAGTCCTTGCCGCAGTAGTTGCAGTTTCTGGCGCAACGCCAGCTCACGCCGTTGATCTAGCTGGATCAGGAGCATCATTTGTTGTTCCTATTGTCGAAGCTTGCAAGGCAGGCTTTGCTAAGAAGACTGGACACTCATATGTTTACACATCAACTGGTTCAGGAACAGGTAAGAACAACTCTGACAACGAAATCGGAGATTTCTGGTTTTCAGATTCAGCACACACAGGCGCTAAGAAGCGTTCAACAATCTTCCATGCACCAATTGTTGCTGCACCAATTGCAGTTCTAGTAAACCTTCCTGCAAAGAAAGACATCTACCTTTCTGGCCCAACAGTTGCAAAGATTTTCGCTGGTGAAATCACAAAGTGGAATGACCCAGCGATCGTTGCAGATAACAACCGCACAGTTAAGTCAGTTGTTTACCGCACGGATGCAAATGGAAATGTAAGAAATGACAAGAACGGTAAGCCGATCGTTCTTCGTAACCGTTCAAAGTCGATCTTCTACACACTTCCAAACAAGCCAATCAAGGTTGTCTTCCGTTCAGATACTTCAGGAACAACAAATAACTTTGTTCGCTACTTAAGTGGAGTAGCTCCAACAATTTGGACAAAGCCAGCTAACGATGCGTTCACAACAGCATTCCCTGGCAACATCAATGACACATCAAATATTGGTCGCATCGTTGGTGCAAATGGTTCACAGGGTGTAGCAACTCTTGCTTCAAAGACACCGTACTCAATTACATATGCAGAGAAGCAATGGGGAACATCATTTGGTCTTCGCGCTTCCTATATTGGAAACGCTTCAGGTAACTTCGCACTTCCAGATTCAGCTGCTGTGTCAGCCTTCTTGGGTGAGGCCAAGCAAGCCGCTGATGGAATCGTTACCTACGACTATCAGACAATGGTTCCAGGTGCTTACCCACTAGGAATCATTAGCTACATGTTGCTAGAGACCTCATACAAGAACAAGGAAAAGGGCAAGGCAGTTGTTGAACTAGCTGAGTACCTACTTTCACCTGAGTGTTCACTAGGTGCGGCCTCAACCGGCTTCATCGTGGTTGAAGGCACCTTCCTTGCAAAGGCGAAGCAGTTAATCGCCCGAGCAAACAAGTAAGTTAAATCCCCAATAACTAAATAAAAGAACCCAGGGCCACGAGGGTAGCCCTGGGTTTTTTTATGGCTAAAAACACTGTGCGCGCCTGGCAGGAATCGAACCTGCGACAACCCGCTTAGAAGGCGGGTGCTCTATCCGACTGAGCTACAGGCGCTTGTAGGAGGGTCGTAATGCCAAGTCTACCGCTCACAACCACTAAGGTTTCATCCCATGGCTGAGTTCATTTATACGATGAAGAAGGCGCGTAAAGCGCACGGTGACAAGGTCATCCTTGATGATGTAACGATCATGTTTTATCCAGGGGCAAAGATTGGCGTTGTTGGACCCAATGGAGCCGGTAAGTCCACCGTCTTGCAGATCATGGCTGGATTACAGCAACCATCAAATGGTGAGGCGTATCTGACCCCTGGCTACACAGTAGGAATCCTATTGCAAGAGCCTGAACTCAATGAATCAAAGAATGTTATTGATAATGTTAAAGAGGGCGTTGCTGAAACTGTAGCGATGCTGGCACGGTTTGATGAGATCAGCGCCGAGATGGCAAACCCCGATGCAGATTACGACAAGTTGTTAGCGGAAATGGGAGAGCTGCAAGAGCAGCTAGATCACCGCAACGCATGGGAGCTTGATTCACAACTAGAACAGGCGATGGATGCACTTCGCTGCCCACCTGCAGATGCAGATGTATCAGTCCTATCTGGTGGAGAAAAGCGTCGCGTTGCTTTATGTAAATTACTTTTGCAGGCACCAGATCTTTTGCTTCTTGATGAGCCAACGAACCACTTGGACGCTGAATCTGTTTTATGGCTAGAGCAACATTTAAATAAGTATGCAGGCGCAGTTGTTGCGATTACTCACGATAGATACTTCTTGGACAATGTTGCACAGTGGATCCTGGAACTCGATCGTGGTCGTGCATATCCCTATGAAGGAAATTACTCGACCTACTTAGAAACAAAAGCGGCACGTTTAAAGGTTGAAGGTCAAAAGGATGCAAAGCGTGCAAAGCGTTTGGCGGAAGAGTTGGACTGGGTTCGCCAAAATGCAAAGGGTCGTCAAGCAAAGTCAAAGGCACGTCTTGCCCGTTATGAAGAGATGGCCGCCGAAGCGGACAAGATGCGCAAACTAGACTTTGAAGAGATTCAGATTCCGCCTGGCCCACGTCTTGGAAATGTTGTCATTGAGGTTAGCAACTTAACTAAAGGCTTTGGCGATCGTGTTTTGATTGAAGATCTCTCGTTTACTCTGCCACGCAATGGAATCGTTGGAATCATTGGTCCTAATGGTGCTGGTAAAACAACGCTCTTTAAGACTTTGATGGGAATGGAGGAGCCAGATTCAGGTTCTGTAAAGATCGGTGAAACGGTAAAGATCTCATATGTCGATCAGAGCCGTGGTGGAATCGATCCTAAGAAGTCATTGTGGGAAGTTGTCTCAGATGGCAACGACTTTATTAAGGTCGGCCAAGTCGAAATGCCATCACGTGCCTATGTTTCCTGCTTTGGTTTCAAGGGTCCAGATCAACAAAAAGCTGCTGGAATCCTTTCAGGTGGAGAACGCAATCGCCTCAACTTGGCCTTAACCCTCAAGCAAGGTGGAAATCTATTGCTGCTGGATGAGCCAACAAATGATCTTGATGTTGAAACTTTGGGATCACTTGAAAATGCGCTCCTTGAGTTTCCAGGGTGCGCAGTTGTGATCTCCCACGATCGTTGGTTCCTTGACCGCGTAGCAACACACATCTTGGCTTACGAGGGCGATGCTAAGTGGTTCTGGTTTGAAGGAAACTTTGAAAGTTATGAAGCCAACAAGATTGAGCGCTTGGGATCTGAAGCATCCCGCCCACATCGCATGACATACCGAAAGTTAACTCGCTAATGAGGTATCAAAACAAGCAGTATGTGCGTTGGGGCGATCTAGATGCTTTTGGTCATGTAAACAACGCCACCTATTTGATCTATGCACAAGAGGCACGTTTTGCATGGTCCAAGATGATCGAGATGGTTGTTGCTCGCGCCGAAGTTGATTTCATCGCACCGATCTACACCGGTGATATTTACATTGATGTAGAGATTTGGGTCAATAAAATTGGAAACTCATCATTTGGCGTCACTTATGAGATGAAAAATGGTCAGGAGCTACTTGCTCGAATCAAAACGGTGCAGGTAACTGTTTCACTAGAGACAAAGAAATCAAGGCCTATCAATGATGCTGAGCGTGATTTCCTCAATACATACCTTGAAGAGGAGAAGTAACAATGGCACAGATCGCTTCACGCGCAGAGCGCCCTTGGTGGAGAGATGCGGTTACCTACCAGATCTACCCACGTTCATTTGCAGATTCAAATGGGGATGGCATCGGCGATGTAGAAGGTATTCGCTCTCGTCTTCCTTACCTGAAGTCTTTAGGAATTGATGCGATTTGGATTTCGCCTTGGTATCCATCTCCACAACATGATCATGGCTATGACGTCTCTGATTACATGGATATCGAACCTGATTATGGAACTCTGGCTCAAGCCGAGCAGTTGATTAAAGATGCTCATGATTGTGGAATTAAGTTAATTGTGGACATTGTTCCTAACCACACCTCAAGTGATCACAAGTGGTTTAAGGAAGCGATGGCTGCAAAGCCAGGATCAAAGGAACGTGATCGTTACATGTTCCGTGATGGCAAGGGGCCTAATGGAGATCTTCCACCAAACAACTGGGAGGCTGTCTTCGGTGGTCCTGCCTGGGAGCGTGTTATCGAAGCTGATGGAAAACCTGGTCAGTGGTACTTACACCTTTTTGCAGTTGAACAACCAGATTTGAATTGGGAAAACCCCGAAGTCCGTAAACATCTTGAAGATGTTTTGAAGTTTTGGCTAGATCGTGGTGTTGATGGATTCCGCATCGATGTTGCCCACGGAATGGTTAAAGAGGCAGGATTGCCAGATATTAGAAAGGATCCAGCAGCATCAATGCTTGGAACTGAGCACAAGCCGTTCTGGGATCAAGAGGGTGTGCACGAGATCTATCGTTCATGGCGCAAGATTTTTGATTCATACTCAGGAGATCGCATGGCTGTTGCAGAGGCGTGGGTAAGCCCAGCATCACGCATCGCCCGTTATGTACGTTCAGATGAGCTTCAGAACTCTTTTAACTTTGAAATGCTTACTACCTTGTGGGATGCAGCAGAGATTCGAAAGAAGATTGATAACTCAATCGATGCTTTAGCTGAAGTTGGCGCTCCTACTTCGTGGGTATTTAACAACCACGATGTTGTGCGTTCAGTAGACCGCTTAGATCTAGGACTAACAAATCATGGTGATACAACCCTGTCTCGCCAAGGTGATCCAAGCAAGCTCAATATTGCACGCGGAACTCTGCGCGCTCGCAGTGCAACCTTGATGACCTTGGCGCTACCTGGTGGAACTTATCTGTACCAGGGTGAAGAGTTAGCGGTTCCAGAGGTTCGTGATATTCCAGAGGATCGTTTAACCGATCCACGATGGAAGATGAGTGGATATCAAGATCGCGGTCGCGATGGATGTCGTGTTCCAATTCCTTGGTCATCTGATCCCAAGGGTGCATTTGGTTTTTCAACAAATGATTCCTTAAAGCCTGATCAGGCTTGGTTGCCACAATCTTCATGGTGGGGCAAGTACTCAGTAGATAGCCAAGATGGTGTCGAAGGTTCAACACTTTCTATGTACCGCGAAGCGTTGGCGCTGCGAAAGCAGGAGCCAGGACTTGGTGATGGTCCGATGGAGTGGATTGAAGCGGGTAAGAATGTTGTTGCATTTGAACGTCCCGGAGATTTTGCCTGCTACATCAACTTTGGTGCACCCATTCAACTTCCAAGTAATAGTCAGATATTGGTTGCTAGTGGTCCTGTAATTGGACACACATTGCCAACTGATACAGCTGTTTGGTTGCGGCTGGTTCCTTAATGCCTAATACAGCGCTGCAACACAAAGTTGTTCGGACTTTGGCTACAGCACAGGTTTTAAGCGGGGTCGGAGTTGCTGGCACAGTTGCAGCAGGATCCTTACTTGTCTCTTCTATTACAAACTCTGAAACTCTTGCAGGGCTAGCCCAGACCAGTGCTGTCCTTGGCGCTGCAGCACTTGCTCTACCACTAGCACGTTTGACCGCACGTGGTGGGCGCAGATTAGCTTTATCAGTTGGTTACACCGCAGGTGTGATCGGTTCACTCTTAGCAATTCTTGGTGGATCACAGCGCAATATTTTCTTAATGCTCATGGGAACTTTCCTAGTTGGAGCAGCTGCTGCTGCAGGGTATCAAGCACGGTTTGCTGCGATTGATTTAGCAACGGATCAAAGTAGAGCAAAGCAACTCTCATTTGTTGTGTGGGGTTCAACTATTGGGGCGGTTACAGGACCAAACTTAATGCAACCTTCAGGCAATCTCGCTGAAAACCTTGGGCTACCTCGCTTAGTTGGGCCGTACCTGATTTCAGCGGTGACTTTGGCGTTAGCAGCGGTTGTTATCGCAATCTTTCTAAGACCTGATCCATACCTGGTTGCAAATAAAGAGAGCCTCAAGCAAAAGCACAAGGGTTCGACCAAGAAAGCTCTAACCCATATTAGAAATAATCCGAAAGCGCTCTTTGCAATCCTTTCAATTGCTATTGGACATGTCGCTATGGTCTCTGTAATGGTAATGACACCAGTGCATATGGCTCATGTTGATGTAACTCTTACAATTATTGGTTTAGTCATCAGTATTCACGTATTAGGTATGTACGCCTTTTCTCCACTTGTTGGTGCGCTCAGCGATCGCTTAGGTCGTGTTCGGGTAATCCAAATCGGAGTGATTACCCTTTTGCTATCAACAGTAATTTCAGGGTTTGCGCGTGCAGATGATGCCTACACATTGGGGCTTGGCCTGTTTTTACTAGGGCTGGGATGGTCCTGCACCTTGATCGCAGGATCAGCATTTCTTTCAGAGAGTGTAGAACCAACTTTCAAAGCATCATCTCAGGGAGCAAGTGATTTGGTTATGAACCTTGCAGGTGCTGGTGGGGGCGCACTAGCCGGAGTAATCATCGGAACACTTAGCTATGGCTGGCTTTGTTTTGCCGCCGCAATACCTGTAGCAGCGCTGGGCCTTATGTCTGTCAAATTTAAATCCACACCGCAATCAAGTGATGACAGTATTGTTCTTCAGTGAGCACTTTTTATGAACAGGTAGGCGGAGAAAAGTTCTTCGCTGACTTAGTTTCACAGTTTTATGCCGTCGTCGCGACAGATCCAATCTTGCGCCCGATGTACCCTGAAAGCGATATGAAGGGTGCTGCGCAACGGTTGCAATGGTTTTTAGAACAGTATTGGGGCGGACCAAGCACATATCAAGAAAATCGTGGTCATCCTCGGCTTCGAATGCGGCATGCACAATTTCTAATTACTACTGAAGCCCGCGATGCATGGCTCAATGCAATGCATCAAGCGGTAGCTGGAGTAGAGATTGATCCAGAGCTAAAGGGCGAGCTATGGGGCTATCTAGAGATGGCAGCTAATTCGATGGTTAATCAACCAGATTGAGATTGATTTCCAACCTTAAGAATTTCACCATTGCGTAAGTACCACAGAGTTCCTTGACCATCACGAACAGTTGTAACTCGCAGACCAACCTTTTCGACAACACCTTCTACCTCTAAAACTGAAACCGTATCACCGACTCCGTACTGATCCTCAATCAACATAAAGATTCCAGATAAAATATCTCGAACCAGGGTCTGTGCACCAAGACCTAAGGCAACACCGACGATACCGGCGGATGCGATCAGCGGTCCTAAATCAAAACCAAACTCACCAAGTGCCATCGCCGTTGCGACGATCCATGTTGTCGCTTTAAGGGTTGCCGATAAAACTCCACCAATGGTGCTGGCGCGCTCTCTTTGACGGGCAACGATGTTGCGAGGACCTGGGACCAGATCAACTGAGGCTAACTTCTGCATCGCTCGAGCTATAGCGCGAGAGCCGAAGTATTGAATCAGGGCCGCGGCAACCAGGATGGTCAGCACCCGAAGGGGAGTGCCCGCTATCCAGTCCAAGAATTCACGCACAGAGTCGCTCATAATCTCCAGACCTTATCCAAATTGTCACCTAAATACCGCTCTTCAATACCCACGCGGTCGGGTGTTTTGAGGCAAGATAAACCAATCGGCGCGAGCCACGCGCCAGATCGGGAGCGATTTATGTCGCGCACACTAGTTCTCAATGCCACCTATGAACCATTAGGTGTCATAACAGATCGTCGTGCGCTCATTTTGGTTCTTAATCATCGAGCAACAATGGTTGAAGATTCAGGTGATGTTTTACGTTTTTCCGGAGGCGAGATTTCATTGCCCTCTGTAGTTCGTCTCAATAAGTTTGTTCGAATTCCATATCGTCACTCAGTTCCATTATCTCGTCGTGCAATCTTTGCTCGCGATGGTGGACGTTGTGTTTACTGTTCAGCACCAGCGACCTCAATTGACCATGTGATTCCTCGAAGTCGTGGCGGTGGCCACAACTGGGAGAATGTGGTTTCAGCCTGCCACAAGTGCAATCACTTAAAGGCAGATAAACAGTTGAAAGAGTTGGGGTGGCGATTGCGCACACTTCCGCGAGAGCCAGTTGGCGCTGCATGGAGAATTCTTGGAACAGGTCGCACAGATCACAGGTGGCTGCAGTATCTAGAGCCATTTGGTGTGGCTGCGGCTACCGCATAAGTAAATTACACTTTGCCTATGAGTAGAAATGAAGGACCAATCGTCGAGCTTCCAGAGATCTCAGTAATTGAAACCGTAGTCACATTCTTTGTAATTCCGACGGTGATGTTTGTTGTGATCTCAGTTCTTGCTTATGCGATGTCAAAGCCGAGAACAGCTAAGAGATCAACACTTACAACAATCGAGTAATTAGCGATCTAGCGCTTGAACCTTCAGGGCACGGATTAATCCATCCTGAGACTCTTTAACAAGTTTACGAAGCACAGCTGGTGAATCTTTTCCAGCACCGCTTAGCCATGCATTAGTCGCATCAACCGTTGATTGCTTCACAATCCATGTCGGATAGAAACCAGTTACATACTTAGCAGCACCCTCATATGATTTAGATTCCCAAGCGTTGATGAGGTTATCAAAGTACAGATTCACAAATGGCTCCAAAAGATTTCGCTGAATAGGGCGCTGGAATCCAGCGATCAATGCACTTCTAATAGATGTCACGATGTCCTCATTGAGAACCTTGTTAAAGGCATACGCCTTTGCCTCATGGTTTGGCATAGCTGCTAAACAGGTTTCAAAGGCGATATTTCCACTGGTTGTGTTGTCCTTGGCGAGTTCGGCATCAAGTTCTGCCTTAGTTACCGCTCCACGCTCGGTAAGAGCGGTGAGGAAGAACCAACGAAGATCGGTATCAACCTTTAGCCCTGCAACATTGCCATTGAGAAGCTCACGAATCTTTGCACCTTGATCTGCAGTTTGAGCATTGTTTGCAAATGCACGCGAGATCAGTAACTGAAGATCGCTTCCGGCAGATGTTTTCTGCAGTAGCGTCCACAAACCAGCAGCCAGCTTTTCACGGTATGAATCACGATGTGAATCTTGCGAGTACGCCTCAACCGCTGTATTTAACTGCATTAATACAATGCTTACGATCGCATCATCACTTTCGCCAGCCAGACCGTTGAGAGCAATTTCGATGAAATCTGCTGAAGATATCTCAGCATCGCGATGCATATCCCAAATAGATGCCCAGCACAGTGCGCGGGCTAATGCATCATCAAACTTACCTAGGTGGGTCTTGAGAGTTGCAATGGAGCGCTCATCAAAACGCAACTTTGCATATGAAAGGTCGCGATCATTGATCAGCAGTAGATCTGCAACCTTCTGGCCTGCAAGCTCTGTAACAACCGTTGAGGCTCCAACAACATCGAGCTCAACGCTCTTGCGAAGTTGTAATGAGTCACCCTTGATGTCATATAAACCAACCGCTAAACGATGGGGGCGAAGCTCCTTAGAGCCTTCAGGAACAAGTGGCGCTTCTTGGTTAATAGTGACCTTCTTGTAGACATCGCCATCAATTTCAAGGGATGGTCGCAATGTGTTTACACCCGCAGTTTGTAGCCATGTGCTTACCCAGCTATCTAGTTTGCGACCGCTTGATGCCTCTAACTCGACTAGAAGATCTTCGAGAGTTGTATTTCCCCACGCATGCTTTGCAAAGTACTTTTGAAGAGCAGCGATAAATTGTGGACGTCCAACATGTGCAACCAATTGGTGCAGCACCGATGCTCCCTTTGCATATGTGATTCCATCAAAGTTGGCGTTAACCGCCTCCATATCAACCATGTCGGCGATGATGGGGTGGGTAGATGAGAGTTGATCTTGACGGTATGCCCAGTTCTTTCGAGCAGAGTTGAACTCAGACCATGCACCCTTGGAACGTGTTGCCTCAGATAGCGCTAAGTATGAAGACCATTCAGCAAATGATTCATTGAGCCAAAGATCATCCCACCATGACATCGTGACCATGTCACCAAACCACATGTGCGCCATCTCGTGCAGGATTGTGTTTGCACGTGAAAGGTATGCCTTATCTGGCATATGGCTGCGGAATACCAAAACATCTTCGCGGAAGGTAACTGCGCCTGCGTTTTCCATAGCACCAAAGTTAAAGTCAACTACAGCGATCTGGTCGTACTTTTCAAATGGATACGCCAAACCAAATGTCTTTTCAAAGTACTCAAAACCCTGCTTGGTAATTAAGAAGATATCTTCAGGATCTAGGTACTGCATCATTGATTTGCGACAGTAAATTCCTAGTGGGATCTCCTTTTGACCCTTGTAAACATCGTGAATTGATGAGTAAGGACCGGCAATGAGCGCATCAAGATAAGTTGCGATGCGTGGGGTTGTTGAGAACTTCCATTCAACGAGATCGCCCTTTGCAACCTTTGACTCAACTGGGTTGTTTGAAACCGCTTCCCAATGTCCTGGCGTTGTAACTGTTAATGAAAATGTTGCCTTCAGCGCTGGCTGATCAAAGCAAGGAAACATATTGCGAATATGAGCGGTCTCACCTTGTGAGTACAGGTAAATCTCTCCATCAGATGGATCAACTGAACGCTGCAACCCTTCTCCAGATTTGGAGTATTCAGCTTCAATCTCAATCACCAAGAGATTATCTGCCGCTAAATTTGTTAGGAAGATACTCTCGCCATCAAAGTTGCTTGTATCTACGGCAACACCATTAAGGGTTGCACTTATAACTGAGCGACCAACAGCATCGATAAAGGTTGCATAGCCAGGCTTATTACATGTGAATGAAACCTCAGACTTTGAGTAAAAGGTTTCCTCGCCCTTTGTTACATCGAGGGTGACCACATAACTATTTACATAGAGATGATCGGCACGCTCTTTTGCTTCCGCACGGCTCAAATTTAGACCTGGCACTTGTTGACTCCCTCGGTGATTTTGTAGGTTCTTATCCAACCATGACACAGTTGCCCCATGGAACGCCCATCGGTACGTAGCTACAGTATCCGCGGCTCCCGAATTACAGATGCCCAGCGATTAGCAAAGGATGCCCTGCAAAGGGTTCATGGAATCGAGTTCAAACAGGAGTACATCGATATCCCAGCCCTTTTCCCAACCAGTGACAAGGTGATCTTAGAGATCGGTTTTGGAATGGGAGAGGCCACCGCAATCATTGCTAAGGCTCACCCCAACAATGGATACATCGCTATTGATGTTCATCCACCAGGAATTGGGAAGTTGTTAGCCCGTATTGTTGACAATGATTTAACAAACCTAAAAGTTATTGAAGAGGATGTTCATGTGGTTTTGCAGCACATGATCGCCGATGAATCATTGGATGGAATCCATCTCTTCTTTCCAGATCCATGGCCGAAGAAAAAACACAATAAGCGACGCATCGTCAACGAAGGCTTCTTGGCTTTAATTCACCCCAAACTAAAGCAAGGTGGATTTATTCATATTGCAACGGATTGGGTGCCATATGCACTCAGCATCCAAGAGGTGTTTGCGACATCAACCTTGTTTACTGGGGGAGTCATTGATAAACCGGAATGGCGACCAGTGACACGTTTTGAAGGTCAAGGAATCGATAAAGACCATGCCGTTAATGACATGATGTACAAAAAGGCTTAGAGCGAACCTTCTTCTTCATACTTTACGATCTTGTTAATTCTGCGAACATGGCGCTCATCATGTGAAAAGGGTGTCTCGATAAAGGCATCGATAATCGCTTTGCAATCCTCAATTGAGTGCATCCGCCCGCCGATTCCAACAACATTTGCATTGTTGTGATCCCGGCCTAATTTTGCAGTCTCTACGCTCCAGGCAAGCACTGCTCGCACACCTTTAACCTTATTGGCAGCGATTTGTTCACCATTTCCAGAGCCACCCAGAACAATTCCCAGCGATGCTGGATCTGCAACGGTTGCGATCGCTGCTGGGATACAAAAATCTGGGTAATCATCTACCGCGTCATACTCGTGTGGCCCATGATCCTTTACATCGTGGCCCTTGCTCTGCAGGTACTCAATGAGAGCTGCCTTTAACTCTAAACCGGCGTGATCGCTACCAATATGAATACGCATACGCGCATCTTGCCACGGGAATTGAAAAACCCGCCAAGTGATTGCTCACGTGGCGGGTCTTTTCACTTCTTAGGAGGAAGTAATGAACAGGTTAGTGGCGTGAACCCTTGTGGCCCTTGCC
>CAMDCL010000007.1 GCA_945890205.1 Bifidobacterium breve | reverse complement strand
TTTCCTCGACAAGCTCAGTTGCAAAAATGTTCTCCTTCATCGTCTGCAACACCAACGAAGTGAAAAGCCCCCTAGTCGACGCTAGATTCCAGGTCGAGAGCGGCACCTGGGCTAACGGATTTGAATCGCTTATGCAGCGAGTTCGAAATCAGACGATTTAACGTCTGCAGTTATTTTTTTGCACGGATTATTGGTTAACGAGATCATTCCGGCTTCCTCGGCCCGCTTCCCCTGCCTCAACATCCAAAGTCGAGACCGTTCACCCCCAAGATTTAAAGTGCTTTCACACTTAATGCTTGGAGAAAAAGAAACGTATTTCTTATCCCCTATTTAATTGTCAATTCTCTGCGCCGTCGCCAGTATCCCCCAAAAATTGAGGTATCGAAGCGGCGGTACACCAAGTGTAAGACATCCGCCTCACACTTCATAATTACGGAGAGTTACGCTCAAACCCACCTATGTAAGCGGAAATTCGAAGGTAAGAACTCTTTGAAATCTCTTTCCTAGCCTCGAAAGAGAGATTTGCCTTTGGGAGGATGAATAAATCAAACCCACCTATGTAAGCGGAAATTCGAAGGTAAGAACTCTTTGAAATCTCTCTCCTAGCCCCGAAAGAGAGATTTGCAGTTAGGAGTATGAAGAAATCGTATCTTTGTCTTAAGTAATCGATTTCTAATCATGTGTAGCTTTAGCAGGCCCTGGATTTCTGAGTACTGCCTAACAAAAATCTTTCTTCTAATCCTCGTATTTGGAAGCAGCCCTCGACGCCTTGCCGCTCAATGAACGAGAAACAACACGTGAAACCTCGCGATTGGCCTCGCGCTCCTTGATCGCTTCGCGCTTGTCATGCGCCTTCTTACCCTTGGCAACTGCGATCTCGACCTTGGCCTTTCCATCCTTGAAGTACAACTGCAGAGGAACCAGTGTGGTTCCTGAATCCTTGAGCTTTCCAATCAACTTATTGAGCTCTTGCTTATGAACAAGAAGTTTGCGATCACGACGAGGGGTGTGATTAGTCCACGTTCCTTCGGTGTACTCAGGAATATGAACACCCATTAACCACAGCTCGCCATTGTTAACCATGGCAAAGCCATCAATTAAGGATGCACGTCCTGCGCGAAGTGATTTCACCTCAGTACCGGTCAACACCAAACCACACTCAATTACATCGGCAATGGAATAGTCGTACCGTGCCTTTTTATTTTGAGCAATGACCTTGCGGCCTACCTCTTTAACCATGCCGCATCACCGCCCCCGACTAAGTAAATCAGACCTTTAGATAGCGGCGAAGGGTAATCACAGAGGCCAGGATTGAAACAACCAAACCTGTCGCAAGCAGATACCCCGATGCAACCCAGACATCGCCCCACCCAAAGAAGTTGGTGAAGGACAGAAGTGGCGCCACACGTGAGTCAACAACACTCTTTAACCCAGCAAGTAATCCAGTTGCCAATCCCCAACCAATCACAGCGGAGATAACACCTTCAAGTAAAAATGGGAGTTGAATCGACCATGATGATGCGCCAACAAGTTTCATCACACCGGTTTCACGGCGACGGTTAAATGCTGCGATTCGCAAGGTATTTGAGATCAACAACGCCGCGGTGAGAACCGATGCCAAGCCAACAGCTAATGCACCATTTCGAAGTACCGCCAAGAGTTGGAAGAACTTCTCGAGAATTGCACGTTGATCCTGAACAACATCAACACCAGGGCGACCGCTAAATGCGCTAACAATTACCGAGAACTGTTCAGGATCCTTTAACTTCACGCGGAAGGACTCTGGAAGCTGACCTGCTGTCACATTTTGCGCAATTGCTGAATCCTTGAAACGTTCTTGGAATCGCACAAAGGCTTGTGATTGAGATTCATAGAAGACTGTATCTACAACGGTCATATCTTGTAGATCCTGCTGGATAGTTAAACGTTGACTTGCTGTTACAGCACCGGCTGCACATGATGCAGAATCTGAGAGATTTCCACACAAAAATACCGAGACCTCAATCTTGTCATACCAATAATCCTTCATCGCAGCTACTTGTGCGTTTGCAAGAAGTCCAATACCAAGCAATGACAATGAGATCGCTGTTGTTACAACAACTGCAAAGGTCATAGTTAAGTTGCGGCGAAGGCCAATTCGGACCTCACTTAGAAGAAACCGTGCGCGCATTTAGGCAACCATCCCGTCGTTACTCACTATAAATACTGTCTGCATGGAGCGCAAAGGTAGTTTTTTCATCATCGTTGCCCGCCCTTAACCCGTGTACCCATAAACACCGCGAACCTGATCGCGGATTACATGTCCACCATCTAGCTCAATCACGCGCTTACGCATCTGATCCACGATGCCAGCATCATGTGTTGCCATCAAAACCGTTGTGCCCTCGCGGTTAATGCGGTCGAGCAACTTCATAATTCCCACAGATGTTGCTGGGTCAAGGTTTCCTGTTGGCTCATCAGCGATAAGAATTGGTGGGCGGCTGACATATGCACGAGCAATCGCTACACGCTGTTGCTCACCACCTGAAATCTCTGAAGGCAAACGATCGCCCTTATCTTCCAAACCAACTAATTCAAGAACCTCTGGAATCTCGCGGTTGATCTCCTTTTGAGAGTAACCGAGCACATGCAATGTAAATGCAACATTCTCTGAAATCGTCTTGTTAGGAAGTAAACGGAAATCTTGGAAAACAGTTCCTACTGAACGGCGAAGCTCAGGAACCTTGTGCTTGGACAGTGTTCCAAGATCTTTACCTGCAACATGGATCGCACCAGATGTTGGGCGCTCTTCACGAAGAACTAGACGAAGAAAGGTTGACTTACCTGAACCTGAAAGACCGACAAGGAAGACAAACTCGCCCTTAACGATTTCAAGATTCACAGAATCAAGAGCTGGGCGCTCCTGACCTGGGTAAATCTTGGTGACATTCTCGAAGCGAATCATTAAATCTCCCATTGCATCTGCGGGGTGGAGTTCGGGGAACCACCTTCGACCTGCGCTTAGTTTATGGAAGCCAGGCTGAAATGCTCGGATCTAACGCGAGTTTGAGCCTAAAGAAAGTGTGAGATTGGCTGAAATGGCGCTGCCAGATAATTTTCGAAGGCAAGAATTCTGAAAATCGTGTCAGAGTGCTGGTGCACCAAATATGCGGTTGAGAAGGATTTTCGAAGGTAAGAATTGCAAGAAATCGTATCTTTGTCTCAACTGTTCGACTCCTTGACGAACTATGACAATGGTCAGACCCAGGATTTCGAGCAATTACTTACCTAGAAAATGACAGCAGCCAATTCTAAGGAGTTATGAACTACGGCGCCAGCGAATACCAGCTTCGATGAAATCATCGATTTCGCCGTTTAATACCGCAGATGTATTTCCGGTCTCGTAATCGGTGCGCAAATCCTTCACCATTTGATACGGCGCTAATACATAGGAGCGCATCTGATTTCCCCAAGAGCCTGAGTTATCACCCTTCAGCGCATTGATCTTTGCCTGCTCCTCTTGGCGACGACGCTCCAAGAGTTTTGATTGCAAAACAGCCATTGCTGTTGCCTTGTTTTGAATCTGAGAACGCTCATTTTGGCAAGAGACAACAATCCCAGTTGGAATGTGGGTCAATCGCACAGCAGAGTCGGTGGTGTTAACACCTTGGCCACCAGGACCAGATGAGCGATACACATCAACGCGAATCTCTTTTTCATCAATCTCAATGTGATCACTTTGTTCAACAACTGGAACTACTTCAACACCTGCAAAAGATGTGTGGCGTCGGCTCTGACTATCAAATGGTGAGATCCGAACTAAGCGATGGGTACCTTGCTCAACTGACAATGTTCCATACGCATACGGTGCTGAAACTTTAAAGGTTGTTGATTTGATTCCCGCCTCTTCTGCATACGAGGTTTCAAGCACATCAACCTTGAATGAGTGACGTTCGCAGTAGCGCAGATACATTCGCATGATCATTTCAGTCCAGTCCGCGGCTTCTACTCCACCGGCTTCAGAGCGAATCGTGATCAAAGCGTCACGATCGTCATACTCGCCATTTAAAAGTGTTTGAACCTCTAACTCGCTGACAGATTTCTTGACCGCATCCAACTCTTTCTCAGCATCTGCAACTCCATCAGGCTCACCCGCAGCCAACTCAAAAAGGATTGGCAGATCCTCTACACGTTGACGAAGATCCGATAACTTTGCGATCTCAGATTGGACACGAGATAACCGGCTTGTGATCTTTTGCGCAGCCTCTGGGTCATCCCAAAGATTCGGAACCCCCGCCTCTACCTCAAGCTCGGCTGCTTGTTTGCGCAGCTTTGGTAGATCCAAAACCTTTTCAATAGAAATAAGGGTCGCATCAATGGCATCGATCTCTAATTGATACTCGCGTGCGGCCATGGGATAAGGATAGCGATTCTCAATGCAGTCGAACACCAAATAGATAGAAGCCCTCTTGCACCTTGTTTGTAGTACCCGCAGTTGCTGTTAGAAAAACTGAATCGGTAGAGGTGAATGGAACCTTGAAGGGAAGTTTCATTTCCGAACGTGTGCTGATTTCTAGCGAGGAGCCATCGCAGGAAAAATTGGTCAATTCAATACCTTTGAGTTGTTGCCATTTCATATCGCTTTGATCATTGCTCCACGAGTTGAGCTCTAACAAAACTTCAACTCCCCCTCGAGCACAATCAATAGGAATTTCTGGATGGGGCCTATTTGTTGCTATCGCCATTGGTACTGTGAACATAGTTGCCTTACCTTGGTAATACGCGCTCTTATCTAGAGTGTGCACCCCACGTTGAGCGGCAGCCTCTGTGGCTTGAACCAATGAACGCTTTGCAACTATGAGTGCGGAAACATCTGTCATCACCATAAGGGAAGCCACGGTAATTACAAAGAGTCCGATTACTACGACAGAGATGGATCCCTTCTCTGAGCGAAACTTCTGGCTTGATTTATAACCAAGGACTGAGATGCTCTTGTGCACTGGCAGAAACCTCTTCTCCCGTTTCATCATCAATAAATGAAACTGTTAACTTGATTCGCCCATTAGCGGTCAGGCATGGAAAGTGAGAGCAATCCATCCGAGTGCGGAGCGAACCAATCTCGCTCTCACTTAAATGCCACTGTCTTGCTAACAGTTGAGTCGCTTTGCTTGATAAATCCCGTGCAGCACCATCATTTTCACTGATGACATAAACCCGCAGTACCTCACGGGCCATAGAGCGCGCGATACTTTCATTAGCGCTGATGGATGAAAAGCTATTGAGGTAGATAAAAATTGGAATGAAGAGTGGAATAGCCAGAGCGACAAACTCAACGATCGCTCCGCCATCCTCTCGAGAGGTATGTTTTTTGAGGCGATCAAGGGCCTTACCCATTTCACCTCCGACGTGAACTCCTCTGGTATGCATGAAAGCAGTTCTCGATTGCATAAAAAACCTCCTGATTGATGCACTCATATCCGATAGCTTTACTGATTAATAGGTTCAATGACCGCTATGCCAACAACATCTGTAGCTGGCACACCGCCCATGAGCTCCCTTAACCCAGGAACAAGTTGCGGCACGGTGTGAGAGCGGTGCGTTACTAAAACACGAATCCTTTCAAATCTGCCGCCGATCTCAAAAATCTCATCACTTGGTTGAAACTCATGGGAGATTGCACGGGCTGCCGCATCACCTTGTGCCATCGCTAGATCAGCGTTGCGAAGATTGGTCACCGCAATAATTTGTGCTCCAATTAAAAAGAGAATCAACAGAGGTATGAGAACTAAAGCGCTCTCTACATTTCCATCCTCCCGAGCCAGATGTGCGCGGGCTTTTCTTAACATTTAACGAATGCCGTTCATGGAATCAAGTGAGTTCTTCAAGATTGCACTCAATCGTGGTGCGGCGATAGTCCAGATTGCGGTAACAAGTCCAGTTGTCATCAAAACAACCAATACCCATCCTGGAACATCCCCACGCTCATCTTTGAGTCGTGCGAAAAATGATTCATGCATACTGGTCAATCGTTGACGAAGTGCGATCTCTGCGGCAAAGGCTTTTTCAAATACTTTTGTCATTGCTTCCTCTTTCATGTGTGGTGGCTGTTGTGGTGGCTGTTGTGGTGGCTGTTGTGGTGGCTGTTGTGGTGGAGGTATCTGAAATTTTCTAGCCGGGAGCAGTTAACTTTTCTCAATCTTCTTTTGCTGTGGATACCTCACTTTTAACCCCACTGACAGCAGCATTTGGGATGGCGGGAATAACGTGTGACCCCGCCTCGAACTGGTGAGAGATAATCAAAAATCAATTGAGAGCCGACAAACTCACTTGTTCCAGAGTCAATAAGTTGAAGCACCGCATGAACTGCAACCCCTGCAACTTGATACCCAACCGAGACTGGAAGTTCATCACTATGTGAACTCAAAGGTTCAAGTTGATCAATTCCAAACCGCTCTGAAACACCAAGTTCAATGCAGCCTTTGCATGGAGACTTTGCCGGAATCACTAACGGGCCACAAAGTGCCGCCCCTCCAATAACCTGACCGACAAAGAAATGCTCAATTCCATCCCGCATTAACTGCTCAACTAACTCCTCAGAGTGATGGCCGACAACAATTCGTAAATTTCTCTCTGGAATTGGCGCATTAATGCTTCCCTTCACATTTTTTGAAGGGGTCGGAAATAGAGACCATTCTCGGGAGAGCTCCTCCAAACGATTCAGATAATTCAATCCATAATCTGTTGTTCGAAGAACACCTGTGCCAACATCAGAATCACCTATCGGTGTATTTCCGCGACGAGAGGAGATTGAAAATCGGGTATTGGTGACTCCGCTCGCTAGCAAAGCATTGTAAATCAGGGTTGCTACGCGGTTACTTCCATATATTTCGACACCATAGCTTTGACGATCTGACAATAATTGAACTCCGCCATCTGTAACCCCTTCTACCCAAGTTGCCTGGCTGAGCTCTGAAACCATTCGCTGTTGAAGCTGGCGATATGAAGCATCATTGCTTTGATCTTCAGTGTTTGCAGCCCTTTCTGCGATGGGAGAGTGAAAACGATTGTGTAGCCGCACCTTTGATTTACTCACATCAATAAGTTGTGCATTTAATAATTGGGAGATCACATTTTCGACAACCTCAATTGGAGCGTTGATCTCTTCACTAATTTGGCACGCGGTATGTTCGCCATCAAACTTTGCGACAATTGCACGAGCCCCTGGATGATGAATTGTGATTGCACGATGAGCTGTTGCGATGATCAAGGATTTTTCAATCTCTGCAACTGCCGAACTTAGGTGCACACCATTTTTTAATCGGGGCTTTAATGGTGATGTAACTTCGCCATCAGAGTTTTCAATGGAAATCTTTGTAATCCGCGCTGGTCGTGAACCTCGCACATACTTGCGGCGGATTCTTTCCGGCGCTTTCTTATCCTTAAAGCTTTTTAGTGGCTCCTGATCGGAGATGTCGCTTAGTGGTTCCTGGTTGCTCGGTTTTTGGTTGCTGGGTTTTTGGTTGCTGGGTTTTTGGTTGCTAGATTTTTGGTTGCTAGATTTTTGGTTGCTGGGTTTTTGGTTGCTGGGTTTTTGGTTGCTGGGTTTTTGGTTGCTCGGTGTTTCTGTATATGTGCTCATTCCCGAACAATGCAGAGGGCGAGCGCGGGTATTGCGAAGGGTTAGAAAAGTTGTGGAGAGCGCCGGCTCTGAGTAACTCAGCGGGTGGTTGGAAATCCTCTGTGTGCTACTGGAAAAACGTGTGCTGCTGGAAAAACGTGTGCTACTGGAAAAACGTGTGCTACTGGAAAAATCTGTGCTGCTAGAGAAATCTGTGCCACCTGCGCATAAAGCGGGCTAGAGGCTTTACCGCTCTGTGAGGTTGCTCCATGGTTGCCCTGCCAACTAGCGGCCGCAGTGACATTGGCGATAGAAATAAAAGACCCCCGCACCGGAAAGTGCGAGGGCCTTTTTAACGCTAGACGTTGGCAGGTGAACGAGAGCTCACCTACGCGAAACGAAATTTAATTACTGTGCTTTGCCAAGGATGCGATTGACCTTGGTGCCACACACTGGGCAGATGCCTTGTGCCATGCGACGACCAGAGTCAGAAACCTTTACAGTTCCTTCGAATTCACGCTTCTCTTTGCACTTAACGCAGTAAGCGTCACCTTTGTATGTCTCTGCTGTCATGTTCTTCCTCCTATCGACGCTTGCGATCCCATCGGGATGCTCCCCGTGTGGGGCAGGCGCTCGTGTATGAGATTACTCGCCATTACGCTCAAATGAGCCTATCTAGCCACCTTTATTTAGGAGTTTTTTCAGCGCCTCCGGGGCGGTCAGAGCGTTCTCCGCCGCCTCATACCCGCTCAAATACGCCTCAGCCTGGGCCTCGAGGGGGAATCTAGCCAGCAACCCCTTGAACTCGGGGCCATGGTCAAAAAACTGTAGATGGATCGCCTCATGAAAGAGGACATAATCCAGAACATACTCAGGAGCCCCCTTGAGCCGGTCAGAGATCCGAATCGTGCGGTCGGTACTGGTGCAGGAGCCCCAGCGCTCCCGCATCGCCCGCCAGGTAATGGTCGATGGCCGTAAAACAATCTCGGGGGCGAGCTCGGTCAGCAGCTGATCAACCCTGGTTGCCAGCCCTTCCTCGCTCATTGTGGCCGCCGCCTCCTGTGCGCGGATCTTTGCCACCATCTCGGGGATCATCGCCCGTTCATCCGCCTTACTCATACGAGCGGGAATTGAAACCACGATCCGTCCGCCCTGGCGGTAGGCGGAGATATTTTTCTTTCGACGGGTAGATCTAATGACGATGATCTCCCCCTCGGAGATTCCTGGCAAAGTCTCGCCATCCAATGTCTGTTCAACAAATGCAGATTCGCCATAGCTGCTCATTGAAAAATAGTAAGTCATCTCTCAACTAAACCTTGAGAGATTGAGGGATCGGTTACGCGATTTCTTTTTGTTTCACCACTCACGCACTCTCCTCTATCGGAGAAAAATACCCTTTGTCAACGTGGTTCTCATTTGATAAACCGTCCCGAAAGACTTACTTTACGACTACGAACTCCTCGGATAACAGTTCTACGTCAGCAAGGGGAAGGCTGACTTAGAGCAAGTGACCGGGGAGTTCGCTTTTCTGTTCTCACCCTGATGTTCCTGAGCTGAGGGTATTTGTCGCTACAGTGAAAAGCTCTTGATTGTGAAAACCGCTCCACAACTCAAACTGTGAAGTGTGTGAATTAAATCTAGAGCAACCCCGAGAGATCATCAGGTACTTCAAGGCTCTTCAAGAAACTCTCAGGTGTTAACAAATCATCTGCAGTTGGAAGGATTCCACTCCAGACACGATCTCGTGATTCAACATCCTTTAACTCACGAAGCTCTCGCCAAAAGGCTGTCGCCTCTCGAGCAAGTCGTGGTGAAACCTGCAAACCCAAAAGAGAGGAGAAGAGTTGTTGGGCTGGTGCAGATGTTGCACGACGACGTCGTAGTGTTTCTTGGAGCGCTGCAATATTTGGAAGTCGCTCACCCGCTGCAAGTGCAACAACCTCCTCACTCCAGCCATCAATTAACGCTAGAGCTGTCTCTAACTTAATCAACGCTGCACGCTGTGCTGGGCTCTCTTGTGGTGTGAAAATTCCATCATTGAGAGCAATAGTGAAGCTTTCTGGGTTTGATGGATCAAAACCATTTCCTGATTCAAGAGCGCGCTGTGCCTGATCTTGAATAGCCTCCATATCAATATTGATGCCCTTGCCGTAATCGGTAATAGCGGTGCGAATATAAGAAACTAACCAAGGGTTGTGTGCAAATAAGCGAGCGATCGCTGCTTCGCGCAAGGCATGAAAGATTCGAACCTCATCCATCGGAATATCAAGATCGGTAGCCCACTCCTTAATATTTTGAGGAACAAGGGTTGGATAGGCGGCATCTATAAGCGGCAGGCCAACATCATGTGCGCCCGTCACCTTTCCCGCTAACCCTCCGATCGCTTGACCAAGCTGGGTTGCAATCAGTGAGCCAATAAAGGAGTTAAGGAGCGCTGAAATCATTCCAATCGGAAGTTGCATCCCCTCTTGCCCAAATGGATTAGCCTCATCTGAACCGCCGTTCTCACCGTGTGATGCTTGATTGAGTAGCTCACCAATAGCAGATGACAATCCAATCGCTAAAGGTTCAACGGTGGTCTGCCATCCCGCCAAGGTTGTGTCAACCCAATCGGTTCGAGCAAGCGCAACATTTCCGGTGTTGGGAGATTGTGGGAAAAATGTTGCATCATTGAGCCACAGCTCGGCGATGGAAAAGGCTCGTTCAATATCGGAGACATCATTTGCCCCGATAGGTGCCGACCCTTGAGCTGTTGCAAACTTTTTGGCGGTATCGCGAACAAGGTTTTTTGGCAACGCTTCGGTGGAGCCACCAAATCCAGATGTATTGATTCCCAACTTTGAAAACTGCTCGTGAATCTGTTGCTGCATCTGTTGCATCATGGCAGCAAAATCAACTGGCTCATTGGAACCATCTGAGTTTTCTGGTGTGAAGCCAAAAGGTGTCATAGATCAATCCTCCCAGTGTTGGAACAACTTCGCACCCTGTTTCATTCCCCTGTTCACATGGCGACACCGGTAAGCGCTAGAGAGTTACAAGCAGTAGGCTGGGCTCATGTCCAACGCATTTGCAGCTTTAATCTGGTGGGTAGTTCCCGCAGTTGGACTCATCGGTGCCCTTGGATATGTCATGTGGGTTACAAAGTTTCAGGGAAAGTTTCAGCAAGAAACACAACGCTCTGTTGGTCAGTTCAAGCGTTTTCAGGACTCTCTAAGGGATTCCCAAGCACGTGATGGTGCAACATCTGGGGCGATCATCACTACAGCGGCGGTGGCTGGATCCGATGGAGATACTTCAGATGATGCTGGCTCCTTTGATGCTGGCTCCTTTGATGCTGGCTCCTTTGATGCTGGGTCCTCTAACTAGGTCACCCATCACGTAACACGAGAGTACATAACCTTCACATGTTGAGATTGCCCCGCCTCCCACGGTTAGTAAATGCAACATTAGGTATTTTCTTTCTTCTGGCAACCCTTGCACCGCTTCCCTTCGCAATTGTTTTACCGGGCGAGGCGCAAAATATTTTTAAAGGTGTTATTACATTTAAAGATCTTGCAAATTATCCAGCAACGGGCCGTATTGATTTGATGTCAATCAGAGTTACAAACCCTGGCACCTGGATCGTTGGGCCAGAGATTGTGTACTCATGGATTAGTGGGGATCATGCCGTTTATCCAAAATCTGCGATCTACCCTCCAGGTACAACCACTGAAGAAGAGAGCAAGCAAGCAAAAGAGGATATGGTGAAATCTCAAGATAAGGCGATTATTGCAGCGGTAAATTATCTGCAATCAAATCCGCAGATTATGGGGAGCACAAGATCACAGGGTGTGCTGCGCGCCGATCAACTTGATATAGAAAAAATTAAATTTAAAGTAGGCAAAACTGGTGGCCCTAGCGGTGGGTTAGTTTTTGGTATTGGTTTGGTAGAGCTATTAACAGAGCGAGACTTACTTCAGGGCCGCCACATCGCAGGAACCGGCACAATCACAGAGCGTGGAGTAGTTGGTTCTATCGGTGGAATAAATGAAAAGATCACCTCCGCCCACAAGGTCGGAGCAACCCTCTTTTTCGCACCCGTCGACAACGCCCAGGAGATCAGCAATGTTCCAGATGGCATAAAGGTGATAACGGTCGCTACCTTGGCTCAGGCGATCAACTACTTGGAGCGCACCAGCAAGTAATTTCCACCTTAAAGCCTGCTTAGAGCCCCTAAATTGGTGGGGCAATTCCCGTTGCGATACTTTTGGCCCATGACCAATAACCCACAGTTTCCACGCCCATCCTTCCAAATCAAAGGTCGCAAGAGTCCTCTCGCGATAACGATTGGAGTTATCGTAATTACTGGGGTGCTCTTTACTGCGCTTAGTGGTTTTTACGCTGATTGGTTGTGGTTCAAATCTGTTGACTTCACAAACACCTGGTCAACGATTCTGATAACTAAGACGACGCTATTTATTGTTGCGGGGTTAGTGACATCGTTGATTGTTATGTTCAATGTTTTGTTGGCATACAAGCGACGTCCACTGTACGTACCTTTGAGTGTTGAGGCGGATAATCTCGAGCGTTATCGTTCACAGGTTGAACCAATTCGTCGTCCATTATTTATTGGCTTGAGCGTGGCGCTATTTTACTTTGCAGGATCTGCTGGATCCCAAATGTGGAGTACATGGTTGCTCTTTAGAAACTCAACTCCTTTTGGTGTCACGGATCCACAGTTCAATATGGATGTCTCATTCTTTGCCTTCCGTCTTCCTTTCTGGCAGACATTGATCACCTGGGGAATTTCAACAGCAATTCTTGCCATCCTTGCTTCAGTAGCGGTGCATTATCTTTATGGTGGAATTCGCCTTCAGGTACAGGAAGATCGCACAACTGTTGCCGCTCGCGTTCAACTATCGGTTCTCTTGGGATTGGTTGTACTTCTCAAGGCGGTGGCTTACTGGTTTGATCGTTATGCATTAGCTCTCAAGGAAAGCCGTTTAATTACAGGCCTTACCTACACAGATGTAAATGCTGTTCTGCCTGCAAAGGCGATCCTTGCTGGAATCGCAATTGTTTGTGCGCTTCTTTTCTTTGCAAACATTGTTCGCCGCTCATGGGTTTTACCTGCAGCAGGCACAGCCCTATTAGTTGTTTCATCGGTATTAATCGCAGGTCTGTATCCAGGTGCGATTCAGCAGTTCCAGGTAAAGCCAAGTGAGTCTTCTAAGGAAGCTCCATTTATTCAGCGCAATATTGATGCAACCCGCGCCGCATATGGGCTAGATGATGTTGCCATTAATGATTATCAGGCAACGGTTGCAACCAACACCGGACAGCTTGCAGATGATGCGGCAACCATCGCCAATATTCGCTTAATGGATCCGAATGTCTTGTCTGCGACCTTTAGACAACTTCAGCAGATTCGTCCGTACTACAGCTTCCCGGAGTCACTAGATATCGATCGCTACACAGTAGATGGTGTAAAGCGCGATGTTGTTATTGCCGTTCGCGAGTTAAATATTGAAGGAAACCCTTCTCGTAACTGGATTAACGACCACCTTGTCTACACACATGGTTTCGGACTCGTTGCAGCATATGGAAATGATCGAGATGTAGATGGTAAGCCAAAGTTTGCAGTTGGTAACCTGCCTCCGACCGGAGCGCTAGGAGATTTTGAGCCTCGTGTCTACTTCGGCGAGAATGTTCCCAATTACTCAATCATTGGTGGAGTAAAGACTGATACACCAGTTGAGTTTGATTACCCAGATGACACATCACCTAATGGACAGCGTAACTACACCTACACAGGTTCTGGTGGAGTCCCAGTTGGCTCATTGCTTAACAAAGTTATCTTCGCCTTGAAGTATCAGGAGCAGAGAATTCTTCTCTCAAACCTCATCAACAAGGATTCAAAGATTCTCTTTGAACGCAATCCCCGTGACCGTGTTGCCAAGGTTGCTCCTTGGTTGACCCTTGATGGAGATCCATACCCAGCTCTAGTTGATGGAAAAATCATGTGGATCATTGATGGCTTCACAACAAGTGCTGGCTACCCTTATTCACGCCAGAGTGTGCTTTCAAATGTAATTGCAGATATTCCAAACTCTGCAACTATCGGTACTCAGCGAAATCGAACCGTTAACTACATCCGCAACTCAGTTAAAGCCACAGTTGATGCATACAACGGCACGGTGACTTTGTACGAGTGGGATGAAAAGGATCCAGTTCTAAAGACTTGGGCAAGGGCCTTCCCAAACACAATTACGCCAAAGAGTGAGATCTCTGCGCAGTTGCTAGAGCACATCCGCTACCCCGAAGATCTCTTCCGAGTTCAGCGTGAAATCCTTAGCTCGTACCATGTAAAGACAGCGGAAGCTTTCTACGGTGGTCAGGATTTCTGGCGTGTACCTCGTGACCCATCAACATTTGGAGCTAACGCATCTGCGCAACCTCCTTACTACTTAACTCTTCAAATGCCAGGTACACAAAAGCCTGTCTTCTCATTGACTACTCCATTTGTTCCACGTGGTGGTCGTGAAAACCTTTCAGCATTTGCAGTTGTTAACTCAGATCCAGGTCCTGATTACGGAAAGATCTCCGTTCTGCAATTGCCACGTAACACCAACATTGCAGGTCCATCACAGGTAGCCTCAAACTTTGAGGCAAAACCTGAGGTTGCGAACTCATTGTCACTTCTACGTCGTGGTGGCTCTGATGTTGTACTCGGTAACCTGCTCACACTTCCAGTAGGTGGCGGCCTCTTATATGTACAGCCTGTTTATGTCAGAGCGACTGCAAACGCAGCTGCATATCCATTACTTCAGAAGGTTCTCGTATCCTTCGGAGATCAAATTGGTTATGACGACACATTAAAGGGTGCACTTGATCAGGTGTTCGGTGGTAACTCCGGAACTGCCGCGGGTGGCTCTACTAGCGGTACCGCTGGTGAGCCAAGTACAAACTCATCACTTGCAAACTCATTAGCTAGTGCAAAGCAAGCATATGCAGATGGTCTTGCCGCACTTGCAAAGGGAGATTTTGCAGCGTATGACAGAGCACAAAAGCGATTAAAGTCCGCTCTTGATGCAGCGATCAACGCACAGAACAAGTAGTGATGCAGTAAAAGAAAAGTAGTTACAAAGATAAGGGCCAGATTCATGCGAGCAATTGCATGGATTTGGTCTTTATCTATGTGTGGACATAAGATTGTGTCTACCGACGCGGGGTGGAGCAGCTCGGTAGCTCGCTGGGCTCATAACCCAGAGGTCGTAGGTTCAAATCCTGCCCCCGCTACCAATACAAAAAGGTCCTCATTTGAGGGCCTTTTTGCTTTCTAGATACTCTCAGCGGAGTTGTTGTTATTGATTCAATGCAGTTGATGAGTGATTTTAAATGGGTAAGAGGGCGAAGCGCAGAGAGGTTGATGCGGCTCTCTAGCGAGCCCTCACCCATTTAAATTATTTAATGCGCAGTGAGTTTGTAACAACGAGGACGCTGCTCGCCGCCATGGCGGCAGCGGCATACAACGGCGTCAACAATCCAGCGGCAGCGATCGGCAAACCAATTACATTGTAAATAAATGCCCAGCCCATGTTTTGGCGAATAATCTTCAAGGTTTTCTTGGAAAGCTTTAATGCAGAGACAACGCTTCCAAGCCCTGTATTCATCAAGGTGATATCGGCGCTATTGATCGCTGTATCTGTACCGGTTCCCATCGCCATTGAAAGATTTGCTGCGGTTAAGGCGGCGGCATCATTGATGCCATCACCAATCATCAAAACGGTGTGGCCCTCACTCTTTAATCGTTCAACAATTTCTAACTTAGTTTCAGGCAATGCATGAGAGATGATATGGGCTGCATCGATTCCAACTGTTTGCGCAACGGTTGCAGCAACCTCGGAGCTATCACCGGTTACAAGCCATGGTGTGATTCCCATATCGCGTAGTGCAGAAACTGTCTGCGCCGCATCGCTCTTGAGCTGATCTCCAAGTGCAAAGACAGCAAGTGCAACACCATCCCATGCCAAAACAGCCACAGTTAGACCAGCCGCCTGACCGCGATCAATTGCAGCTTTAATCTCTGGATGAAACTCTGTAGAGCTATGTGCAACCGCGGCAGGTGAACCGATCAGAACAACTGGCGATTGGGAAAGAATCGATACTCGACCTGCCGCACCTGAACCTGGAGTCACCGAGAAATCAGTGACCGCAAAGGAGGCGCGAGCAGAGTTAGGAATTGAAGAGCCTGTCGAGCTCTGACCAAGTGCATACCGTGTTATTGATTGCGCTACCGGGTGGTTGTTTAAGGATTCAATAGCCTGCGCAGAGGCGACAATGTTCTCTGCGGTAACAATGTCGGCAAATGAGCGACCTAGAACCGCACCCGCTGCCGTTGAAACAGTTGCCTCCTGAACAAGCATCACACCTTCAGTAAGGGTACCTGTCTTATCAAATACAACTACATCTACCTTACGCGCTACCTCAAGCACTCGAGGTTCACGTAAAACAATTCCTCGAACAGCGCCACGCCCTGATGCAACAAGTAATGCAACTGGCGTTGCTAAACCAAGAGCACATGGACATGCAATAACTAAAACGGTAATTGCGATTGAAATTGATTTGGTCAGCGTTGAACCGGTGAAGTACCAACCAGCAAAGGTGCCGATGGCAAGCACTGTAACTATTGGAACAAAGACAGCGCTGATTCGATCTGCAAGACGTTGAATTGGAGCCTTTGTACCTTGAGCGCTAATAACCATTGCGGTGATACGTGCCAACTCTGTGTCACTTCCAACACGTGTGGCACGAACAATTAAACGACCATTGTGATTAACAGCTGCACCTATTACAGATGATCCTGGGCGAACATCAACAGGCTTAGTTTCACCTGTAAGCATTGAGTTATCCACCGCGCTTTCGCCCTTAACAACGATGCCATCTGTTGCGATGCGATCTCCTGGGCGAACTTCAAACTCATCACCGATCTGTAACTGTTCAATCGGAACAATCAGTGGAAATCCCCCTCGAACAATCGTTACCTCTTTACTACCTAATGCAAGCAAAGATGACAGTGCGCTGCTGGCTTTAGCCTTAGCGCGGGTTTCTAGGTAACGACCAAGAATGACGAAGAAGATAACTCCTGCAGCTACCTCGGTGTAAACATCTCCGGCACCGGTTGAGTTTGCATAGATAGACCACCCAAAGGCTGCTAATGAGCCCATTGAAATTAAGTTATCCATCGTTGGGTGCTTAAGATTTCGAAGTGCTGCCTTGTGAATTGGATAGGCGACCAACAAAACAACTGGAGCGCTTAAAGCAATTACTAGCCAAGCTGTCGCAGAGTACAAAGGCTGAGGCAAGCCCAAGGTATCTAAGCCATCCTCTAACCACATATCAATGTGGTGGTGCCAGCTCATGACCATTGAAATAGCAACGGCAGGAACGGCAAAGATAAATGCGAAGAAAAAGGCTCGTGCAGATTTCTTGCTATGCAAAGTTACTGATTGGCCATCAGCTAATACAGCTGCCGAATAACCCGCCTTTTCTACAATCTTGATTAACTCTTTAGCGGTGATCTCTGCTGGGGCCAAAATGTGAGCGGTTTCAGTTGCAAAGTTAATTGTTGCGCTAACTCCATCAACACCATTGAGAGCTTTCTCGACAGAGTTCACACATGAGGAACAGGTCATTCCCTGAACCGACAAGGTTGTTGGTTCCAAGGGAGTATTGCTCGCCTGTGTCTTTACCGCCTGTGTACTCATCGCCGCTCTCCTCATTTAACTTCTTGCCGGTTAAAACTTTTCTTACTGCCAATCTTTAATTCTTATTATTGTTCTTCTTATGGATTAAGCCCGTTAATCACCGCATTATGTAGAACTCCGTTAGTTGAAACCCCGCTGCCACCAAATGGTCCAATTTGGCCTGCGGTATTTGTAAAGCTTCCACCAGCTTCCCGAACAATAATGTCCAGCGCTGCCATATCCCATAAAGCCAGTGATGGCTCGATCGCAACATCAACAGCACCTTCTGCAACCAACATGTGTGACCAGAAATCACCGATTCCACGAGTTCTCCACGCAGCTGCAAGCATCTTTTGGAAGGGTTCTAAGCGATCCCCCCATCCGACAAAATCTGAGTATGAGATTGATGCATCACTCAGGGATGAAACCTTTGAGACAGAGATCTTCTTCTCGCTTGTTGTGGGAGTGAAGGTGTCGAAATCCTCTGATGCATCATTGTTTCCTGCAGTGAAGCGAACCGTTGCACCATGTCCCTTAGCCGCAGCCCAACGACGAGCTAGCGCTGGCGCAGATGCGATTCCAACTACAACCTCTTCCTTGCCAGATGCATCAACTTCGACAAGTGCGATCAATGTTGCCCAAGTTGGAACACCACGCATAAAGTTTTTTGTTCCATCAATTGGATCGATAACCCAGTAGCGACCAGAACCTCCTTTATCGCTGCCAAACTCTTCTCCCACTAATCCATCTGATGTGCGATGAGTTGCCAGCGCCTGGCGGATCGCTGTTTCAACTGCGCGATCGGCATCGGTAACAGGTGTGTTATCTGGCTTATTGGTAATTACTAAATCTTGAGCTTGGTAGCGATCCAAAGTAATTGCATCTGCAAGATCGGCTAGCGCATGGGCAAGGGCTAGATCATCAACAATCTGCGCCAAACCATTAGCTGTGTTCACAATCGCAGTCTAATCTGTTGAGGATGTAACTTCCTCTTTAGTTGTTATCGCCCACATCACCCTCTAGGTGAACTAAGGCTGAGGATCCTCTTCAATGCTCGAATACGGAGTTTCTTTAACCGCCAGGAGTGAGCGAAGGCTTGCCAGCCGCGCTGTTCTATGAGGATTTGGCTGTCCATCAGGTGTGGCCCAAGCATCTAATTTGCAGGTGCTTTCACTGTGCGAACAGTTGGATAAACAGTTTGCTGCAACCTCAGATAAATCGCTGAAGGCGTCAACAATGCGTTGATTATCAATGTGCGAAAGACCAAAGGCGCGAATACCTGGGGTATCAATAATCCATCCATCACTATCTACTAACGGCAATGCAATAGCGCTAGAAGAGGTATGGCGTCCACGGCCTGTTGCAAGATTTACATCACCAGTTGCACGATTGCTTTCAGGAATTAATGCGTTAATCAATGTTGATTTACCAACACCTGAATGGCCAACCAAAACTGAGATTTTTCCTTCTAGTACTTGGTGTAACTTTGCTAAATCTTTCTCCCGGGATTGGCTCTTAATCGCGGTGTGAATAATTTCCACATCTAAGTCGGCATACTCCGCAAGAAATGCAGGCACTTGGCTGATATCGGTTTTTGTAACAACAATCTTTGGAACAATACCCTCGGTAAATGCTGATACTAAGAAGCGATCAATCAAACCTCGACGTGGTTCGGGATTTGCCGCCGCTACAACAATTACAAGTTGATCAATATTTGCAACGATAGTGCGCTCTACTTGTGCGGCATCATCAACCGTTCTGCTTAATGAGTTGCGGCGCTCTTGAACCGCAACGATACGTGCAAGGCTTCCTTCTGCTCCAGAAGTATCTCCGACCAAAGAGACATAATCCCCGGTTACAACTGATTTTGGACCCAGTTCGCGTGCGCGCATCGCGGTAACAATGGTTCCATTCTCGGTAATACAAGTCTGTCGTCCACGATCTACCGTTGTTACAAGCGCTGAAATCGCATCGCTATGTGATGGACGATCCTTACTTCGCGGGCGGGTGCTACGAGATGGGCGAATGCGCGCATCTGATTCATCGTATTCGCGTGGACTCATACTAAAAGTGAGCTCCAAAGCCCTGGAAAATCTGGAAGGGTTTTACGGGTTGTTGCGATATTTTCCACTTCTATGCCTGGAACAACTAATCCTAAAACTGCACCAGCTGTTGCTAAGCGATGATCCTCATATGTATGGAAAACACCTGCATGCAGTGGGGCCGGAGTGATGTGAAGTGCGGTCTCTTCCTCAACAACAACGCCACCTAGCGCGTTGATTTCACGGGTTAACGCGGCAAGTCGATCTGTTTCATGCAAACGCAGGTGACCAATTCCGCGCAAATATGATGGTGAATCGGCAAGGGCGGCCAGCGCTGCAATAGATGGGGTTAGTTCGCCCACATCATGTAAATCAATATCGATTCCATGAATTGTTCCGCTGCTCTTTAAGGTTAACCCGACATCGCTCATTGAGACCGTTGCACCCATAGCTGTAAGAATTGAACGCAGTTGATCGCCAGGTTGAGTTGTCGCCTTAGGCCAATCTGCAATTGTCACGCTTCCACCACACACCATAGCTAGTGACAAGAATGGCGCAGCATTAGATAAATCGGGTTCGATCACTAGCTCTTTTCCATGTAATGCACCTGGCTTAACGCTCCAGCTGTGGTTAGCTGAATCAACCTCAACAGTTGCTCCGAAATCACGCAACATATCAACTGTCATCTCAATGTGCGGCATTGATGGAAGTAATCCGCCTTGATGCCTTGCAACGACTCCATTATCAAAACTTGGCGCAACTAATAACAGAGCAGATAAGAATTGGCTGGATGCACTTGCATCAATTGTTAACTCTCCACCAGGAATTGACCCTGTGCCATGTAACTTAAGTGGCAGGCTGTAACGATTGTCATGATCAACTGAAACGCCCAGCTCTCCTAGCGCTTTAATAACTGGTCCCAGCGGTCTCTCATATGAACGAGGATCGCCATCAAATGCGACCTCACCTGTTGCAAGGGCTGCAAGTGGTGGCAGAAAACGCATTACCGTTCCAGCGTTACCAACATCAATCTTTACTCCACCTCGCAAAGGCGCTGGTGTAACAATCCATTGCAACTCTGTAAGGCCATTGATACTTACTGCCTTTTCCTCAATCCCGACGCCTAGTGCTTTTAATCCAGCCATCATTAATTCACTATCTCGCGAAACTAATGGCCGACGTAATACCGATGGGCTCTTAGCTTGCGCCGCTAAAATTAGCGCGCGGTTGGTGACAGATTTTGATCCGGGAATGACAACGCTGATATCAACTGGTGTTGCGCCGCGGTAAATCGCGGGCCAGTGGGCGTTGTTTGTCATCGCCTAAGTCTAACCTCTGAGCGCACCTGCGATACCCTTGAATTATGTGTGGACGTTATGCGCAAACCGCGGATATGCGCGAGCTAATGGAGCAGTTCTCAGTAACTGGCATCTCTCCTGAAACTTCTCTGCCACTGAACTGGAATATCGCGCCAACTAATCCCATCTACATCGTTAGAGCCAATGATCAATCCGGCAATGATGCAGCGGTGAGAAAATCATTAGCGGTGGTTTCATGGGGATTAATCGGTCCATGGCTTACCGATTATCAGGAAGCCCGTGCCTCGCAATCCCGTGCCATCAATGCACGCAGCGAATCAATTCATAAAAAGCCAACCTTTAGAAATGCATTTCGTGCAACCCGGTGCTTGATTCCTGCAACTGGCTACTATGAATGGGCAACCGCGTTAGGCAAGTACTCCCCTAAACAACCCTTCTATATCTCTTCACGAGATGACAAACAACTTCCGATCGCCGGAATCTGGAGCAGTTGGCGAGCACCTAGTGGCGAAGTTATTGAAACAGCTTCCATCATTACCCAAGAGGCTCAGGGCGAGTTAGCAACGATTCACAGTCGCATGCCGGTCTTTATGCCCCAGGATCGCTGGGATACCTGGCTCAATCCCCGCAACACCGATCTTCATGAGTTGCAATCCTTAATGGTCGTTGAGAATCCGGAATCAATTGTGAAACACCATCCGGTGTCCAGCGCGGTCAATAGCGTGGCAAATAATGGAAAAGGTTTAATCGTCGAACTGCCTTTGGGAGAGCCAGAAACCCTCTTTTAGCGATAGTGTTTTAGGCGATGTCAACGGATCTAGTAAAAGAGAGCTCGGCGGATCGTGCTGTCCGCTTCGAGCGAGATGCCCTTGCATTCACAGATCAGTTGTATGCAGCAGCTTTGCGATACACAAAGAATCCGCATGATGCCAAGGATTTAGTTCAAGATACATATTTGAAAGCATTTGCTTCATTTCATCAATTTGAGCCAGGAACAAATCTACGTGCATGGTTGTATCGCGTATTAACAACAACATTTATTAATACATACCGCAAGGATCAGCGTCGTCCGCAGCTGAGTTCAGGTGAGATTGAAGATTGGCAGTTAGCAGATGCAGCATCACACACCAGTGATCAGGGAAAATCTGCTGAGGTCGAGGCGCTAGAAAAGTTGCCTGATAGTGATATCAAGCGTGCCTTGCAGGAGATCCCTGAAGAGTTCCGTATCGCTGTGTACTTAGCCGATGTTGAAGGCTTTTCCTACAAGGAGATCGCTGAAATCGTTGGAGTCCCTGCGGGAACGGTGATGTCACGTCTGCACCGGGGAAGAAAACAGCTCCGTGAACGGTTAACTGATTATGCAAAGGAACTGGGTTACACCACCGAGAAAAGTTCGGGGGCGAAGCCATGAGTTTCAACGAGTTTTACATCAGTAAGAACTCCCTCGCCTGCAATGAGGTACTTAACTCCTTTGTCCTTTTAATTGAGGGAAGCATCGAACAGCCTCAGATCGGGTTAATCGAAGTCCATATCTCAACCTGTCCTGCATGTGAAGCAGAGTTGGCACATGAACAAGCGATGCGTCAGTTAATGCAAGACACATTGCGCCGTAGCTGTAATGAAAAAGCGCCAGAAGATCTACATGATGCGATTTATCGACAGATTCATGCACAGATGGCTGGAACATTCACAGAGGTTGTTACTCAATACAGCATGACCGAGATTTCAATTGAGATCGATGAGTTTGGCCAGATTGAGCACCGCGAGGTAACTATCGAGCACACCGAAGAGATTCGTTTTTTAAACCCAGAAGATTCAAGCAATGATGGCAATGATCCGCGCGGTATGAATGGGCAAGGTTAATTTAAATGTTGCCTGAGGATGAGGTTCTAGGAGCGGTCGGATTTACCGAGATGGTTGTACGCCCAGGTGATACATCGGTTGCAATTGGTATCGGTGATCTTCCAATCATTGCCCCATCGCTGTTAATCAACTTAATGGAGCATGCAGCGATACTTTCATTAGATCTGTACCTAGAGCCAGTCGAAACAACTATTCCAATTAGCGTCGAATTCATTTCATTATCACCTGCCGGAATTGGCGCATCCTTACGTGCAACATCACGTGTTATTGAGATTTCAGGTAAAGAGCTGACCTTTGAATGCGAGGTCTATGAAAATGAACGCCAGATTGCAGCGGCTTTGATAAAAAGATCAGCGGTGGAGCGAGTATCTTTCCTCGCACGCACCGCTGCTCTTCACTTAATTCAAAACGATAAGGCTTAGTTCTTACTTATCTGAAGTTATTACGCTTTCTTAGTTGCCCAGAAGATCTCAGCGATCTCATCGATCTTCTTGATCAATGAATCTGCAACTGCAACATCCTGAGTTCCCTTTGTGCCTGCAGCACCCGCCAGCTTTGTTGCCTCATTGAACAATGAGTGCAGTTGAGGGTAAGCCTCGAAGTGTGGAGCCTTGAAGTAATCGGTCCACAGCACCCATAGATGCTCCTTAACCTGGTGTGAACGCTCTTCCTTGATCGCCACTGAACGTGAACGGAAATCCGCATCTGGGTTAGCTGCGTACTTCTCCATGCATGCCTTTACAGAAAGCGCTTCGATCTTTGCCTGTGCTGGATCGTAAACACCACATGGAAGATCGCAGTGTGCGTAGACAGTTGTCTTTGGTGCAAACATTTTCTCTCCTTCTCGACTCAAGGCGAGTAGTGGGCCTTGTAGTTTTACCGACTTAGTAGTGCGAGACTACCGCCCGTGAGCAAATTTGGCACAGTCAGGGTCTCAGGATCATCAATGGCCCCCACCTTTAAGGATGGCGATTGGCTACTAGTTTCTTGGCTTGATGGTGGGCTTGCTCCATTGGTTGGAGATCGCATTCTGGGCAAGGTTGTCGTTATAGAACGTGAGGAACGGCCCGGAATTTTCCTAGTAAAGCGGTTACAAAAATCCCATGGTGGAATTTATTGGGTTCAGGGCGACAATGATGAGAGCACAGATTCACGCAGCTGGGGATGGATTCCGGGTAATGAGGTTGTTGGTGTTGTCTTGTTTCGATACAAGAAGGACAAAGTCCGCTAGCACTTCACCAAGATCGGAATGGCACAACTTTCCCGAAATTGAATAGCTTTACATTTAGAAGACCACCCCAACAAATTAGGGGTGGTCTTCTAAATATTTCAGAGTTTAGTTGCGTGGCTCGATCTGATGAATCGAGAGTGAACCTGATAACTCATAGCTTGTGATAATCAGTGCCTTACCGGAAGGTGACTTATCTGCAGGAACAAAAACGATTCCCTCTGGTGACCAGTGTTTAACATCCTTCGCAGGAGTTGCCTTTGTTGGCAGCATCTGAAGCCACTCTTGAAAGACTGGATTTCCTGGATCTGTGATATCAAAAATGGCCAGGGCGGTCATTCGTTCTAGGCCAAGAATTGCAACTCGACGATCACCGACCATTCCAATTGCAACACCTTCTGGCTCTGCCCCCTTATCATCGGAGCGGTCTTGCCCCACATAGTTCATCGTGCTCTTATCAGAGGACAACGAGTGTGAACCATTGATGTTTGCAACACCAAAGGCCTTAGTTTGAATCTGGTCTAGCAATTCACCGCTATCCCAAATCACTACACCGTTGCGGTACATCGTCATTGAGTTTGAGCCACGTAAGTGAATAGTATCGATGTCACCATCACCATTACTGTCACCAATAGTTGGATTAACCTTTGCTCGCCCAAGAGCTGCGCTTGCAGATAATGTGCTCCAATTTGGGAAACGCCATGGATCAACTTTGAGTGAGGCGGCACGCAGATCATCATCTAGGCATGAATACTCGCGAGCATCACCTTCATTTGCTGTTACGAAGTATCGGGCAGCGCCCATCTTGAATGCTGCGATCGCATCAGGCTGAGAAGCACCTACCACATTTGCATAGTTACGTGGACCTGCACCCGAATCGCGATCACTTGTGTCACGAGCAACGGTTGAAAGTTTTGATTCAAAGGCACGAGTGACCGCCACAAAAGTGGCTGATTCAATATTGAGCTTACCAATTGCATTAGCCTCTTGAATCGTCACATACGCATATTTCATGTCAGCTGCACTGACAAACTCCGGCTCAAAATCCTTAGAGACGTTGTTTACAACAGATGAAACTGCGATTCCCTTCGCCTTCATCTGTGCCACAGTGAATTTATCAAAGCCAGCAAATCTAACAACTGGCGCAGCGGGATTAGTTAGATCAACAATCGAAACACCGCCAACAGGGTCTGAGGCCTTTGCATAATCGGTGTTTTCCTTTTCAGCAGTTGCTGGATTATCTTTTGCGCAGACTGGTTGTGCTTCAATAGCGACCAGTGCGGTTGTGCCGTTAGGTGCAAAAGTTACTGAGTCAGGCTGCACACCTAAAATATCTGATGAGCTCAAAACCTTTCCGTTGGGATCAAAGACCACAATCTTGCCATTCGGAGTTGTTGGCACACCCGTTGCTGAGAAGGTTTCAGTGACATGAACCGCGGCGACAATTACATCTTGTCCTGCGGCAACGCTAGTTACATCATTTCCGTAAGGGGCTAAAGAGACTGCACCAACTTTCTTTGGATTTGCTACATCTGTGATATCAAAAATATCGATTGAATTCTTGACACCATTGGTTGCAAAGATGCGCTTTGAGCCGGCGTGGTAGGTAGCGATCTCGCTACTGCCCTCACCATCTCCAGAGGCAATCGATGCGATCTCGGTAACTTTAAGGGTGGCTGTATTAGCCAGTGCTGGAAGTTGCCCAGCGGTAATTAGTGCGGTGGCAGTTAAGAGTGTTATGACAGCGACTGGAAGTTTTTTCATATCCAAACTGTGTTCAAGCAACTTGCACATTGAGCAAATGCCTGGCAAACTTTTTATGAACACCACACTAAAAGTTGGGTGCGCTCTCATCGAAGAGGGCTGTTCCCCTTAACTCTTAACTAGCGAGTAAAGGCTTCGAGCAACAACGCCTTTTGTTCATCCTCATGCAGGTGATGACTTCCAGTTGCAGGAGATGCTGTTGCACGGCGTGAGATACGACGTAGTGTGCGATTACCAAATCCATGTCCACCATGTGCCTCAGATGTGCGCAGAGCGATGTGTGACCAAGGACCTTGGTTAGCAGGTTCATCTTGTACCCATAGCAAGTTTGCATTTGGATGCTTGTTTGCCTCTGCAACCATTTCATCAATTGGAAGTGGGTACAAAAGTTCAACGCGAACAATTGCTGTACCTGTTTCGCCAAGCTTTGCACGCTCTGCAACTAGGTCGTGATAAATCTTTCCTGAACAGAAGATCACACGTGATGCGTTCTGAACTGAATCATCACCGATAACTGGGCGGAAGTGACCACTAGTGAAATCTGACAAGGCAGATGCTGCAGCTTTAAGGCGAAGCATTGACTTAGGTGTAAAGACAATCAGTGGGCGGCGCGCAGGGTTCTTTGCATGCCAACGCAGCAAGTGGAAGTAATTGGCAGGGCTTGCAGGCTGAGCAACAGTCATATTCTGCTCTGCACACAGCTGCAGGTAACGCTCGATACGTGCTGATGAGTGATCTGGTCCTTGTCCTTCATATCCATGTGGGAGAAGTAGAACAAGGGAGGAACGCTCGCCCCACTTTTGTAACGCAGAAGAGATGAACTCATCGACAACTGTTTGTGCACCGTTGGCGAAGTCGCCGAACTGGCCTTCCCACAGAACTAGCGCTTCTTCACGCTCAAGGCTGTAACCGTATTCAAAGCCCATCGCTGCATACTCGCTAAGCAATGAGTCGATAACAAAGAACTGGTTCTCATCCTTGATAAGGGCGCGAAGTGGTGTCCACTCATTCCCATTTTCCTTATCGATGATAACTGCGTGACGGTTTGAGAAGGTTCCACGTCGGGCATCTTGACCTGCAAGGCGAATTGGATGTCCTTCTTGTAACAATGAACCAAATGCCAACATTTCTCCTGTTGACCAATCGATTGTTGCATCATTAAGAGATTCCACACGCTTTGCTAGTTGTGGGGTCAACTTAGGATGAACGGTAAATCCTTCTGGAACAGCCATTTGAGTCGCAGCGATTTCACGTGCAGTACTTTCAGAGATTGCAGTGTTGATCTGCTGTGCATCAGGTGCCACAGGAGCTTTAAAGTTTTCATCATGCTCCGGCTCGATGTTATTAACAGAAGCAAAGATTGATTCCAGCTGATCTTGGTAATCACGCGCGATTGCATCGGCCTCTTCAGGAGTTATATCTCCACGACCAACCAACGCCTCGGTGTACAAGGTACGTGTTGAACGCTTTGCATCAATCAACTTGTACATCAATGGTTGTGTGAAACTTGGCTCATCACCTTCATTGTGGCCGCGACGACGGTAACAAATCATGTCGATTACTACATCCTTATTGAACTCTTGGCGATACTCGAAGGCCAAACGCGCAACACGAACACAGGCTTCTGGGTCATCACCATTGACGTGGAACACAGGTGCCTGAATGATCTTTGCAAAATCAGTTGAGTATTGAGATGAACGTGATGCATGTGGCGAGGTAGTAAAGCCAACCTGGTTATTGATGACTATGTGAATAGTTCCACCTGTGCGGTAGCCACCCAATTGTGAAAGCTGCAGAACTTCAGCGTTGACGCCCTGTCCTGCAAAGGATGCATCTCCATGGAGCAAAATAGGCATGACAGAGTAAGCATTTTTCACATTGAGGCGATCCTGCTTTGCACGTACAACTCCCTCAAGAACTGGGTTAACAGCCTCAAGGTGTGATGGGTTTGCAGCTAAGTAAATCTTTGTTGTTGCACCTGTCTCTGAGGTAAAGGTTCCAGATGTTCCTAAGTGGTACTTCACATCGCCCGAACCTTGAACCTGGTTCTCTGCGTAATGTCCCTGGAACTCTTGGAAGATCTGTCCAGCCGATTTTCCAGCAAGATTTGCAAGAACATTAAGTCGACCACGGTGTGGCATTCCGATACAGACCTCATCAAGACCGCTCTCTGCGGCAGAAGAGACAACAGCATCTAGAAGTGGAATTACCGACTCGCCACCTTCAAGTGAGAAACGCTTTTGACCAACAAACTTTGTGTGAAGGAATGATTCAAATGATTCAGCGCTATTGAGCTTACGCAGAACCCGTAGCTGCTCTTCACGCGGAAGCTTTGCGTATCCAACCTCAACCTTGTTTTGAATCCACTGACGTTCCACTGGATCCTGGATGTACATGTATTCGACTCCAACTGAACGGCAGTAAGAGTCGCGAAGAATTCCAAGAATTTTGCGAAGTGGCATGAACTTCTTGCCACCAAATCCACCAGTTGCAAACTCGCGATCTAGATCCCACAGTGTTAATCCATGTGTCACAACATCCAGATCTGGGTGTGAGTGCTGGACATACTCCAGTGGATCTACATCGGCCATCAAGTGGCCAAAGGTGCGATAAGCCTGAATTAACTGCTGAACACGTGCGGTCTTGTTGATCTCTTCATCACGAGTAAATGCAAAATCACTTGCCCAGCGAATTGGCTCGTAAGGGATACGAAGTGAGGAGAAAATTTCATCGTAGAAATCTTCAGCACCTAACAGGTACTCGTGCATGCGGCGCAGGAAATCTCCTGATTGCGCACCTTGAATAATGCGGTGGTCATATGTACTTGTAAGTGTGATTACCTTGCTAATAGCCATGTTTGCCAGGGTTTCCTGGCTTGCGCCTTGGAACTCCGCAGGGTAATCCATTGCGCCAACACCCAAGATCAATCCCTGGCCCTGAACAAGTCGTGGAACTGAATGAACAGTGCCGATTGTTCCTGGGTTGGTAATCGACATTGTTGTTCCGGCAAAATCTTCAACGGTTAGTGCACCCGCGCGAGCCTTTTTAATGATCGCTTCATACGCCGCCCAGAACTGTCCGAAATCTAACTCTTCACAACCCTTAACTGATGGAACAAGAAGTTGACGTGAACCATCTGGCTTCGCCAAATCAATCGCAATACCAAGGTTGATATGTTCAGGCTTTCCAACCGCTGGCTTGCCATCTAGCTCTCCAAAGAATGCATTCATCTCTGGCATTGCACGAACCGCCTTGATCATTGCAAAGGCGATGATGTGGGTGAAAGAAACCTTGCCACCACGACCACGTGTTAAGTGGTTGTTAATTACAATTCGATTATCAATCATCAACTTTGCCGGAATTGCTCGCACAGAGGTTGCAGTTGGAACTGTTAATGAGGCTTCCATCGCTTGAACAACGCGAGCGCTAACACCGCGAATTGGTTCAAGAGAAGAGGCACCTGGTGTAATCAAAACTGGAGCAGGTTTTACAACTGGATCTGCTGGCATTGGTTGTGTTGCTGCGGTTTCGCGGACAATTGGTTGTGAAGCCGGTGCGGCAGCTGCTACTTGAGCAACTGGTGACGCAACTGGAGCAGGTGCAACGGGTGCTGCTTGAGTAACGGGTGCAGGTGCAACGGGTGCTGCTTGAGTAACTGGTGGTACAACTGGTACCGCCGCTTTTTGTTGTGCTTTAGGAATTGGTGGAACACCTTTAGCTGCCATAGATTGAGGAGCGGTAGATCCTGGCTTATTACTTTTAAAGTACTCAACCCATGCAGGGTCTACGGAAGTAGGATTCTGTAGATACTGCTCGTACATCTCATCGACGAGCCAATCATTTGCACCAAAATCCTGTGCCGACACTGGCAAACTCCTTTTTGCATTGGTTACACCACCTAGCCTATCGGCCTGAGCCCGCATGAATAAACAGGTACAGGCGCGGATTTGGCGAGATTGGCCACACCCATTTCGACCTGCTTCTCCATCTATTTCGACCTGCATATCCATCGCACATAGTCCACCCTTAACCCATGCCGATAGCGATAGTGACAGGGGCCAGTAGAGGCCTGGGATTTGAAAATGCCAAGGGGTTAGCAGCTCTTGGCTATGACATCGTCATGGTGGCAAAGGATCAGAGCCGTCTTTCAACAGCGCAACAATCTTTGCAAAGGGATTTCTCAGATCGAACCTTTTCGACGTATGCCGTTGATCTTGCAGATCTCGTAGCTACCCGCGCCACCATTTCTCAGATCGCCATCGCCCATCCAAATCCAGATGTAGTGATTCTGGCTCATGGCGTTATGAGTGAAAAGATGTCAAAAACTTTGCGCACCACAGATGAAGAGTGGCGCAGAGTTATGGCGATCAACCTTGATTCAGTTTTCATTCTTGTAAATGGTTTGGTTCCATCGATGGCAGATGCCCGTAATGGGCGGGTAATTATTTACTCAGCGTGTCTTGGAAGAATGTCTGGACCTGGAAATATGGGTGGTCTTGCGCCGTATCGAATTAGTAAAGCTGGAGTCAATGCAATGGTTCGCAACCTTGCCCATGAAACAGGTTTAGGTGCTCGCGGCTTATTGGTAGATGCGGTTTGTCCCAACCATTCTCGAACAGATATGGGTGGAGCGGATGCACCGCGTAGCGCTGAAGAAGGTGCAGCATGTGCATTGTGGTTAGCAACCCGTGAATTTAACGCTGGGGATACCACTGGAGTTTTGTGGGAAGACAATCAGATTGTTGAGTGGTAACTAGATGGTGAAGAGATTGTCTTACCTTATATTAGCAAATTTTAGTCATAAAGTTGACCGTGATGCCATCTTCTGTCAGTTCTGGAGCATCGGCAATAATCGCTCTTACGTATGGAGTCTGATCGTGAAAAGCAAGCGCTTCAGCGTTTTTCCAGCCCTCTAAAAAATAGAAAATTGTCGAATCCTTGCTATCTACGTGCAAGTTATAAAAAAGATTTCCCTCTTCTTTTGAGGTTAATTCAACCATTTCCAAAAGACGCCCCTTCAGTACTTCTAGCTTGTCTTTTTTCGCCTGGAAGCGGGCGCACATGATTATTTCCTGGTTAGACATTGAGAGTCTCAAATCACAATGTGTGGTCGTAGAGTTTTGTAGGCTATTTGCAAACCAACTTTAATCTTTTCCTCAGTTCCGCCCCATAACGGGTCTTCGTGTTCAACGGATAATGTTCCGTTAAAGCCGCCTTCATACATAACATCAATAAGTCTGCGCCAATCAACATCTCCTAGGCCTGGGACCCTGTAACGCCACCAACCAACATCCCAAGGATTTTCTCGTATTACAGATTTACCGGGGTATCCATAGAAATTTCTTTGAGATGTATCTACCTGAATGTCTTTCGCTTGGGCATGAGGAATGCGATCTATATAGGGTTTAATTGCTTCGATTGGATCGATGCCCATCCACACTAAGTGTGACGGATCATAATTTAAATACAAACCAAGGTTAAACATCCATTCCCAAAGTTCTGGTGAGTAGGCTAAGTTGCCCGGATAGCCATCTGGATGCCAACCTTCCATTACGCAGTTCTCAATTATTATTTTTACACCTTTAGAATCAGCGTGCTTTACCAGCGGTGCAAAAACATCTTTGGCCATGGCCAGATTTTCACGCACTGGCTTATTCCAGTCTCGCCCTATAAATGTGCCTACTGTTTCAACCCCTAAAACCGCTGCAGTATCAATACATTTTATTAAGTGTGAATTAATGGCATCGCGCGAGTTTTGATCTGGATGTAAATTATTGTCATAGAAAGCTAGTGAAGATAAAGTTAGCCTCCTGACTCTAAAAATACTTTTTATGGACGTCAGATAATCTGCATCGGTAGACTCTGCATTAATATGGGTCGCAATAAAGGGTCTTTCGCCCAAATCTGGCCAAGCGGCAACCTCTAAGGATTGAAAACCTTCTTGAACTGCAAAATCTGCAATTTGTTCCAAAGTTAGTTTTGGTAGACAGGCTGTTAGAAAGCCAAGTTTCATTTAATCTCCACCCAATTTCTAGATTCCGCAGAAGTTAAAACTGCTTCAGTTAATTTCGCAGCCCTAAGGCCATCATTGAAATTGGGAAGGCCATCAACAACTGCTCCACCAATAGTCCGATAGGTGTCACTCACAAAGGAATTAAAGCAGTCCTGATAACCCTGCGGGTGCCCTGCTGGAAGAATTGAATAGGACTTGGCACTTGCTGACTCTTCGGCTACTCCGCGCATAACAATTTGATTGGAGGCAAGTCCCCCAATCCACAAGGAATCTGGCACCTCCTGATCGAAGACAAAACTCTCACTTGGGCTCTCAAAAGAAAACCACAATTTGTTCTTCCGGCCGGCAGATACTTGGCTCAAGACTAATGATCCTTGTGCACCCTTATCTGTTCTAAAAATCATCGTTGCACCGTCTTCGGTATCTATTTCAATCTTGTCACCACGGCTTTGAAATACTTTCATTAACTGTGCGTTGATATGCGTGATCCTGTGCCCCGTGACGAATTCAAGAAGATCACACCAGTGAACTCCTATATCGCCAAATGCACGGGAAGGTCCACCAATGCTTGAGTCTAAGCGCCAATTGATAGTTGTTTCACGGGAGAGCCAATCTTGTAAGTAATAACCGTGAAGTAAATTCAAGGGCTCCTTCAAATGCGAAACTCTCGAGCGAGCTTCCCGGACTGATGGATGATAGCGATAGACAAATGGAACTGTAGCTACGACCTCATTTAATTGTGCAAGATCATTCAGGTGCTGAGCTTCTATTACCGAAGTTGCCAAAGGTTTTTCACAAATTACGTGTTTGCCTGCCTTGATTACCTGCTCAGCCAATTCAGCATGGAAAATATTAGGAGTGCATATGTGAATCACATCGATATCGTCGTCGCTCAGCATCTCTTCGATGCTAAGCGCCTTTGCTATTCCCATTTTCAACGCTGCCGCTTTAGCTTCTTCAATCGTTTTTGCCGCAATAGCAGTTACTAAACCACCAGAAGACCTAATAGCGCGAACGTGCACTTCACCAATAAATCCAAAGCCAATTACGCCAGCATTTATCACTAGTTGTTGAGTAAATGTAACATCTTCTCGTGAAAATGTAGTCGTCATTCTATTTCTTTTTCGCTAACGCAACTGCAAGAATAATTATTAATCCTCGAACAATTTGTTGTTGACTCACTGGGAGACCTGCAAGAATCAGCCCATTATTGATCAAACCAACTAATAAAGCGCCAAAAAATGTCCCAATAATTCTCCCACTTCCACCAAACAAACTTGTGCCGCCCAAAATAACAGCTGCAATGGCAGAGAGTTCATCACCCGCACCCCATTCATACCGACCTGTTTGCAAACGTCCTGCGTACAAAAGTCCAGCAATTGAGGCGACGACAGATGAAATCAACATAACCTTGAACTTCACATTCTTTGTATTTATCCCGTTGAACTCTGCGGCATCACGATTTCCACCTGTAGCAAGAACGCGTCGACCAAATGTAGTTTTAGTAAGAGTAATCCAACCAATTATTACTGCTGTAAAGCTCCAAAGTAGCAACCCTGGAAACCAACCAATCGTTCCTGAACCAAAAATTGCATTGAACGTGTCATTTAAGATTGGGATTGGATAATAATTTGTGACTAAAGCTGCAAATCCAATAGCGACACCTTGCATACCAAGTGTGACTAAGAAACTAGGAATTCCAACATGTGCTACTAAAAGTCCATTAAGAGACCCAACTACAAACCCAATGGCAAGTCCCCCAAGAATTCCTTGAATTAAGCCGTGGTCACGTAACATAATCGCTCCAACCACACTAGCCAAACCGGCTACGCCACCGATAGATAGATCTATCTCGGCAGCAGAGATAACAAAAGTCATAGCAACGGCCATCACAGTGATTGTCGCAGTTTGGCGGAAAATATTGAGCAAGTTATTCGATTGCAAAAATCCATCGTCATGTAATAGGAACGCGAAGAGCAAGAAAATTGCGGCAAACATCCAATAAATCAGTGTCGCACGTATATCGATTTTCTTGAGACTAGCTAGAATCATACTTTTATCCCTTGAACGATCATTTGTAGATGGTCTTCATCTCTGATATCTTTACGGTCTAATTCTTCAGCAACCTCGCCTTTTCTTATCACGAGAATTCGATCGCAAACCCCAAGCAATTCAGGTAGTTCTGACGAAATAAGAATCACAGATTTCCCTTCCGCTGCAATGGCTCGAACTAATTTCATGATTTCAACTTTCGTTCCAATATCAACTCCAACTGTTGGTTCATCCATAAGAACGATCTTTGGATTAGTAGCCATCCATTTAGCAATAACCACTTTTTGCTGATTGCCTCCCGAAAGCAGGCGAACTTCCCTGTTTGCTTCAGGCGGCCTAACTTCGAAACTTTCGATTGAATCTCTAACTACGTTATTTATCATAGAAAAACTGAGGAAATTCAGATGTGAAAGTGAGGACAAATTTGCAGCCAAAATGTTTTGTTTCACAGAATGCTCCATCACTAGGCCTTGACGGCGACGATCTTCTGGAATCAAGGCAAATCCGTGTGCGATTGCCTCACGCGGATTTTTTATTACTACATCCTGTCCATCAATCTTTAGTTTTCCACCATCTTTCTTGTCTAATCCAAATATTGCTCTAACAAGTTCCGTACGCCCACTACCCATAAGGCCAGCCAAGCCGAGTATTTCGCCTGGATAAAGCTTAAAAGAAACATTATTCACACGACTACCAACTTGAATTCCACTTGCTTCGAATATCGGAGTAGATGTTCGAACAACTGATTTGCCTTCATGAGTTAGCATTTCAACATCTTTACGCCCCGTGATATGAGCAATAATTTCTTGAGGAGAAATCTCAGAAAGCAAAGAAACAGCAATCTTTTTTCCATCTCGCAAAATTGTAATGCGATCGCATATTCTGTAAATCTCATCCATCCGGTGGCTAATATATACAATTGAAACTCCGCGCGCAGTTAACTGTTTTAGAACTTTAAAAAGCGCATCCACTTCTTCCTTCGCCAGCGATGCTGTCGGTTCATCCAAGATTAGAATCTTTGCATCACCTGCAATTGCTTTCGCAATTTCGGTTAATTGCTGAAATGCACGGCCTAAAGTTGAGACTTTTGCAGTTACATCTATATCTAGACCTAGCTCTTCCATGACAAGTTTTGATTGTCTGATTGTTTCTTTCTCATCAAAGAAGTGAAAACTATTTTTATGTTCACGATCTAAGAAAATATTTTGGGCAACAGACAGTTCAGGAACGAGCGAGAATTCTTGGAAAACCATGCCTATTCCATATTTACGAGCATCTTGAAATGAATGTATTGATGCCTTTTCACCAGCAACATGAATTTCACCAGAATCTAATGTATAGACGCCCTGAAGAATTTTCATCAACGTTGACTTACCTGCCCCATTTTCTCCTGCTAAGGCATGAATTTCTCCAGAAGTTACCGCAAAACTGACACTGTCTAGCACTTTAACGCCGAAGAATGATTTAGAAATGTCATTCATCTCCACGACATTAAAGTTGCTAGACATTGTCAGTCCCCTTTTCTTAATTACTTAACTATTTGGACCGGAGTCCAAGATCGAGATTGTGAAGAAGCTGCCATGGCATCAGCAATTAGATTAATTTGATATCCATCTTTAAAGTTCGGACTAACTTCTCCACCGTCCATGATTGCTTTAACGAAATCATAGGTTTCAATTATCTTCGTTTCACCATAGCCAATACCGAGAGCTGGAATTGGCCACAAGCCTTCTCCGTAGGGGTGGGCCGGCCCTGTATACACAGTGCGGAAGCCTTTTCGATCGGCTTGATCAGTTGCAAATGCAACTTGTAGTTCATCTCGGCGCTCATAGTTGAAATAGATAGATCCTAAAGTTCCATGGATTTCAAACGTAAGGAAATTGTTTCGTCCGTGCGCATTTCGAGTAGCTTCCAATGAACCGATTGCTCCATTTTGGAATTCCAAGAGCGATAACACTTCATCATCGACATCAACTTCGCCACGGGGCGCAGTGGAATCTTTGGTACTTGCACCTAGCTTATCGACCCCCCCTGCTTGGAGGGGGCGAGTCTTAACCCATGTTTTTAACTGAGTGTTCACTTGAGTAATTTCACCACAAAGAAAACGTGCCATATCTACGACGTGAGTTCCAATGTCTCCTAACGAACCAGAACCTGCAATACTCTTTTGAAATCTCCATGAAAGTGGGCCATCTGGGTCAGCTGACCAATCTTGGAGATATGTCCCTCTAAAATTCAGGACATCTCCAATCGCACCTTCATTGATATATTTCTTCGCAAGTGCAACTGCAGGAGTTCGACGATAGTTGAAAGCAACCATATGAACAATTCCAGCATTCTTAACCGCGTCGTACATAGTTTTTGCTTCATCACCACTTCGAGCAAGTGGCTTTTCGCTAATGATGTGCTTTCCAGCTTCTGCAGCTGCAATAGCAATCTCAGCATGCAAGTGATTTGGTGTTGCAATATCAATAATATCAATTTCTGGATCTTCTACGACTGATCGCCAGTTGGAAGTACTTTTCTCAAAACCAAATCGTTGTGCAGCCTCTGCAGCAATCGAATCGCTTACGTCAACAATTGTTTTACGAACTGGAATTGCTGGAGCCGGCCAAAAAAACATCGGCATAGCCACATATGCAAGTGAGTGCGCTTTGCCCATAAAGCCTGCACCAATTAGTCCGACATTTAACTTTTTCATTTTCGCTTCCTTAAATTTATGTTTTGGTGCCACCTCGGGCTTTTAAACCCGAGGTGGCATTTCCTAATGTGCCCCCCTTAGGGACGTTATTCAATTACTTCTTGAAGGAAGCCTTTAGATCAGCTGGTGCTGGTGCACTATAAACAGTTTGCCAAGCCTTCAATACTCCAGCATGGTCAACGGCTAGCGCAGGCATTGCAATGTACGCAGGTGCCTTCTTACCTAGAAGGGCGTATGCGGCAAGGTTCGCCTCAGTTACACCAGCATCAAATGGACGCTGTGCTCCAAGACCGATGACTGGGCCCTTCTTTGCAAGAGAAATCGCAACATTTGCTCCGAGATCTTGTGTTGCAATCTTTGTAGTTGTGTTTCCTGCATCGCGAAGTGCGGCTAAGACACCTTCAGCCGGTGTATCCCAAACAGCCCAAATTGCACTGATCTTTGGATTCTTAGTAAGAATTGCTGTTGCAGCCTTTTGTGCATCTCCCGCAAAGTCTGGTCCAGAAATTCCTTGTTCATCAACAATTTTGATACCAGGGAACTTATTAATAATAGTCTCTTTGAACCCGTTCCATCGTTGCTTTGTTACCCAAAAATCTGCAGCGTGGTAAATAAGAGCAATTGTTCCTTTACCTTTGAGGTTACGACCCAAGAGATATGCAGATGCAGCACCGTTTGCATAGTTATCAGCAGAAACTACTGAAACATAGTCTTTGCCAACTGTTAATCCAGCTGCTGTGTTATCCATAAAAACAATTTTTGCACCCGCTGCAGCAGCATCCTTATATGCTCCTGCAGTTGCTTGGCCATCTACTGGAATTGAAACCAAAATATTTGGCTTCTTGGCCATTAGTGTTTGAATCTGTGAAACCTGTACATCTGCCTTAAAGTCTGCTTGTGTTACGCCAACAATTTTGATTCCTAGTTCACCAAAACGCTTTGTAAGACCTGCTTGCTGACCAGATGTCCAGTCGGATGTTAAGTGGAATGAGATTGCAGCTGTTGCCTTCATTTTCTTCAGTTTCTTAAGTTCAGCTGCTGTGAATTTGAGTGAACTTGCAGCAGCTGCCTTTTCGCCGTTGGGTCCAGTTGAGTAAACACCCTTAGCAAGTTCTGCTAAGCCCTTTTTAGCCACCGAGGCAGCTGATTCTGCTCCTACTGCCGACAATGTTGATACACCGAGAAGTGCTGCAGTTAAACCTGCCAACACAACCTTTGACTTGATACTAGCTTTCATAATTCCTCCTTGGAATTTTGGTCGAGTACTGTGAGAGTTTTAGCAAAACTTACTATAGGTTTTCTTTAATGAACTTCATGCTGATGTCCGCAGCATCTTTGGGATCGCCGTTATATCCATCAAGTTCTACAACAAGCCAACCGTCGTAATTTACTTCCTTTAATGCGGAGAAGATATCTGCAAAATCAATATTGCCTTTGCCAAGTGGCAGGAAGGCAAATGGATTTGCCGTGTAATCCTTAAGATGAACGTGGCGTACACGTTTTCCATACTTGCGGATTGCTGCTGCAGCGTCTACGCCACCCGCAGTCAAGTGAGCGGTGTCTGGACAAAGATGAATCTTTGAAAGACTCATAATTTTGTCCAGTTCGGTAGTGGTTTCTACAATTGTTGTTAAGTGCGGGTGATAGCAAGCTGTTAATCCTGCTGCTGCTGCAAGATCTGTAACTTGATCAAGTCCCTTTGCCAACATCTGGAAATCTTCTTCCGTAGTACCTGTTGAACGTTTTGCACCACCACCAACAATTAAGTTGATTGCACCCATAGATTTAGCAAATACAATTGCCTGCTTTATCTTATGGAATTCATCTACAAGGATGTCGTTATAAATGAAATTGGCACCTGTGTAAACACTGACTAATTCGAGGTTATGCTTTGATAGAAGACTCCTGAATGAGTCTGGATCATTCGCATATTCCGCTAAATTGCCATCAAAGATTTCTATACCCGAATAACCAGCAGCAGCGATATCCTCACAAGCTTTAGCGGTAGATCCATAAGTCTGGTAAAAGAGATCCTTAATACTCGTCACCCCTTGTGCCTGACCTACAACTCCACCCCAAGTAATCGTTTGGTAGCCAAGTTTTATTTTCTTACCTCCTGTGAACGTGGGCCAAACTTATGCCTAAAAAAACATAAGTCAATGCTTTTTTGGACTAAGTTGTAAATATTTATGCAAATGTTATAAACTCCTTTACCTAAGATTGAGCGCTCCGGTGATACTGTTTTCCGAAGGGAGCGGAGGTGGGGGGGGTTTATGGCGGGGCAAGTTACCTCAACGACCTTCGACCTTGATGCTGATGCCGCTCAGTGCTTGGCGGAAGTAATCACTTTCGTGCGTAAATCTCGATCTGTGACACGCCCTGAGATAGCCACATCAACCGGCCTTTCTCGCACCTTGGCGACAAAGTACATCGACGTGGCACTTGAGCTAAATCTCCTTCAAAGTGGTGAAGTTGGTCAATCCACTGGAGGTAGAGCTCCAAGACTCATTGACTTCAACCCCAATGCAGGAACAATTCTCGTTGCCGAATTAGGAGCAACTGGATTTAATGTCGCGGCTTCCGATCTAAATGGGAATTTACTGGGAACTACATTTACAAGGGTCGAGATTTCCGATGGGCCCGATGTGGTCTTGGCTCTCGTAGAAAACTCATTTGATGATCTTGTGGGCAGTCTAAAAATCAAGAATTTATGGGGTGTTGGTATTGGAGTCCCTGGTCCCGTTGAATTTGCTACTGGATTACCAGTCTCGCCACCGATCATGCCCGGGTGGGATAAATTCCCCCTGCGCGAACGTTTTTCAACAAAATATAAGGTGCCTGTTTGGGTTGATAACGACGTTAATTTAATGGCACTTGGTGAGCATGCTCTACGTAATGATCCAATTACAAATGAACTTATCTTTGTAAAGATCGGTAGCGGTATTGGAGCGGGAATCTTGACTCACGGCCAACTACATCGAGGGGCACAAGGGTGTGCTGGGGATATCGGTCATATCGCCCTTTCTTCCAACGAGAAAGTGCAATGTCGATGTGGAAATTTAGGATGTTTAGAAGCCGTATCGGGTGGACTAGCTTTGATTCGAGATGCTGAAGTCGCTTCAAGTAAGAATGAAAGTGCTCACCTCAAAATTCGAAAAAAAGCGAAGCTTCGCATTGAAGTACGAGATGTTATTGAGGGTTCAAATAATGGTGATAGATGGTGCGTTGAGAGAGTTGTAAAGGTAGGTTCCGACGTAGGAACGGTACTTGCGACTCTTGTAAACTTTCATAATCCATCACTAATTGTCCTTGGGGGTAGCGTTTCGGCTGCAGGAGATAAGTTGCTGGCTTCGATTCGGGAGACGGTACTGAGTCGCTCGTTACCACTAGCAACGAGGGATTTACAGATTCGAATTACTGATTTCCCAATTGAATCTGGGCTTGTTGGTGCAGTTGAAATGGTAATTAGTGAATTATTTTCATCTGAAAATCTTCGCAAGTGGGTTTCCGTTGGCCGGCCAAATCAAAGCTCTATTCATGTATAAGTCTAAGCCGTAAATTATTTTTTGTCTTAACAGTATGTAATTAAAGATCAGTTGGAATTGCACGAAGCGCAGCGATAAGAGTTGCACCTGCTAACGCAGCTAGTGGTCCAGCAACCCACCACAAATCTGCTTCCACTTGATATGAGACAACGCCCAATGCAATCAAGTTAGCTAAAACCGCGGGAGATCTGCCAAAGTACTTGCCACGGCGATAGCCAATTGCAGAGACGGCAAGCCCACCGCCGCCTAACAAGGCGAAGATAAATACCCCTAGAAGCGGATATATCTCAATTGAATCTGAGGTCAATGTCAGACCAATCAGCCAGAGCGCTAAGGCAAGTATTACCCCGGTCTCAATAAAGAGTAGGGATGCCACTAGTGCGCGAGCTTTAGCTGCTTTGGCAGGATCGTGGTTCATAGATGCAAGATTAACTCAAAGAAGGTCACAATGCTCTTTTCGCACGATGGAATTCATGACTCACAAACACATTTAGCCTCACCATCTTACTTTTATGAACAGTTGCGCCGTGAAATCTCCTTTGCATCCAGAAATCGTAAACCACTGGCACTTGTGAAAATACTTTTTGAAAACCCTCAATCTGATCAGGTTCTGGCCCATGACATTCTGCACTTTTCCTATGAACTAACCCAATTGACTCGAAAGGAGGAGTGCATTGGGCGATTAGGTGTCAATGAGGTTGTCATCATCCTTCGCGATGGAGCAAGCAGCGCTGAGCAGTTTGTTCAAAGGATGTTACAGGCAACATCACTCACAGTAGATCACACATTACATATCAAGGTTTCAAAGGTGTATGCAGAAGGGGATGAGGATGCGGTTGAGCTATTAGACAGACTTGATCGTGCCCAGCTCATCTCACAATAAATCGACGTAGTGCGCTTCACCATCAAGTTTCGATGTATCCACAGGGTAATAACTCTTGTCGGTAGCCGATCTACCTTTCCCGAATGGAACTTGATCTCAATGTGACCTTTGGTGCAATTGCTCCATTTATGAATGATTCAACTATCGAAGAGATTTGGATTAACTCCCCCGAGCGGGTTTTTATCGCTCGTAATGGACGCAGCGAGTTAACAAATCTCTTACTGACCCCTGATGAGGTACGAAATATTGTTGAACGCGCACTCATGTGGAGCGGACGAAGATTGGATTTATCCCATCCATTTGTAGATGCCCGCCTACCCGATGGAAGTCGCTTACATGTGGCCATCCCTGAGATCACCGCAGCGCATTGGGCGGTGAATATCCGCAAGCATCTAATGAAGAACCTGTCGGTAAATGATCTAGTTAATCGATCTGTCATGAGCCAGGAAATCGGTACAGCACTTATTTATAGCGTGCAGGCGGGGCTCAACATCTTGGTTTGTGGTGGAACTCAGGCGGGAAAGACAACTGTTCTTAATGCTTTAGCAGGTGCGGTGCCTCGAAATGAAAGAGTCATCACCATCGAAGAGGTCTTTGAACTTACTCCACAGCTTCCAGATGTTGTGCAGATGCAAACAAGAAGTGCCAATCTTCAGGGTGAAGGTGAGATTCCACTTCGTAGATTAATTAAAGAGTCGCTTCGAATGAGACCATCCAGAATTATTGTTGGTGAAGTCCGCGAGGCTGAGGCGTTAGATCTTTTGATCGCTTTGAACTCGGGGTTACCGGGTATGGGCACTCTCCATGCAAACTCGCCACGAGATGCTATTGTGAAGTTACAAACCCTGCCTCTGCTTGCAGGTGAGAATATTTCACACAAGTTCATCGCTCCAACGGTTGCCTCTGCTATCGACGTTATAGTCCATGCAACTCTAGATTCAGCGGGTGTTCGCAGAATTAAAGAGGTCTCAGCGGTGACTGGACGTTATGAAAATGATCGCGCCGAGATAGAGATGTTGTGGAAGTGGGACGGTGCGCAGTACATCCGTGGCGTTGGATCCCTTCCGCACCCTGAAAGATTTGCAAATATTGGTGCACCATTGCCCGCTTGGTGGCATTCATGAAACTCTCACTTCGTATTGGAAGTTCTGCTTCCGTTGCTACAGCGGCTGTCTTATTGATGACGCGCTCCCTGGTTATTGCAGCCGCCTTTGGAACCTTGGCGGCAGGGATTGCCTTTGTCACAGTGCGGGCAGAGAGTTCACGCAATGAGGCGGCATTGGTTGCGGCTTGGCCTGAAGTTATTGATCATTTGATGTCAGGTATTCAATCGGGTTTATCTCTCTCTGAATCACTGGCGGGGTTAGCAACACGTGGACCCGAGGTTCTAAGACCCTCATTTGCCCAATTTAAAGCCACTCTCTTTAGAAATGGTGATCTGACTGAAGCAATTGAAGAGTTAAAGGCAAACTTTGCACACCACGGCAGCGACCAGATATTTGAAGCTTTGATTATTGCTAAAACCTTAGGTGGAAGTGAGCTGTTGCAGATTCTTCGCACTTTGGGTGATTTTCTTCGGCAGGATTTAGCGCTTCGTCGTGAGATCGATGTCAAACATGGCTGGATTAAAAACTCTGCTCATATTTCCGCTGCTGCGCCATGGATTCTCTTGCTTCTTCTTTCAACCCAACCTAGTACCGCCATTGCATACTCGACTCCTACTGGTGCGATGATCTTGATCGCTGGTTTGTTCATGACAGCGGTTGCATACATCTGGATGAATCGCTTAGGACGTTTACCGCAAACACCTCGAGTATTTACAGTAGGTACTCAATGATCGCAACTATTTTTGTAACAGCCTTGTTAGTTATTCCTGCCGCTATCTTGATTGTGATCGGAGATCAGGTTGATCCCCTATCAGAGGCAAAGAGAATCTCTCGAAAATCTGCCCGTGCAAGCAATGACAAAACACAGCTACGCATAAGGCTAGAAGAGTTGGGTAAGGGAAGCGATAAGGAGTATGAAGAGTTTCGGATTAAACAGTATGGATACTGTGCCGGTTCTGCCGCTGTTGGCTTTGCCTTCTTGTTGGCGGTTTCTGGATCTTTAGCTCTAGCCATTATTGGTTCTGTAATCGCTGCGGTATTGATCTTCCTGTTGATTGATCGCCAGCTAACGCAGGATGTTAAGAAGCGACGAGAGTTGATTGAAGCTGAATTTCCCGCTGTTGTTGAGATGTTAACCCTTGCAATCGCAGCTGGTGAAACACCCATGAGGGCGATGCTTCGTATAGCCAAGAGCGCTAATGGCGCTATTGCTCATGAGTTTGAGATTGTTGTTACTGGCGTGCGTTCTGGTGCGCCTTTACATGAATCCTTGGATGCAATGGGTCGTCGGGTGAAATCGGTAATGATTAGAAGGTTTGTTGATGCACTTGTGACCGCAACCCTGCGTGGTGCACCGCTTGTAGAGGTTCTTTCTCGTCACGCAGTTGAAGCTCGTGGCAATCAGAGAAATCGAGTGATGGGAGCGGCGGGTAAGGCTGAAATATCAATGATGATTCCAGTTGTATTCCTTATCCTGCCGATCTCCATCCTCTTTGCACTGTGGCCTTCACTTGCAAATTTGAATCTCTTCGCATCTTAGGCAGCGCTCTCCTCGCGCTCATCCTTTTCAACTGTGAGTTCAATTAATTCACCTTGTGCATTGCGTGCAGCAAGCTCTTTCATAGATGGTCGTCCAGCTTTGCGCTTCTTTGCGATGATGCGACCATCCTCAAATAGTTCGCCACCCCACACACCTGCTGGCTCTTGGCGCGATAGCGCACCTTCTAAGCACTGTGCGCGTACGGGGCATCCACCGCAGAGCGACTTCGCCTCTGCAACCTGCATCTCATCCTCAGAGAAGAAAGTTTCAGGATCTGCTGTGTGGCATGGCAAATTAAATGATGAGCCATCGCTGTAGGTGCCCGTTACGGCATCCAAACCGATCTTCTCATCTGCCCAGCCTGGTACTAGTAGTTCGCTGAAGAGAACGCTCATGTTCTCACCTCTTCTTTCCGTTAGATCATTCATCCGGCGATTTCATTCGCCGGTCTGTTTGGCTAGTTGTCTCTTTTGGTTTTCATTGGTTTTCTGGAGTGAATTTTGTTTTATCAAAACAAAAAGGGCTCCGAATCCTTTGTGGATTCGAGGCCCTTGGCTTCAGTTCTAAATCGATTTATTCGATTGAACCACCATAGGCCTCGTATCCGGCATAAAAAGCTGCGTAAAACGCTGGCTTTGCGGTATGCCA
>CAMDCL010000006.1 GCA_945890205.1 Bifidobacterium breve | reverse complement strand
GTCGCTGTGGTTGAAACACCAGCACCTGTTACTCCTCCACCAGCAGCATCCGCAGCTCCATCATCGGCTGGCGCGGGAACTGTCATCACAATGCCTGCACTGGGTGAGAGCGTTTCTGAAGGAACGGTTACACGTTGGCTTAAGAATGTTGGAGATTCAGTTGCAGTTGATGACGCCTTACTAGAAGTTTCTACTGACAAGGTTGATACTGAGATTCCTTCACCAGTTGCTGGAACTCTTCTAGCAATTGATGTCGCAGTGGATACAACTGTTCCAGTTGGTGCACGTCTTGGATTAATCGGCGCTGCCGGTGTTGCTGTACCTGCTGCTGCACCTGCTGCAGCACCAGTGTCCACAGCTGTGATCTCCACTCCGGTGGCGCAGGTTCCAGCCCAACCAGTGACACCGGTTGCCGTGTCTGTACCAACTCCACCTCCTGCTCCCATCGTTCCAGCGGTAGCACCGGTTTCACAACCAGCTGATGCTTATGTCACTCCCCTAGTTCGCAAACTCGCATCAGAGCTTGGTATCAATCTTGCGCAGGTTAAGGGAACAGGAATTGGCGGAAGAATTCGTCGTGAGGATGTCGAGGCGTTAGCACGTCCTGCAGCACCTGTAGCTTCAGTTGCATTTGCATCAACCCCATCTGCAGCCAAGCCTGCAAATGTTGCAGTTTCTCCATTGCGCGGAACAACGGTGACAATGTCACGCCTTCGCAAGGTTATTGCTGCACGCATGATTGAATCACTTCAGGTCAGTGCGCAACTAACAACGGTTGTAGAAGTTGATGTTACAAAGATTGCACGTCTGCGTGATCGCGCCAAGGCAAGTTTTGAATCACGTGAAGGTGTAAAACTCTCATTCCTTCCATTCTTTGCCGTGGCTGTGTGTGAAGCTTTGAAACAACACCCAGTTCTCAACTCATCAGTTGAAGGTGACCAGATCACTTATCACGGTACTGAACACCTAGGGATCGCAGTTGATACAGAGCGTGGACTTTTAGTTCCCGTAATTGCAAATGCTGGAGATCTCAATATGGGCGGTATCGCTCGCAAGATTTCAGATCTTGCAGCTCGTACTCGCGACAATAAGGTAACTCCCAATGAACTTGGTGGTGGAACATTTACAATTACAAACACTGGAAGTCGTGGCGCTTTATTTGATACTCCGATCATTAATCAACCTCAGGTTGCGATCCTTGGGCTTGGCTCGATAGTCAAGCGTCCAATGGTTGTCAGAGGTGAGGATGGTGGTGAAACTATGGCGATCCGCTCAATGGTTTACCTCGCATTGTCCTATGACCACCGAGTCGTAGATGGTGCAGATGCAGCACGTTTCCTAGTTACCTTAAAGGAGCGCCTCGAAGGTGGCGCCTTTGAATCTGATTTAGGTCTCTAAAGTTTCATGTCAGTTCATCAGCGCATTGCAATCACTGGTGCTTCCGGTTTAATCGGAACAGCGTTAGTGGGGCATCTAAAAGCAGAGGGCCACACCGTTCAGCGCTTGGTCCGTCGCGCTCCAGTTGGCTCCGATGAGGTTCAGTGGGATCCACAATCTGGATTTGTAGATCTGGAACCATTGCGTGGTGTTGATGCGATTATCCATTTAGCAGGTGTCGGAGTTGGCGATAAGCGTTGGAGTAAAAAGTACAAGAGTGAGATTCTCAACTCTCGCCTGTTAGGAACTACAGCTATCGCAAAGGCTGTTGCAGAGTTAATGCCACAAGTGTTCATCTCAGCATCTGCGATCGGTTGGTATGGCGAGAGTGGCAATCGCGCCGTTGTTGAAAGTGATCGTGTTGGCGATGATTTCCTTGCAGCTGTATGCCGAGAGTGGGAGGCGGCTGCAGATCTTGCGGGTGATGTTCGCACCGTAAAGATTCGCACAGGCTTAGTTCTGGATCCAACAGGTGGTGCACTAGGAAGAATGGTGCCGCTCTTTCGCTTAGGTCTTGGCGGAAAACTGGGCAACGGTAAGCAGTGGTGGTCCTGGATTACCTTGCATGATCACATACGAGCTATTGAATTCCTTCTCGAAAATAAGATCTCCGGTCCCGTAAACCTCACCTCACCCAATCCTGTTACCAATCAACAATTTACCGCCGCCCTTGCTCGTGCGATGCACCGTCCTGCGCTCTTTCCTGCTCCAGCGATCGCATTGAAGATTGCATTGGGTGGTTTTTCATCTGAAATCTTAGGATCAAAACGAGTGATTCCGCAGGTGTTGCAGGAAGCGGGATTTACATGGGATTACCCACATATTTCAGAGGCGCTCTCTCAACTAGTTAAGGATTAATTCAGCGGCTAATCTTCCTGAACATAAAGCACCCTGCTGTGATGGAACCGCTCGATGATCACCTACGACATACAAAGTATCGGAGATTTTTACCGATTGCGTTAACTCGCGGCCCACACTTTGAATGGGTAGAGCTGCTGGAATCTCATACTTAGCGATTAACTGCCATTCATGAGTACTAGTCCCCCACAAGATTGAAAGATGTCTCCTGACATCGGATTCAGTTGCACCCAATACCGTTGTTGTCGAAATCAAATGTCGACCAGCTGGAGCGTAATCTGATGAAATATCAGAGATTACAACTGTGTTAATGATCGGCCCCCGACTTTGTCCATCGACAACTAGTCGTCCGGAACCTGATGGATTGGTATCTACAGCGTGATACCAAGTAACACATCCAGCCATTCGTGAGACCTCATTTAACCCAAGTAGCTGCGTTGCTGTGGTGGCATCGGTTGCGATGATTATTTTCTTCGCCTTGAAATCACCTGCAGAGCTATGCGCAACCCCATTGTCGATGCTATCGATTTGAACCCCGTATCTAATTGATGTAATCCGCGCAGCAAGTGCCTTGGGTAATTCTGCGACACCTTTCCGCGGAACTCCGGGTGAGCCTGTTGCAAAACACTTGATAATTGATTGTCCATATCTGGCATCTACATTGCTCAATTCAGTGAGAAATACACCATGTAGGAAGGGACGTAAAACACGAATATAAGTTGTCCCCATAATTTTCAGAGCTTCTTCAACTGAAGTATTTTTCTTGGGAGTGAAAGCGAGAAATCGCAACAGCGCTATCTTCTCAGGCATCGTTCCAGTGGCTCGATCCAACAAGGTCCAAGGAGCAACACGTGGATCACCCAAAGCATGTCGATCATTACCTAATGAAACTTCAATGACACGCGGTGCGGCGATAAAGTCGATCTCTTTGATTACATCTAAATCAACCAGCGCTGGGTACTTCGAATTAATAAGTTGAAATCCTCGATCACAGATAAAACCATCAATCAGATCAGATGTGATGCGGCCTCCAGGCCGCTCTGAACTCTCCACTACCTGAACATCTACACCTGCTGCTTGCAATGTTATAGCTGCGTTGATTCCTGCAAGACCTGCACCAACAATCAGGACCTCTGAAGAGTTAGCCATCTGTGCCAATCTCTCTGGCTTGATCAATTAGCTTTGCAACCATTAATGCATCTTCGTTGGAAATAGGCCATGGGGTTCCTTGTTGAATGGCAGAGGCCACAGCACGATAAAAGAGTGCGTAATTACCAGGTACACCTGAAACCTCTTCAACCTCGGCGCTGCGATAAATATGTGCAATAGATGTTGTCGGCTCGGACCAAACTCCTCCCTCTGGAAACTTGCCTGCACGCAAAAGCGCCTCCTGCGGATCTAGATCATTAATGACTAACGCACCCTTACTTCCCAATATGCGTAATCGAGGACCTGGAGAACCAGCTACAACACTTGCTGATAGATACGAAACTACCCCGCTCTCATGCTTTAAAACTAAGACAGCATCATCATCGGCAGCTCCACGAATTGAGCGAACCGAGGCGGTTAGAAGTTCTGCCCTGCCAAACCAGTCGATCGCGGTAGATATTAAATGTGGTTGAAGATCAAGAAGCTGTCCCCCACCATCTTGCGCTCTCATATTTTCTCGCCAGGATTGTGCATTTACCTCGGGGCGAAATCGCTCAAAACGCGAGTCCATTCGATGGATCTGACCAAGCCCTCCACTTTCTAGAACCTTCTTTACCGTTAACGCATCGCTATCCCAACGACGGTTAAAGAAGGTAGAAACAGATACACCTAATGATTGAGCTGTATCGATAATTCTTTTGGTCTCTTCATAGTTAAGACCCATCGGTTTGTCTACTACTACAGGTACTCCAGCTTTCAGAGCTGCAATCGCTTGCTCGGCATGAACAAGGTTTGCCGATGCTACGACTACTAAATCTAGATTCTGCGCAAGAAGTTGCTCCATGCTCTGGACAACCTTTGTCCTTGGGAAATCCTCTAGAGCATGGCTCCTTCTCAGATCATTACTTGTCAGAACCGCCGCTACCTCAAAACCACACCCCTTTAAGAGTGGTGCATGAAAGTAACGACCCGCAAGACCATAACCTGCGATTCCGACGCGAAGGTTCATGGTTAAGAGTTCTGTAACTTAGATGGCCACCAAACTTTTCCACCAATGTCATGGACAAGAGCAGGTACCAGGATTGTTCTAACAATCAAGGTATCAAGCAGAACTCCAAAGGCCACTGCAAAGCCAAGCTCTGCAAGAAACACCAATGGCAGTACTCCTAGAACGGCAAAGGTTGCGGCTAAAACTATTCCCGCAGAGGTAATAACTCCACCGGTAACCGTTAATCCCTTAATGACTCCTGCTCGGGTTCCGATCTTTGCGCTCTCTTCACGCACGCGGGTCATCAAGAATATGTTGTAGTCGATGCCAAGTGCCACCAAGAAGATAAAGGCAAACAATGGGAAGGAGGTATCTGCCCCCTTAAATCCGAAGATGTGCTCAAAGACTAATTGGCAAACACCTAGTGTTGCAAAGAATGAGAGCACAACTGTGCCCAGTAAGAGCGCCGCGGACAAGATACTTCGAAGAAGTAACCCAAGAATCAAAGTTATCAGTATCAAAACAATCGGAATGATGGTGCGGTTATCTCGATTTGCCGAGACATCTGTGTCATATGCGACCGCGGTACTTCCACCCACCAGAATCTCTGGATCTATCGCATGCACCACATCTCGAATGATTGGAATGACATCTCGTGCCTCTACTGAATCAGGGTTTAGCGCAAGGGTTGCATTCAAAATAACCCTTCCATCAACCACCTTTACAGCAGATAGTGGTTGTCCAGGAATAAGTTGTGAGACACGAGTTGGCTCAACCGATGAAACTCCTTCAACGCCCATGAGCGCAGCCGATACTGGATCAACTAGCTCCTGGCGCACAACTATCTCAGTTGGTTGACCTGAGCCACCAGGAAAATGCTCGCCCAATAATTCAAGGCCAATAACAGAATCAGGACGTTGCGTAAATGCATCAGCGGTTGAAAGACCCTTTGCATTGAGCGTTGTAGAAAAACCGGCAAAGATTGAAAGTATGAGGGCTGTAATTATCCATAACTTGCGCGGACGCCTTTCAACCGCTGAGCCAATCTTTGCCCATGTACCTGCTAGTTGTGTGTTGACATCATCATTGCGTGGAATGCGTGGCCAAAAGATCCATCGCCCAAAAGCAACCAATAGCGCAGGCAGCAAGGTAAGAATCGTCACCATGGCTGCAGCGATACCGATCGCACCCACAGGTCCCAATCCACGGTTTCCGGAAAGATCACTAAGGAGCAACACCAAAAGTGCAGCGATAACTGTCGTGCCCGAAGCAAGAATCGGCTCAAAGACTCCTTTATATGCAGCCTTCATCGCCTGTGCCGGGTGATCGTAGTGATGGAGCTCTTCGCGGTAACGCGAGATTAAAAGAAGGGCGTAATCAGTTGCGGCACCTAAAACTAGAACTGAAAGAATTCCCTGTGATTGCCCGTTGAGATCTATCACATCGTTTTTAGTTAAGAGATAGACCAATCCGCCAGCGGTAGACAAGGCGATCAACGCCGAAAATAAAGGCAGGATCCACAGAACTGGAGATCGGTACACAACGATTAAGATCAAAGCTACAACGAGCAAAGTAGTTGTCAATAATGATGAATCGATACCCTCAAAAGCCCCAAAGAGATCTCCCAGCAGAGCACCGATTCCAGTTACATTGGAAACCAATCCAATACTCTTGGCAAACTCTGCAGAATCCTCTCGCAGAGTTTCAATTACTTCAGGCAGAGCGGGTTTATCGTTGGGTAGAAGATCGGAGGCGATCTCGGATTTAAAGGGAAGATTGACAAGAAGCGCTTGGCCATCTTGTGAAGGGAATGCAAATATCCTCTCACCCTCAGTTAAATACTCTGAGATCCTTACATCGGTATCACCGATCTTCTTCTCACCCAGTGTCGCAAGATGAGCGTTGAGCGCTGCAATCTTTTCAGGATCTACCTCGCCACGATAGAGAATTAAAGTGGGCAGGCTTTGATTGGCATCCTGGTTGAAGGTTGCAGTAATTTTGGCTGCTTGGGTGGATTCGGCGCTATCTGGCAAAAATGCTGAGTTGTCATTTTCTTGAACAGTTGAGAGTTTTCCAAAGAGCGGCCCAAAGACGCCGCTAGCCCCAAACCACAGGAAAATGACTAATAGTGCGTAAACAAGTGGGCGGCGGCTCTTCTTCATACTTGCTTGTGACACTAGTTAAGACCTCGGTTCTTTTGAATTGGTATGGGGGCTAGCCTACCTTTAGGCTATGGCTGTGTCCGTATTGGAAAGCTCATCTGACTCCATGATCGCTCTCTCGCGCCATGGATTGGTTGATTATCAAAAGGCGTGGGACTCCCAAAAAACAATTCATCAAGATGTTGTTGATGGAAAACGCCCAAATACGCTATTGCTCCTTGAACACCCATCGGTTTTTACCGCAGGTCGTCGCACAGATGAATCGGAAAAGCCCACCGATGGCACACCTGTGATTGATGTTGACCGCGGCGGAAGAATCACCTGGCATGGGCCGGGGCAGCTGGTGGGTTACCCAATAGTCAAACTCATTAATCCGACAGAGTTAGTTGGATTTGTTCGAGAGATTGAGTCAGGCTTGATAGCTATGTGTGCAGATTTGGGTTTATCGACACAGGGCATTGAGGGTCGTTCAGGCGTCTGGGTGAGAGATTCATCGGGTGATCGAAAGATTGCAGCTATCGGTGTTCGAGTTGCTAAAGGTGTGACTATGCATGGCTTTGCACTCAATGTAAATCCAGATCTCACCTCTTTTAATACCATTATTCCCTGCGGAATCTCCGATGCTGGAGTTACTTCGCTGGAGATTGAGTTACAACGTCCAATAACAGTAGATGAGGTAGCTCCATTGGTTGAGCGACACATCTTTGAATCTCTGAAAAAGGTGAGCGCATGACATTGGCACCCGAAGGTCGCAAAATGCTTCGTATCGAAGCGCGTAACGCTCTGACACCGATTGAACGTAAGCCTGAATGGATTAAGACCCGAGCAAATATGGGTCCTGAGTACACGAGATTGCGATCACTAGTCAAAAGTGAGGGTCTGCACACCGTCTGCCAAGAGGCGGCTTGCCCAAACATCTTTGAATGTTGGGAGGATAAAGAGGCAACATTTTTAATTGGTGGAGATCGTTGCACCCGTCGTTGCGACTTTTGCAACATTGATACAGGAAAGCCACTACCTATTGATCGTGAAGAGCCGCGCAAAGTTGCCGAATCAGTTAAGTCAATGGGCCTTCGCTACGCCACAATCACAGGTGTTACGCGAGATGATTTAGAGGATGAGGGATCTTGGCTTTATGCCGAGACTATTCGGGTAGTCCATCAACTCAACCCTGGCACAGGTGTTGAAATGCTCGCCCCTGATTTCAATGCAAAGCCAGAGCTTCTCAATCCCATCTTTGAAACCCGTCCAGAGGTATTTGCCCACAATTTAGAGACCGTTCCACGAATTTTTAAACAGATACGCCCAGCCTTCACCTATGAAAAATCACTCAAGGTAATTGGCATGGCCCAAGATTTTGGTTTGATCACCAAATCCAATTTGATTTTGGGTCTTGGTGAAACTCGTGAAGAGATTTCGCAGGCTTTGGTTGATTTGCACAGCGCTGGTTGTGATCTCATAACAATTACTCAGTATCTGCGCCCCACCAATAAGCATCATCCAGTAGAGCGTTGGGTAAAGCCAGAGGAGTTTGTTGAACTTGCCCAAGAGGCCGAAGAGGTTGGATTCCTCGGAGTTATGAGCGGTCCTTTGGTGCGATCTTCCTATCGCGCCGGCCGTTTGTACAAGCAGGCCATGGAGAAGAAGGCGGCTCGTGGCTGATCTTGTTTACCCTCCAGTTATCGCCCTTGTTAAAGGGTTTTGGAGATATCTGGGTCTTCAATTTGATTTTCAGGGTGATGAGAATATTCCACGCAAAGGTGGAGCGATTCTTGCAATCAACCATGTGAGTTATTTGGATTTTGCACTCGCAGGTACTGCAGCATTGCCGGTGAAAAGGTATGTGCGCTTTATGGCAAAAAAAGAGCTCTTTGACAACAAGATTGCAGGCCCACTTCTGCGCGGAATGCATCACATCAATGTGGATCGCAGCAATGGCTCCGCCTCATTTGTTGCAGCACTTCACGCACTTAAATCTGGAGAAATTATCGGTATCTTTCCAGAAGGAACTATCTCGACAAGTTTTGAAATCAAGGGACTTAAATCAGGTGCGGTTCGACTTGCCGTTGGGGCAGGTGTTCCATTAATTCCTACAATTGTGTGGGGTGGGCAAAGGGTTTATACAAAAGGTGTGAAGCCAAACTTTAAACGGGGCAAAACCCCTGTATCGGTTTCATTTGGTGAGGCGATTCACTTCTCTCCAGATGCTGACATTGAGGCGGCCGAGCTGCACTTGCGACAGGTGATGATGGGGATGCTCCGCCAGGTTCAAGAGAATTACCCTGATAGTCATGTGGGCCAGCGTTGGGCACCAACTCGTCTTGGTGGAACCGCGCCAGCCCCACTAAACTAGCGCTATGTTTAAGAGAAAAGCTAAAGAAAAGAAGATTAAGAAACCACGCTTTCAAACCTTTCGTGATGCCTACAAGGTCACTAAGCAGGTAAAGCCTTGGATTAGCCTTGCCCTCATTGGAATCTTCGCAGTTTCATGGGGAATTGGAATTGCAATTGGTTCGGTTGTTGGTCAAACAATTTACTTTGCATTTGTCTTCCTGCCAGTTGCACTTCTCATCACTCTTCTCTTTTTCACACGACAGGCCGGAGCAGCTGCCTACATCTCTATTGAAGGACAGATCGGTGCCGGAGCAAGTGTTTTAATGGCTATCCGAAAGGGTTGGACAACTACACCTGCGGTGGCTGTGGCTCGAAATCAAGACATGGTTCACCGAAGTGTGGGACGTGCAGGAATTGTGCTTACCGGAGAAGGATCCAACGCGGTTCGTCAAATGATCAACGATGAACGCAAGAAGGCTGAACGATTTGCACCGGGTGTACCTATCACTGAGATTTTAGTTGGGGCCGAGGATGGCCGGGTTCCAATCCGCAAACTTCAAAAGCAGATGAAGCGACTTCCAAAGAAGCTAACCGCCCATCAAATGCGAGAGGTGCGTGCACGCCTGAAGGCTGTTGGCGGGATGTCCATGCCAATTCCCAAGGGACCAATGCCAACCCGTGCACCAAAGCTTCGTTAAGTACTAGATCACTCTCTTTGTTCTCGTAAGAACGGTACCACTTAATCGCTCATGTAAGCCTCTGCCATTTTCATCAAAGGTGATGGCAAAGATTACGGTGATCAATAATCCTGTTCGGATCAAAGCGGCAAGAGGTGTGATCGCTCCCCCATCGCTAAATCGAATAATGTGAATACCAAAGATTCGATGACCTAATGAGGCGCTTTGCAAGGCTGAGAGAATCGCTACCTCAGCAAAAAATAGGGCCAAAACCGTCCATGATCTATTGGGGGCCATCTGCCCGATTCCTCCAGTTGAAGCCGCGACGATGAAGTAGCAGGCCAACCAATCGACCATGAGCGCTGACATCCGGCGACCCAGGCTGACCCGGGTGAACTCAACGCTCATGTGACAAGCCTAACGCTCAAATGGGGCGGACGTAACATGAATTTAACAAGCGGGTTATGTCAATTTCACCCGATGGACCTAGGGTTCAACTACGTAAAAGCGACAGAAACTCAATGATGAGGGCTCTGCGCATCACATGTGAAATTGGGAGATGCATGTTTAAGAACGCAGCGGAAATTTTTGCTTACATCAAGAAAGAGGACATCAAACTTGTTGATGTTCGTTTTACAGATCTGCCCGGTATCCAGCATCACTTCAACGTTCCAGTTGAATCCTTTGATGAAGCTGTATTTACCGATGGCCTAATGTTTGATGGTTCCTCAATTCGAGGCTTCCAGACAATCAATGAGTCAGATATGAAACTGCTACCAGTTCCAGAGTCTGCATATATTGATCCATACCGCAAAGAAAAAACCCTCATCATTATTTTCTCAGTTCACAATCCAGTTGATAACACACCGTATAGTCGCGATCCTCGTGGCGTAGTTGCACGGGCAGTTGATTACATGCGCTCACTTGGGATTGCAGATACCGCATTCTTTGCACCAGAAGCTGAGTTCTATGTCTTTGATAGCGTTCGCTTTAAGACCGGCATCAACTCCGCTGTCCATGAGATCGAATCCTATGAAGGTGCATGGAACACAGGTGTGGAGTACGACGCCGATGGAACACCAAGCCGTGGGTACCGCACCCGAGTAAAGGGTGGTTACTTCCCTGTTTCTCCAACAGATCAATTTGCAGATCTTCGCGATGAAATGGTGATGCAGCTAGGCAAGGTAGGACTACTGGTAGAGCGTGCACACCACGAGGTGGGTACCGCTGGACAGATGGAGATCAACTACCGTTTCACCGACATTTTGCATGCAGGTGATGATGTAATGAAGTTTAAGTACGTCATCCGCAACACCGCTTGGCAAGGCGGAAAGACCGCAACCTTTATGCCTAAGCCACTCTTCGGAGACAATGGCTCAGGCATGCACGTTCACCAATCATTGTGGAAAGATGGAAAGCCTCTATTCTTCGAAGCGGGAACGTATGGCGATTTATCAGATATGGCCCGTTGGTACATCGGTGGTTTGTTGAAGCACGCACCATCTCTACTTGCTTTCACCAACCCAACTGTTAACTCATACCGTCGCTTAGTTCCAGGTTATGAAGCTCCAGTAAACCTTGTTTACTCGGCACGTAACCGTTCGGCATGTATCCGTATCCCAATTACAGGATCAAATCCAAAGGCAAAGCGCATCGAGTTCCGCTGTCCAGATCCATCATCAAACCCATATCTGGCATTTGCAGCGATGCTTATGGCTGGACTTGATGGAATCATGAATAAGATCGAACCACCTGCCCCAGTTGATAAGGATCTCTACGAACTCGAAGGCGAAGAGGCGGCAGCTATTCCTCAGGTTCCTGGCTCTCTCGATGAGGTACTCAACAACCTAGAGAAGGATCATGATTTCCTCACTCGCGGTGGAGTATTTGCTAAGGATCTTATTGATACCTGGATCGCCTTCAAGCGTAAGGAAGAGGTCGACTATGTTCGACTACGTCCGCACCCAGCTGAGTTTGAACTGTATTACGACATCTAAGAGGTTGGTTACAACAAGGCCCGCCCCTAAAAAGGCGGGTTTTGTTGTATCTACTTTCTCGAAACAAGTTTAAAGAGTGCAACCGAGATTAACGCACTTACAAATGAGGCAACGATGACCGCAAGTACTGCGATGTCTTGGGTTTGTACATCATCGAAAGCTAAGTCAGCTATGAATATCGCGACGGTAAAGCCAATTCCGGCTGCACTTCCTGTGGCAAGTACAGATGTATTACTTGCTCCTTCTGGAAAGTCAGCCACCTTCAACCGTTTTGCTGTGATCGATGCAATCAGCACGCCTAATGGCTTTCCAACTACTAGTCCAAAGAAGATTCCCCACGCGACCAAAGAAACAGATGCACCCTTAATGGATTCAGCGGTAATGATTACTCCTGTGTTAGCAAAGGCAAAGATAGGAACCACTAGAAAGGTGCTGATCGGGTGGAACTTGTGTTCTAACCACTCAATCACCGACACAGAGCCATCCTCCGTGTCCTCCATATCTGACCCACGATGAACAATATTTGGAGTCATCAATCCAAGGATAACCCCCGCTAAGGTTGGATGAACTCCTGTCTTGTAGAAGGAGAACCAGAGTGTGAATGCAAAGAGTGAGTAAACCAAGGTTGATTGGACACCGACCTTTTTCAGGGCGGCGATAAATGCGATAGATAGCAAGGCTGCGGCCAACCATGAAAAGTTGATTCCTGTTGAATACACAAATGCAATAATCAAAATTGCACCGATGTCATCTATGACAGCAAGTGCCAATAGGAATGAACGCAATGATGCAGCAACTGATGGACCGATCATCGTCAACAACCCGACCGCCAATGCAATATCAGTGGCTACAGGTACTCCCCAACCACCGGGTGCAACACCACCGGCGATCGCCAGATAAATCAATGCCGGAACAGCCATGCCACCAATAGCTGCAACAAAGGGCAGCAACGCTTTTTTGAAGGAGGCGAGGTGGCCCGAGGTTAATTCACGCTTGATCTCCAATCCGACGACAAAGAAGAAGATACTCATCAAGAGGTAGTTAATTATCTTCAGTATTGATAGATCGATTAAATACCAATCAGCGCCAAGAGATAAACGAAGATCTAGGGTCGAAAAGTAAGTGTCGGAAAGAGGTGAGTTTGCGATTAGTAAACCAAAGGCCGATGCACCCAGGATGAGAACGCCTCCTGCTGACTCTTGATTGAGAAAATCAAGAAGAGGGGCGATTCGTCGTCTCATGGCGTAACTCTAACTGAGCAAACTCTCCTGTGCTCGAATTTTTCGAATTGATAAGAGTATGTGACCAAAAAATCCAAAGATTAAAGCGAAGATCACACCAATGCTTGAGTATGCCCAAGGGCCATCCTTGCCACCAATGAGTTCGAGGAAGTACCCCTGCCACTCAAGCCATGGGGCAAAGGTGTTGGTCACAAAACCCCAACCAATGATTGATCCACACACCATGAGCGCGATCGATCCTTTATTCACCGAACCATAGATCCCACCAGGGTCAAACAGCTCTCTTTCGCTATAGGCTTTTTTGCGAATCAGAACATCTGCAACAAATATTGAGGACCAAACAGCTACAGGAACACCCAAGGTAATCAAAAAGCCTTGGAATGGATAAAAGAAGTTATCCGCAACCCAAACAATATAAATTGCTCCACCAAACATAATGATCGCATCAATAATGGCGGCTTGATATCGCTTCACAGGAACTCCCATGGAAACTAGCGCTAACCCTGATGAGTACAGATTCAAAATAGCACCGCCCACTAGACCAAAAATTGCAGCAAAGGCAAATGGAATTAAAAACCAGGTGGGAAGAAGGGTTGTCAGCGCACCTATTGGATCCATAGAAATCGCTTCACTGAGCCTCTGGCTACTTCCAGAAAGTGCCGCTCCGTAAATAACAAGAATGATTGGAACTGTAGATGCACCAAACACCGTCCAACCAACGACTGATTTACTTGAAACAGAACGTGGCAGATATCTGGAGTAATCAGCAGCTGCATTTACCCAGCCAAGCCCAATTCCTGTAATTGCAAATATCACAGCGCCAACAAAGCTTTGAAGGTTTCCATCTGGAATCGCTGTAACTGCGCTCCACGAAACATTATCAATAGTCAGTGCGATGTAAAACAAGGTCATCACAACAATGGTGATTGTGAGAAACTTTTGAAGTTTCATAATCACTGTGAAGCCCAGAACTCCCCCAATTACGGTCAGAGCTGCAGCCAAGGTAAAGCCCAGTAGTAATGAAAGATTGCGATCAATCCCGCCAATACGGGCAAGAATTGTTCCGGTGGCTAATGTCGCAAGGGAGACAAGGACAATCTCCCAACCAACAAAAATTAAGTATGAGAGCGCACCTGGCACTCTGCTGCCCTTTACTCCAAAGGATGCACGGGATAAGACCATTGTCGGGGCGTTGGAGCGCTTACCGGCCAGAGAACTTATTCCAACTAATAGAAAGGAACCGATTGTTCCCACGAAGGCAGCCACCGTTGCCTGACGAAAGGAGATGCCAAAACCCAAGAAGAAGGCTCCATAGGAGAGCGCTAAAAGTGAGACATTTGCCCCAGCCCAAGGCCAGAAGAGAGATCGAGGATTGCCTGAACGCTCAGACTCTTCAATAACATTGGGACCATTTAACTCGATATCAAAGGTTGGCATATTTACTTACTCCGATTTTTCACTCTCATCAATAATCCGGCACAGAGTAGTAACACAATAACCCCAATCAAAATCCCACCAGACGAGGTTGATGAGCTCTGCTCGATGGCATTTATAGGTGTAGGAGTCTGTACCTCTGCATAATCGGGTGAGGCGTTAAAGGTGTACTCACCCTCGATAACATGCCCGTCATCTCCAACGACTCGATAAATTACGGTAAAGACTCCTGGTGCGCTTTGTCCGGAAATCTTGGTTGTAATTCTTCCTCCGCTAATGACAGGATCCTGGTAATTCACCGCAATACCTGTTGAGTCAATCACTTCGATCGAGTTAACCGCTTCTCCTTCGAGTGTTTGGAGATTTCCACTAAATTCAATCCACAGTTGAGTTGGTATTGGATTTACATTGGAGTACTGCTCAGGGAAGGAGCTAAGGATCTCTACATGCGCATTGGCGTGAGGGATTACATTCAAGGCCAAAAAGCCGATGAAAAGAGCCTTGATCAATGTGCGCATAAACTTGATCTTAATCTAGAAAGAAGTCAAGTAAGAAATCCTTGGTCCCTGGGGTAACAGAGTACTTTTCCAAATCAGTTATTCCCTCGCTAGCAAGCACAAGATCATCTACAAAAAAGTTGCCTGTGCACTCCTTCGCATCACGGTTAAAAATAATGTAGGCAGCATCAGCCAAAATTTCAGGTGTACGTCCAGCGGATGCATCGATACCCGGAATCATTTGTAGCGCTGCGGTATCAATTACGGTGCGGGGCCACAAAGCATTGACACCGATTCCATCACGCTTGAACTCTTCAGCCATTCCAAGGACACACATACTCATTCCGTACTTAGCCATCGTGTAGGCAACATGGTTCTTGAACCAAATTGGCTTCATAGATAAAGGCGGGGACAGGTTGAGAATGTGGGGGTTGCGACCCTCTATCCCAGATTTGCGCAGGTGCGGTAAAGCTGCCTGTGATGTTAGAAATGTTCCACGCACATTGACATCAAACATCAGATCAAAACGTTTAGCTGGAGTCTGGTCGGTGCGCGTTAGGTTAATTGCACTGGCGTTGTTGATCACAATATCGATTCCACCAAAGGCTTCAGCTGCTTGTGCGATAGCAGCCTCAATCTGAGCTTCATCTCGCAGATCGCATTGGATAGCAAGGGCTTTGCCACCTGCCGCCTCGATCTCTGCGGCAGCGGTGTGGATAGTGCCTGGAAGCTTTGGGTTTGGATCTGAGGTCTTTGCAGCGATTGCGATTGATGCTCCATCACGTGCGGCACGTAGCGCTATTGCTAAACCGATACCGCGAGATCCTCCCGTGATGAAAACTCTCTTTCCGGCTAGTGACATTTACTTACCCTTCTTCGACATGAACTTCATGAATGCTTCCATAGCCTCTTCTGATTGAAGCGCCATTGCAAAGATTTCAAACTCGGCCTTCATTACAGCTGCAACCGAGTCATGGTTGCCAGCCTTGAGCAGCGCCTTTGTATTAATAATGGCCTGAGGTGGTTGTTCAGCGATCTGCTGCGCGATCTTCATGGCGTGCGCCAGTGGATCTGAGTCTTTGGTTGTCACCAATCCCATATCAATTGCTGCATCTGTGTCAAAACTTTCACCAGTCATAAAGATTCTGGCCGCTCTTTGATACCCAACTAATTGTGGGAATAGGTAACTAGAGCCGGCCTCAGGGACAAGCCCCAGAGAGGCAAAGGGCATTGAAAACTTTGCGGTGGGTCCTGAAATCACAACATCACAATGCAACAACATCGTTGTTCCTACCCCGACCGCATTTCCTTTCACAGCGGCAAGAAGAGGCTTTGGAAAATTTAAAATCGCTCCCAAAAATTGAGCAACCTCTGAATCATCTGAGGTTGGTGGGTTGTTCATAAAATCGGTGATGTCATTGCCTGCGGTGAAGTGATCCCCAGCTGCGGTTAAGAGAACCGCTCTAATCCCAAAATTCCCCGCCGCATCATTGAGCTCCTTGGCTAATCCCGAATACATAGATCTGGTCAGGGCGTTCATCTTCTCGGGACGATTAAAGGTGAGTGTTAGCACTCCATTATCTAGGCTGCTCAAAATTTCGCTCATGGCTCCCATCCTATGGGGTGACTATGGAAATAAAGAAAGGCACAATGGGAACACGCGGAGAGGCGGATTTACAGTGACACGAGATATCACAATTTCAACGCGGGAGCTAACCCCATTTGAACAACTAGTTTTAGCACTTGTCTGCGAAGGCAAATCAAATTCAGCTATTGCCTCACAGACATCTCATAGTGAAAAGGTTATTGAAAACACAGTCAGTCGTAGCGCGCAGGTTTTTGGAATCAAATCTGATGGCGATACAAATTTGAGGGTTTTACTAGCCCTTGCATATCGCACACATTATGGTGATGGAGCTTTTGATAATTTGCATGTCCCATGTTCACATCTAGAGGTTGGTCCAAATGGCGAATCGATATGCAACCGTCACATAGATTAGAAAAGACGATCGGTAATTTCTTAACTTTTTAAGTCACATTAAAAAAAGCGCCCCTGGGTATCCCGGGGGCGCTTCTTCTTTAATCCCTTACCTGGTTTAGCGGTCGATCTTTCCCGCGATGAAATCCTCAGTCTTGGTATGAGCCGCCTCATCTGTGTACTGAGCTGGAGGCGTCTTCATAAAGTAGCTAGATGGTGAGAGCAAGGCTCCACCAATCTTGCGATCTAGACCGATCTTGGCGCAACGAAGTGCGTCGATGATGACACCAGCAGAGTTTGGTGAATCCCAAACCTCTAACTTGTACTCAAGATTCAAGGGAACATCTCCAAATGCGCGGCCTTCGAGGCGAACGTAGGCCCATTTGCGATCATCAAGCCATGGAATGTAATCCGATGGACCGATGTGAACATTCTTATCACCGAGATCATGATTTAACTGCGATGTCACAGAGTTAGTCTTTGAAATCTTCTTAGATTCAAGGCGATCACGCTCGAGCATGTTCTTGAAATCCATGTTTCCACCAACATTGAGCTGGTAGGTGCGATCTAGGTGTACGCCACGATCCTGGAATAACTTAGCCATGATGCGGTGAGTGATGGTCGCACCAACCTGGCTCTTAATGTCATCTCCAACGATGGGCAAACCGGCATCAGCAAACTTCTTCTCCCAGACTGGGTCTGAGGCGATAAATACTGGAAGTGCGTTAACAAATGCACATCCCGCATCAATTGCACACTGCGCGTAGTACTTAGCAGCTGTTTCAGAGCCCACTGGTAGGTAGCAGATCAAAACATCGATCGCTTCATCCTTGAGGACCTTTACTACATCGACCGCCGGTGCATCTGACTCCTTGATTGTCTCGCGGTAGTACTTACCGAGACCATCATGTGTGACACCACGAAGAACTGGAACACCAGTCTTTGGAACATCGCTAAATTTAATTGTGTTGTTCTCACTAGCCCAGATTGCATCAGCTAGATCTAGCCCTACCTTCTTTGCATCAACATCAAAGGCTGCAACAAACTTGATGCTAGAGATGTGGTATCCCCCAACAACAGCGTGCATAAGACCTGGGATCTCTTGATCAACAGCAGCGTTTTTGTAGTACTCAACGCCCTGAACTAATGAGTTAGCGCAGTTTCCAACGCCAACAATTGCAACACGGATGTCGCCTTTACCGGTTGTGATGTTCACTCTATTTCCTCGCGGTTTTGATCATGTCTTCCAGCCAAGCGATCTCTCGATCAGCTGTCTCCAGTGAGTGGCGTCGCCACTCCTCCAGATATTTGTCGATACCAACAGGTGACTTCTCGAGTTCACCACGAAGGATTTCGGCTTTCTCCTTAAGGCGACGATGGCGTCCCTCAAGAATTCTTACTCTGTTCTTTGCAGATGTTGGCGAGAAGAAGGCGAATCGAATCTCAAAGCCCTCGTCCTCCCATGTTTCTGGTGTGACAGACTCAGTTAAATCTTCAAATTTGCGAGCGCCTTTATCTGTGATCGCATAAACGATTCGTGAGCGGCGCGATGTGGTTTCTGTGACCGACTCTTCAATTAATCCAGCCTCCATCATGCGACGAAGCTGTGGGTACAACACTGAAAATGAAAGGGCGCGGAAGGGTCCAAAGATGGTTCCAATCCGCTTGCGAAGTTCATAACCGTGAAGCGGGGCTTGTGAGAGCAGCCCAAGGAGGGCGAATTCGAGCGACTCTGAACGCGAGCGCATCTGACCCTCCACTTCTGTATACCTGCATTACTCCGCAGAATGTATCTATTCGATATATCGAGCCGTAATCTAGAGGGATATACCCGCTTTGCGCAACCTGAACACGCCTCTTTGTCATCGAGACCGCGGTTGTCAGTGGTTAAGTACACAATAAGCACATGATCAAACCAGCCAAGCCCGCCCGGGAGAATATCTCCCCCTCAGATCTGACCTTTGGCTTATCAACCTGCAAGAGATGTTTGTGGATCAAGTACTGGTTCAAGGTCACAATGCCGGGCGCTTTTCCACTCGTTGGAACAATGGCTTCGTTACAAGAGGAGCATTTTCAAGGTGCAGAGATGCCAACTATTGATCCATCCCTTCGCGCTGGAAAGGTCACAAAGTGGGGCGAGTGGGTTAAGAGCAAGCCGTTAGTAGTTAATGGTGTTGAGAGCCGTTGGAGAATTCTCGGAAAGTATGATCTTGTCTCAACAAATGATGATGGCACAATCGGTTTAATTGATTGCAAGGTTTCAGATAGTCAGCGCGATAGCGGTCAGTTCTACTCCCCCCAACTTGAGGCCTACGCCTATGCATTAGAAAACCCAGCCGCTGGAAAATCTCAATCGGTGGCCTCTATGGGGCTACTTGTATGGCGACCAACGACAGCTATTGGTAGCAACGCTGATGAGTATGGTTTTGGAGTTTTCCAAAAGTATGTTGCGGTAGAGCGGGATCAAGCAAACTTCTTGAAGGTAATTGGTGAGTTTATAGATGTACTTGAAGGCGAACTTCCAGATGCAGGTCCTGAGTGCCAGACCTGTAATTATCTTGTGGCGCGCAACGCCCTGGATTAATCCTCTTCCTCAACAACACCGAGCTTTGCCTTCTTGGGCGCATAAATATCGATGTACTCCTGGCCCGACATCGCATGGATCGCATTCATAATCTGATCTGTTACATCGCGAAGGTATTGAAGATCTGTCGAATCCCCGTCAAAGTACATCGCTTCGCCAAAGTGCATTCCTACACGCTTTACATTGGGAATGAGCTTGCCGGTGGGTTGAATCTTGTCGGTATTAAACATCGCAACTGGAATAACGGGTGCACCTGATTCGATGGCAAGGCGTGCGATACCTGTGCGACCTTTGTATAAACGGCCATCGGGTGAACGTGTTCCTTCAGGGTAAATACCGATGCAATCTCCATCAGCTAGAACCTTCAGACCGGTGATTAACGCAGCCTCGCTTCGCCGGCCGCCAGAACGATCGACAGGTACCTGACCTAGAGCTATGAAGGTCAACTTCTTCAACAAACCTTTAGGGCCAGGGGATGTGAAGTACTCGCTCTTTGCCAAGAAGGTAACTTTGCGAGGAACAACTAGGGGCATAAATATCGAATCGCTAAATGACAGGTGATTGGAGGCGATGATTACCGGACCCTTTGATGGAACATTACGTAATCCACGAACCTTGGGACGAAAGGCCAACATTAAAAATGGGGTCAGAAAGGCCCGCAAGGTTCCGTAGGGCAGGTTGTTAAGCACGGGGTTAATTTAGTGGCTATTGACGACTATGACACTATCTGAGGGTGGGTAATGAGAAAAAAGGGTCAGATGGCTTCGATGAAGAGGAGTTAATCCGCTCAGAGTTTGAGTCGATCATCTCTGGCTTGAATCTGGACCAATCATCCCCAACAACTTATCTGGATGATTTAGATCGTATAGATCAAGAAGGATTTATACAGCCCAACCCCGCACGACAATCACCGCGGGGATTTATTCAATCTGCTCGTACTGCAATCGTGCGTTGGTTTCATCGCAACAATCGTGATGATGATGGAGCGACCTTGTGAGTAATTTCTCGTGGGCAATCTTGGGGCCTGGTGGAATTGCACGAGCCTTTGCAAAAGATCTTGCACTACTTGACGGACACTCAATTGGTGCCGTTGGTTCACGAACATTGAGCAAGGCAGAAAACTTTGCCGCAGAGTTTGGTGGAAAAGCGTATGGAAGTTATGAAGAGTTAGTCAGTGATCCATCTGTAGATGGTGTCTACGTTGCCACTCCACACCCTGGTCACCATGGCAATGTCATTATGGCGCTCAACGCTGGCAAACCAGTTTTGTGTGAAAAACCTTTCGCGGTCAATGCCCAGCAAGCACAAGAGATGGTTGATGCCGCTTCTAAAAACCAGGTAGCTCTTATGGAGGCGATGTGGGCAAGGTTTCTTCCACATTATGCAAAGGTTCGCGAAATAGTTGCAAGTGGAGTTTTAGGTCCGATCCAATCAATTCATGCAGATCATGGGCAAAGATTGGCAGATCAAGGGATAGCGCGATTGATTGATCCGCAGCTGGCAGGCGGTGCGTTGCTCGATCTTGGAGTTTATCCAGTTTCATTTGCTCACATGATTTTGGGAAATCCCACATCTATAACCTCTAGTGCGGTTATGACAGATAAGGGTGTGGATGCACAAACTTCGATGATTTTTTCTTACAGCAACGGGGCGCAAGCGGTACTAACAACAACAATGGTTGAGCAGACCCCATGTCGAGCCGTTGTTGCAGGATTAAATGGCTGGCTTGAAATCGACAGAACTTTTTATAACCCAGCAAGTATGCGTGTAGTGCACAACGATGGTTCGGTTACAGAATATCCAAGTAGCTACAAAGGTCATGGCTTAAGGGAGCAGGCCCAGGTGTTTGCCCAATTAGTTGCATCAGGTGCTTTGGAATCAGAGATTCTCTCGTGGAAAGACACAGTAGATATTATGAAAAGTATGGATACGGTACGAGGGCAGATTGGCTTGAAATACCCCTTTGAAAATTAGGGACGTGCTAAATCTGCAACACCCACTAATCCGGCTTCATTACCTAATTGAGCTGCAATAAGTTCTGGGTAAGGGTGTTTGCCAGCAAAAGGCATTGTGCGCTCTAGGGCTTCACGTGTTGGCTTGAGCAAGATCTCTCCTGCATCAATTACTCCGCCACCGATTACTACACAAGCAGGATCTAAAAGCACCGACAGAGATGCAATTCCTGCACCCAGCCATTGGCCCGTCGTATTGAAGGCGGCCAGTGCGACGGGATCTCCATCACGAGCTGCATCGGTAATTGCCTGTCCGGTAAGACCTGCAACTGTTCCATCCCCACGTGAGAGAAGGTTTCGTGCAATTTCAGGGCTGGCATTAATAGCCTCTCGTGCATGGCGCAATAAGGCGTTTCCAGATGCATACTGTTCAAAACAGCCACGAGCACCACAGCCGCATAAGTGTCCATCAGGTACCACGCGAAGATGGCCAAACTCAGCGGCTATTCCAAATGCGCCGCGATACAAGGCACCATTAACAACAATCCCGCCACCGATTCCAGTTCCAACGGTGAGCATCATCATGTGATTTTGATTTCGACCTGCACCAAACTTTGCTTCTCCCCAAGCTGCAGCGTTTGCATCATTTTCAAGGACTACAGGTAATCCGATCAACGCAGTTAGCTCTGAATCTAAATCAACATCATTCCAATCGGCGATGTTGGGTGTTGCAAGCATTGTTTTTCGATCTGAAGAGACAAATCCTGCCGCAGAGACTCCTACGGAAGTAACATCAAATTTAGCCATCAACTCTTTTGCGGTATCGGCGATGGTGCGGGTTAAATCTGCACCACCTTGACGCGGAGTATCTTTGCGGGCGGTTGCGAGAATTTTTCCAGTCTCATCAACAACACCTCCGAGAACTTTGGTGCCTCCAACATCGATGCCGATCGTGTTGCCCATGGCGAAGTTATCCCTCTAGATGTGATTTGAGTTGTGCAAGAGCGGCATCAATAGTTGCCTTCTCCGCTTTTTGACGCATCATTGCAGGTATCGGCATTGACAGTGAAACCTCAAGTTCGTAGGTAACCTCAGTTGAGTCCTCATCGATTGCTGTAACTGTATAGACACCATCCATACCGGTCAGTAGATCCGCATCCTCCAATGAGAATGAAAGTTTGCTGGGAGCTTGGCTCCAGTCGTAATAAAGGGTTACTCGATCCTTCATCATTCCTGCATCGATACTCATCTTTACCTTGGTAACACGTCCTTGGGCATCGCGATCAAGGGCTTCAGAGCTTTTGATCTGTGTGGACCACTCGGGGTACTTGTCCAACTCAAAGAGAGCCTTTTGTACATCTGCGATTGGTGAGTCGATAGTGATTACTGATTTGCTGAATTCGGCCATGGCGCAAGGCTACCCTCTTCCCCTTTTGTGCGCCTCCGCGCTAGCGTTCGCCCATGAATGAAATCTCAATCCCACCTCTCGTTCCCGCCGCTACCGCCGGGAATCTCACCAATCTCATCGCTGAACGCGCCTGGTTTGAACCAGAGCGCGTCATTATGTCTCGCCCATTAGGCGATGGCTGGCAACCTGTCACTGCACGCGAAGTTGAAGAAGAGATCCGCGCAACTGCAAAGGGTCTTATCGCTGCAGGTGTTCAAATCGGTGATCGTGTAGCCATTATGGCTCGCACTCGATACGAGTGGACGATCTTAGATTTTGCGACATGGTTTGCAGGAGCTGCTGTCGTTCCTATCTACGACACATCCTCTGCTGAGCAGATTGATTGGATCTTAAATGATTCACACTCAGTAGCGATTATTGTTGAGACTCCAGCATTAGCAGAGCTTGTTAAGACGGTGCAGCCTGCACACACCCGCCACATGTGGACGATGACAGATGATGTGCTCACAGTTTTACGAGAAGCGGGTAAGCACATTGGTGATGATGAGATAGATCGTCGTCGCAATGCGATCACACCAGCTTCTCTTGCAACATTGATCTACACATCAGGTACAACTGGAAAGCCAAAGGGTGTGCAGTTATCTCATAGCAACTTCCTTGCTGAGTGTGGAAATGTTGTACAAGGTGCAAGTGAGCTCTTTCTCAAGCCAGGTGGATCAACCCTCTTGTTCCTTCCTGTTGCACACGTATTTGGTCGCATGGTTCAAATCGGAGCGATTACCGCTGGTCTTCACCTAGCTCATTGCAGCGATCCAGTTGGCCGACTACCAATTGATCTCGGAACATTTAAGCCAACATTTGTGCTGGCAGTTCCACGTATCTTTGAAAAGATTTACAACGGTGCAGAGGCGAAGGCAGAGGCGGCTGGCAAGGGCAAGATCTTCCGCAAGGCGGCAGATACCGCTATCGCTTACTCTGAAGCGCTGGACAAGAAGCACATGTCACCAGTTCTTAAGTTAAAGCATGGACTATTTGACAAACTTGTATACAGCAAGATTCGCGCTGGTATGGGTGGCCGCGTAGAGGCTGCGATTTCGGGAGGTGCACCACTAGGTGTACGCCTAGGTCACTTCTATCGCGGAATTGGTATCTCAGTTCTTGAAGGGTATGGCTTAACTGAAACTACCGCTGGAGCAACCTTGAATCTTCATGGAGCCCACCGCGTTGGTTCAGTTGGCCGTCCAATTCCGGGTACCTCAATCAAGATCGCCGAAGATGGTGAGGTTCTCATCCGTGGACCGATCGTGATGGATGGATACTGGCAAAACCCAGCAGCCAATGATGAGGTCTTTGATTCAGAGCGCTGGTTTAAATCTGGTGACCTTGGAAAGCTCGATGATGATGGCTTCTTATACATCGTTGGACGCAAGAAGGAGATTATCGTTACAGCTGGTGGAAAGAATGTTGCACCGGCGGTCCTCGAAGATCGCCTACGCGCACATCCACTAGTAAGTCAGTGCGTCGTTGTTGGCGACAATCAGCCATTTATTGCAGCACTTGTAACGGTCGACCCTGATGCGCTGAAGGTGTGGATCACCAACAATAAGAAGGATGGCGCATCATTGAGTGATTTGGTCAGTGACCCAGATCTTATTGCAGTTATTCAAACAGCTGTTGATGAGGCGAATAAGGCTGTCAGTAAGGCTGAGTCAATTCGTAAGTTCACAATACTGCCTACCGATTTCACAATCGCTGGTGGACACTTAACTGCCAAGCTATCGGTTAAGCGACATGTTGTTGCAAAGGAGTTTGCAAAAGAGATTGATGCATTGTTTACAAAATGAACAATGAGCGAGTAACCCTCGCACAAGAGTTACATGATGGGATCGCCCAGGACCTTGTGGTCCTGGGTTTTTCCATTGATCAGGCGATATCGCAGTGCCAAGAGCCAGAGCTCAAAGCATCACTGCGCATGATTCGCTTCACCACCACTGCACTGATAGAAAAGGTGCGGGCGGAGATCCATCAATTGCGGGGAGCCGAGCCGCTCTTATCTGTACCGGGCCAGGTCAACACGATGCATGAAGCCTTGCGAGTTGTTCAAGAGATTTTACGAAATATCGAGAAGCACTCTGATGCAAAAACTCTAGAGATAGCGATCGGTGATGATGGAAAGGGTGGAGTTGGTGTCAGGGATGGATCCTTTGGTTTAAAGGGTATACAAGAGCGGATCGAAAAACTCAATGGGGAGATCCATATTGACTCAGATGCACATGGAACAAGAATTGGAGTAACAATCCCATTGGATAGGTAATGGTTCGACTACTTGTTATAGATGACCACGATGTTGTACGTCAGGGTCTGGTCTCAGCCCTTGGCACACATGGCTTTACCCTCATTGAGACAGCGGCAACCATTAAGCAGGCCCGCGCAAAGATCGCCGCCTTTAACCCGCAAGCAATCATTGTGGATTTAAATCTGCCTGATGGTTCGGGATTTGAAGTTGTCCAATGGGTCAGAAAGCACTCACCCGATGCTGCAATCATCATTCTCTCCCTCAATGAACCTAGCCAGTACGTCAGCATCGCTCGCAGTTCGGGAGCCAACGCATATCTTTCAAAGAGCCAATCAATTGAAGAGATAGTGACAACCCTGAACTTCGCTCTGATGAATCCTCGATCCTTCACCAGCACCTTAAATACTCGGCATGATCACACAATTGCACTTACTCCAAGAGAGGTTGATGTACTGCACGCAATGGCAAAGGGGGCCAGTAACTCTGAAATCTCAGCCAACCTTTACATCAGTACCTCAACCGTTAAAACCCATATCTCATCAATTCTTAGAAAGTTAGATAGTGGTAATCGATCTACCGCAATTATGAAGGCTCGCGAAAAGGGGCTACTGCTCTAGGAGTTGGTTAAAGCGTTGAGACCAAATCTCCCAACGCCAGTTCTCAATAATCCAAGCTCGCCCCGCACCACCCATAGCTGCAGCCTTAGCGGGATCACTTAACAAAGAGATAGCCGCTTGTGCGATCTGTTGAGTACTTGTTCCATCCACCACAACCCCTGTTACACCTTCTACCACCGCATCAGGTGCTCCCCCAGATGATCCTGCAATAACGGGCAAACCACATGCACTCGCCTCGAGATAAACAATTCCTAACCCTTCAACCTCTAGTCCGCCAAAACGGGATCGTGAAGGCATTACAAAGAGATCTCCTGCGCAGATATACCGCGGGAGATCTGCATAATGGATTCGTCCGATAAAGGTGACATAGCTGTGAAGATCATTATCTGCCACTAACTTTTTTAAGTGATCTAGGTATGGTCCTTGCCCGACGATCAATAGATGAGCATCAGGAACCTTTGCAATGATCTCGGGCATCGATTCAATCAATCGATCCTGGCCCTTTCGATGTACCAATCGACCAACGCAGACTAAAACCTTTTTCTTCTCTAACCCCAACTCTTTTCTCAGCGCCGTCGAATCCTGAGGCGTAAAGTGCTCAACATCAATACCTGGTGCAACCTTGACCATTCGCTGTGAAGCTTTTTTACTCAGAGATACAGAGATCGCCTTCCGTGTGAAATCACCGAGATAAGTTAAGGAGTCGGTAGTTGATCCGATTCGACGTATCGCTAAATTAAAAAATGGAACCTTTGCCCACCAAACCTCATGTCCATGGGTTAATGCAACGGTTTTAACAACACCGGCGGCCTTCATTGAAGCAGAGAGCAAGGCTAAGGGTGCAGCTGCGCCAAAGGCAGCGACTTGAATGTTGTGTTCTCGGATCAACCTTTTGAGGTTACGGGATACACGTGGAGTAGGTAATAAAATCTTTGCTCGGTCACGAATAACTGTGACACCAAACTCACTCTTCCACCGGGCGTCATAATCGTGAGAGCCCTCTTGCCAAGAGGTGTAGACAATTGTTGATCCAAAGGCTCGACGCTCAATCAATCCAATAACAAAGGTTTCAATTCCTCCTGCGCGAGGACCAAAGTCATTGGTGACAAAGAGAATTGGATTAGAAACGGCAAGCTCCAACCAAATCATTACCTCCCAATGATCCATATGGTGCGATACATCTGTGTAACCAAAGGGACATGAGGGCAAGGCTAACCAGAGCTGTGTCGCCCCTCAACTACAGAAAGGGGTTTTGTCTGTGAATTGAGAGCCGCCTCAGGCTCTGCGAGCGTTAAATTGCAACGGGGGTGTTAATCCGCTCTCAGCCAATACCGATAGCGCCTCAACACTCTGACTGCTCAGTTCAGAGGTATTGTCTAGAAAAAAGGAGACCACACATGTATTGCATGCGATGGCCGCCATTGTGCATGTTGAACAATCGATGATCATGATGAGAAATGTACAGAGAGCCACTGACAAGAAATGGAGAAGTTAGGCGATACTTGTAGCTGTGAGCGTCGTTGCAACATTGGTTGTTGGAGCAGATGGCTCGACCTCGAAAGAGAGTAGATCGGCGGGGGTTAGCTCTCCAGAGGATCGAAGAGCCTTTCTACAAAGGCGACGAGAGGTCGATGTCATTATTGTTGGTGGAAACACCGCGCGGCATGAGCCATATAACCGAACTCCGGTACCTCTTGTAGTTATCTCCAGATCTTTAGTTAACCCGGTCCAAGGAAACCACTTGGCGATGTTTTGGAACTGCTCCCCCACCCACGCTATTGAAAAGGCACGTGGGCTCTTTGGAGAGAAAATCCTTATAGAAGGTGGGATCTCGATGATCAATGAGTTAATTGACCATGGATTAATTGACCAACTCGAGCTCAGCGTTACTCCTGCAACAGGTGGAGAACACACCATAGATATCAATCAACTCTTGGCTCATTTTTCTCAGATTGATAAACGAGAAGAATCTGGAACTACCTTTTATTCTGCTCGCAATTAAAAGGCTGAAATCAAGGAAACACCAGTAACGGCCAAAGCAATTCCAACATATTGAACCTTATGCAATCTCTCGTTCAGGAGCTTGAAAGCTAAAAGCGCTGTTGCAATTGGATACAGGGATCCAAAAACCATTGCAACGGAAACTAACCCCTTAGTAGTTGCTACACCCAGTAATAAATTAGCTAGAAAATCTGCCGCTCCAATAAAAATCAAGATCGGAAGATCCTTCTTTGAAAACTTACCCGTAGTTCTAAGCCTGAGTGCCAGTGAAATAGTTACAAAAAATGTCGCACCGCGCATCGAGACCATTGTAAGCAAAGCGCTTTCTTGAGATCCAATAGAAATAAAAGTAAGTGACATTCCAAATCCTGCTGCAGCGCCCAGCGCTAAAAGCAATGGTTTGATTGGCATACCATTTGAAAGTTCTGGCCCACTTGCGCAAAAGACTCCTACCAATGCGATGATAATTCCCATCGATGCGATCATGGAAAGTTTGTCACCGGTTACGATTGCATATATCAATGGAATGACGGCGCTCATCGAACTAATCGGTGCGACAACTCCCATTCGTCCTGTTGATAGACCTTCATACAAACAGGCTAAGCCGATGTAACCAAACAAACCCGCCAGAGCGCCCGATAACAGATATCCATTAAATCCAGAGGCTTGTCCATCCCAGTCCCTTGAAACAAGAACTATTAATAAGCCAACTGCTAGACCTATAACCTGGGAAAAACCTAATACTGCAAATGGGTGGTGCTTCTTACTAAGGCGACCTGCAAAAAAGTCAGCTGTTCCCCATAGTGCACTTGATAGAAGTGCCAATAGTGATGCCATAGAGCCAAGGTTACCGCCCCGCCTCCCAAGAAAAGCACACTCCCATCTTTATTCTTAGCATGTGGATGCGAATGGTTTTGAGCGTTTAATCGATCACCTTCGCACCGTAAATCCAAGAGCGGAATTAACACTTACAGAGGTACCAGCCCCGCAAAAATTAGCAACATACTCCTTTGCATTCTCAGCCGATGCATCCAATGGACAAATTGGAGAGCAAGAGGATGAGATTGCCAATGGGCGTTTTGTACTTTTGCACGAGCCAGGTGGACAGGCGACCTGGGATGGAGAGTTTCGCTGCGTTACCTTTGTAAGTGCAGATGTTGATCCCATCATGCAGGAGGATCCATTACTTCCAGAGGTTGGCTGGAGTTGGTTTCTAGAATCACTTGATTTGAATAACTGTAAATACAACTCTCCTAGCGGAACAGTTACGCGAGTAACGAGCGCATCCTTTGGAAAATTGTCACCGCGAAACAATGAGGCTGAAATTGAAATTCGAGCATCATGGACACCTGTAGTTGAGGATCCTAAGGAGATCATTAATCACATCATCAGTTGGTGCAATTTAATTTCTGAGGTAGCTGGTTTACCGCCCGTCCCTGAAGGAGTATCTACGATTTCATCTTCTCGCAGGCGTTAATAATGAGTGAAGAGATCCTTGCCGTTCCCTTACTAGAGCCTGCTGAGGGCACGCCGGATGTCATCGATACGCATGAGGCCTTTCGAAAGGCCTTAGATCTCTTATCAAAGGGGTCGGGTCCATTTGCGGTGGATGCAGAGCGTGCATCTGGCTTCAGATACAGTGCACGGGCATATCTGATTCAGATTAAAAGAAGGGATGGTGGCCTGCACTTAATAGATCCCATCCCCTTTGGGCCAGGAGATCTACTTTTTGTCGAACTGAACAACTTATTTAATACCGATGAGGTGATTCTTCATGCAAGTACTCAAGATCTGCCATGTTTGCGCGAGCTAGGAATCAATCCTGTCAAACTTTTTGACACTGAATTAGCAGGAAGAATCGCAGGTTTACCACGGGTTGGATTAGGCCCATTACTCGAATCATTGATGGGTATTTCTCTGGCAAAGGAACATAGCGCAGCAGATTGGTCTGCACGTCCCTTGCCAAAAGAGTGGCTGACATATGCAGCCCTTGATGTTGAACTACTCATAGAGCTGCGCGAGCGCATGTATATGATTTTGCAGGATGCAAAAAAGTTGCCCTGGGCAGATCAAGAGTTTGCCGCAATTCTCAAAGCACCTCCTGCACCTCCACGTGTTGATCCTTGGCGCAGAACCTCAGGAATGCACAAGATTAAGAAACGGGATCAATTGGCGGTGATTAAATCCTTATGGACCGCCCGCGATGCGATAGCTTCTCAACAGGATATGGCACCAGGAAAACTTCTCAATGACTCTGCCATCGTTGAACTTGCAATCTCCATGCCAACCAATAAGAAAGAGTTTGAAAAGTGCCTACGTCCTTTAGGGCTACGTGCCCGCTGGTTAGAAAATCTTCAGCTGTGGCTAGATTCAATCGCAACCGCTGTTGCACTACCTGAAGAGCAATGGCCAGCGATGCGAACAAGTGCCGACACCTTGCCTCCTATTAAGTTGTGGCGTGATAAGTTTCCTGAAAAGTTTGCCCCGCTTTCTCATGCACGTGCGGCGATCGAGGTAATTGCTCAAGAAAATGAGATCCCAGTTGAAAATCTCATCACCCCTGAATATGTTCGACGCCTCTGCTGGAAGCCACCTGTCGGAGCAACAACAACCTTGTCACTTCCCGAGGTTGCTCACGCCTTGATGGAACTTGGGGCTCGCCAGTGGCAGATCGATTTAGTTGCACCCGCCCTGGCGGCGGCGCTACTTGAGCGTGAACCAATCCCTGCTGAGGTAGCTCAAAGCGCAGACGATGAGGTGCAATCAGGAGTGTCACAAACCTTTACCGACGAGTAACATATCGCTCATACCTAACAAAGGATGAACCATGTCTCGCACCGTAGTTCTCGTTGATGCTGTTCGTACCCCATTTGGAAAGGCCGGCGGTATGTACGCCGGAACTCGAGCAGATGATCTTATGGTTCGCGCCATACGTGGATTATTAGAACGCAATCCAAAGATTGATCCCGCTTCTATTGAGGATGTGGCTATCGCAGCAGCGACTCAGACCGGTGATCAAGGAATGAATATCGGACGCAGCGCAGCTTTGTTATCAGGTTTACCAAATACCGTTCCGGGTTACTCAATTGATCGCTGGTGTGCAGGTGCGCTGACCGCTGTCACAACTATTGCAGGTGCTATTGCAATGGGTACAAATGAGATTGCAATCGCTGGTGGAGTTGAGCATATGGGCAACCATCCAATGGGTGAGGGTATGGATCCAAACCCTCGTTACCTCGCAGAGCGCATTGTTGAACAGGATGCACTTGCTATGGGTGCAACAGCTGAACGTTTACATGATCGCTTTCCACAATTGACTAAGGAGCGCGCAGATCGTTATGCGATGAGCTCACAGTTAAAAACAGCAAAGGCGTATGCGGATGGAAAGATTCAGCGAGATTTAATTCCAACAGCTGCTCGCAGCGCAGAGCTTGGATGGACAGTTGCTACCGCCGATGAAGCTCCACGTCCGCAGACAACAATGGAGGGGCTGGCAGGACTTAAGACACCTTTCCGTCCTTCAGGGCGAGTAACTCCGGGCAACTCTTCAGGACTCAATGATGGAGCAACAGCGGCCTTGCTCGCCAGTGAAGAGAAGGCGCTTGAACTTGGCTTAACTATTAAGGCAAAGATGGTTACCTACGCATTTGCAGGTGTTGAGCCAGAGATCATGGGGTATGGACCAGTGCCATCAACCCTGAAGGCGTTGAAGCAAGCTGGATTGAAGATTGAAGATATTGGTGCCTTTGAAATCAATGAAGCCTTTGCAGTACAAGTTATTGCCTTCTTGGATCACTTTGGAATTGCAGATGATGATGTGCGAGTTAATCCTTACGGTGGAGCGATCGCAGTTGGTCACCCACTTGCATCATCGGGAGTACGTCTCATACTCAATCTTGCACGCACCTTTGAAGCACAACCAGAGGTCCGTTATGGAATTACAACAATGTGTATCGGTTTAGGCATGGGTGGAACCGTTATCTGGGAAAACCCACACTTTAAGGGAGCTAAGTAATTATGAGCGCAGATATCACTCTTCCAGCGGGAGCACCTGAAGAGGTTGTTACCAATGCATTGGTTCGCGATATTGATCTCTCCGCTTTTGGTGGCAAAGGATCAATGGCGCTCATTACCTTAGATAACGGACATGATCACAACCGTCCTAATACCTTCGGTCCTCTATCTGTTAAAGCACTTGATGCGGCAATTACAGATGCGCTAGGCCGCAACCCTGCAGCGATTGCAATCACTGGCAAGCCATTTATCTTTGCCGCCGGAGCAGATCTTTCCGCATTGTCATTTTTAAATGATCGCAATCAATCTCTTGCTATTGGAAAACTTGGACATGATGTCTTCCGTCGTCTAGGCGAAAGCTCAATTCCTACCTTTGCCTTTATTAATGGTTTAGCACTCGGCGGCGGCCTAGAAGTAGGTCTTCACTGCCATTACAGAACAGTGGCAACAACCGCATTTACAGCTCTGCCTGAAGTTTACCTCGGACTTGTTCCGGGTTGGGGTGGTGCAACAATTTTGCCTAAGTTAATCGGGCCAGAGCGCGCAGTTCAGGTAATTATGCTCAACGCTCTTAACAACAACACCATGATGAAGGCTAAGGATGCGCTGAAGCTTGGCGTTGTAGACGCTATGTACGAGCCAGCTGATTTTCTAGAGCGTTCTATTGGTTTTGCAGTTGGTGTTCTCAACGGCACAACCAAGATCGAGCGTGCCGATTACAGTAATGATCCTGCATGGGAAAGCGCTCTTGCAACAGGTAAGGCCGCTGCGCTCAAGAAGTATGGTGGTGCGACTATCGCATCTCCATTTAAAGCACTTGAGCTTATTGCAGCAGCTAGAACCAACACATTAGCTCAAGGTTTTGATGCCGAGGATCAAGTCCTTGCCGATCTAACAATGTCAGATCCCCTACGTGCCTCCTTGTATGCATTTAATTTGATTCAAAAGAAGCGCAAAAAAGTTGAAGGAGCTCCTAAGCCTGCACTTGCTCGTAAGGTAACCAAGGTCGGAGTTGTTGGCGCTGGCTTGATGGCATCACAACTAGCCCTTTTAATGGTTCGAAACCTCAAAGTTCCGGTTGTGATGACAGATATTGATCAAGCCCGAGCTGATAAGGGCGTTGCATGGGTAAGAAATGAGCTTACAAAGCAGGTAGAGAAGAAGAGAATGAGCCCAGAATCTGCGGCACGTCTGTCCGCTCTTGTTTCAGGATCAGCTGATCAAGCAATCTTTGCAGGATGTGACTTTGTGATTGAAGCTATCTTTGAGGAGCTCTCTCTTAAGCAGGAGCTATTCAAGAAGCTTGAAACTATTGTTTCTCCTGAATGTGTACTTGCAACAAACACCTCCTCTCTATCGGTTGAACGAATGACTGAAGGGCTCAAAAATCCAGAGCGCGTTGTTGGCTTCCACTTCTTTAATCCTGTAGCGGTCATGCCATTGCTAGAGGTTGCACGTACATCCACAACAGATGATGCAACCACTGCAACAGCAATCGCAGTTGGTAAAGAGCTCAAGAAGACCATGATTATCTGTAAGGATGCACCTGGCTTTGTGGTCAATCGCTTGCTCACACGTTTCATGGGTGAAGTTACAGATGCCGTTGATGAGGGAACATCTCCAGCGGTTGCAGATTCAGCGATGATGGAGATTGGCTTCCCAATGTCACCATTCCAGCTGCTCGATCTTGTAGGTCCCGGAGTTGCTCTGCATGTCTCCGAAACTTTGCACAACAACCTTGGCCCGCGTTACCGCATCTCTCCAACTATGCAACGCATGGTTAAGGAAGGTGTTCGCAACTTCTATGTTAAGGGCGAGGATGGCGCTGTCAGTGCAAACCCTGCAGCGCTGGCTCTAGTAGAGAAGGGTTCGACTCCATCTACCGCTGAACAGGTACGTTCACGCGCCCTCAAGGCGCTAGCTGAAGAGGCCCGCATGATGCTTGATGAAGGCGTTGTAACAACACCTGCCGAGATTGATCTCTGCATGTTGATGGGCGCTGGATGGCCAATGCACTTAGGTGGAATCTTGCCGTACTTGGATCGCGAAGGAGTGAGCGAATCAGTTACCGGAAAACGTTTCCATGAAAAGGGAACCGCTTCCCTTCCTTAAATTAAGAAACCCACCCTGCAATCTGCTGCACAATTGCAGCAGGGGTGATTTCTAGATCATCTAGAATTTCATTGCGCTTTGAGTGCTCAATGAATTCAAGAGGGATACCGATGGAGTGCAAGGAACAGTTGATTCCTGTCTCTCTCAAAGTTTCAGAGATAGTGCTCGCAATTCCAGCATGCTTAATGCCATCCTCCATCACAACAACAGTGGAGTAATCGGCGCACATTGCAATAACCGCAGGCGAGATGGGCTTAACCCACAATGGATCAATAACTGTTATCTCAATTGATTTCTGGTGGGCCAGTTGTGCAACCTCAAGCGCCATACCAGCCATGGAACCAACGCTAATCAACAAAACCTTCTTACCTTCACCGTGGTGCAAAATATCAACGCCATCAATCCGTTCAATTGCGGGAATATCTGAAGGGACGGCACCCTTGGGAAAGCGGAGCATTGATGGAGCGTTAGTAATTGCAACACACTGACGTAAAATCTCCCTCAAGCGAGCACCATCACGTGGAGCTCCTACATGCATACTGGGAACAATTCCTGTTAACGCTAAATCCCAGATGCCATGGTGTGATGGTCCATCATCACCGGTAATGCCCGCCCGATCCAAAACAAATGTCACGCCTGCATTGTGGAGGGCAACATCTAGTAGTAATTGATCAAAAGCTCGATTGAGAAATGTTGAATAAATCGCAATCACTGGGTGTATTCCTGCATAAGCCAAGCCTGCTGCACTTGTCGCCGCATGCTGTTCTGCGATGCCAACATCGATCGTTCTTTCTGGAAAAATCTGAGCAAACTTATCTAAGCCGGTCGGTCCCAACATTGCAGCTGTAATTGCGACAATCTTCGAATTTTCTCGACCAATCTGAGTAATCTCCTCAGAGAAGATGTTTGTCCATGATGGTGCTGAAGCTTTCAGTGGCTTTCCGGTCACTGGGTCGACAATTCCTACTGCATGGAACTTCTCAGCTAAATCTTCAAGAGCTGGTGTGTATCCCCGACCCTTTTCAGTAATTACATGAACTATTACAGGCGAGCCATAACCCTTTGCTATTAATAAGGTGCGCTCCATGGCGGTTATGTCATGACCATTAATTGGTCCTAAGTACTTGAATCCAAGATCCTCAAACATTCCTTGGGGTGCGAGCATGTCTTTCACACCCTTTTTAATGCCATGTAGCGCGCCATAAATATGTTTGCCTACAACCGGCGTGTTATGAAGAACCCTCTTGCCACGACCCAAAATCCGTTCATACTCCTTGGTTCCACGCAGATTTGTTAGATATGTAGCTAGGCCACCGATAGTCGGAGAGTATGAGCGCTCATTGTCATTAACAACAATGACAAGATTTCTATCTGACTCTGGGGATAGGTTGTTAAGCGCCTCCCATGACATTCCACCAGTAAGTGCACCATCGCCAACGACCGCAACGACATGTCGATCTGATTGACCTGTTAAAGAAAATCCCCGAGAAACACCATCGGCCCACGATAACGCCGTTGAAGCATGCGAGTTTTCAATAACATCATGATCACTTTCACGACGGTTGGGATACCCGGAAATTCCATTACGTTGTCTCAAGAGATCAAATTGATCTGCTCGACCGGTAAGAATCTTGTGAACATAGGATTGATGGCCTGTATCAAAGAGAACCACATCACGCGGAGATTGAAAAACCCTATGGACGGCGATGCTTAACTCAACAACTCCCAGATTGGGTCCTAGATGACCCCCTGTTTGTGAAACCTTTTCAATCAGAAATTGGCGAATATCACCGGCAAGTTGATCCAACTCTGCAGGGCTCATGCCCCGCAGTTGCGCTGGCGACTGGATATTAATTTTCATCGTAAGTGAGTAAGGATTTACTCAGCCAACAATGATCGAAGTACGTACTGCATGATTCCGCCATGTCGGTAGTAATCAGCTTCACCTGGCGTATCAATACGCACCTTTGCCGTAAATGTCTTATCTCCCGCAATCACCGTGAGCTCCTTAGGGATTCCACCATCATTTAACGCTGTAATTCCGGTGATGGTAAAGCTCTCAGTTCCATCGAGTCCAAGAGATGCAGCTGTTTTTCCATCCTTAAACTGCAATGGCAATACACCCATGCCGATCAAGTTGGATCGATGGATACGTTCAAAGCTCTCGGCGATAACTGCACGAACTCCAAGGAGCGCGGTGCCCTTAGCTGCCCAGTCACGTGAAGAGCCAGATCCATACTCTTTGCCGGCCAAGATAACTAGTGGAACTCCTGCCGCCTGGTATGCAACAGATGCATCGTAAATTGTTGCCTGTTCTCCATCTGCCAAGAAGTTTCGAGTAAATCCACCCTCAACACCATTGAGTAACATATTTTTTAGACGAATATTTGCAAAGGTTCCACGAATCATTACCTCGTGATTACCTCGACGGGAGCCGTAAGAGTTGAAGTCGGCGCGCTCAATACCGTGCTGCGCCAAGTACTTACCTGCTGGTGAATCAGCTTTGATATTTCCAGCTGGTGAGATGTGATCTGTTGTTACTGAATCTCCTAGTACAGCAAGAACCCGTGCACCTGAAATATCTTTAACTGGTGTTGGCTTCTTAGGCATGCCTTCAAAGTAAGGGGGTTTGCGGACATAGGTTGATTTGGCATCCCATTCAAAGACCTTGCCAGTCGGTGTTGCTAGCGACTTCCAGCGATGATCACCCTCAAAGACAGTTGCATAATCCTTGGTAAACATCTCAGATGATATCGAGGAGTCGATGACCGCTTGAATCTCTTGCGGTGATGGCCAGATATCCTTCAGGTACACATCATTGCCTGAAGAGTCCTTACCCAATGAGTCGGTTTCAAAATCATGATCCATGGTTCCGGCGATCGCATAAGCAACAACTAATGGTGGGGATGCTAAGTAGTTCATTTTTACATCTGGGCTGATGCGACCCTCAAAGTTACGATTACCAGAAAGCACCGCTGTTACAGCTAAATCGCCCTCATTAACAGCCTTGCTAATTTCGATTGGCAGTGGACCTGAGTTGCCGATGCAGGTGACACAGCCATATCCAACGAGATTAAATCCCAACGCATCCATGTACTTAGTCAGATCTGCTCGATCGTAGTAATCGGTTACAACCTTTGAACCTGGTGCCAGGGTTGTCTTTACCCACGGCTTTGATTTCAAACCCTTTTCAACCGCCTTCTTGGCAAGTAATGCAGCACCGATCATGACCGATGGATTAGAGGTATTTGTACAGGATGTTATTGATGCGATTACAACATCTCCATTTTTAACCCGGGTAGAACCTGCCGCAACCTCTCCCTTGGACGTCTTATCCCCAAAGTAAGTAGGTAAAATCTTTTCAAATGAGTTCTTGGAATCACTCAATGAGATGCGATCTTGTGGACGTTTAGGTCCTGAAATAGATGGCACAACAGTTGAAAGATCTAGTTCAACGATTTGAGAAAAACGTGGCTCAACTGAAGGGTCATGCCACATTCCTTGAGCCTTTGCATACCTTTCAACTAAGGCAACCTGATCATCGCTTCGACCGGTAAGTCGCAGGTAGCGAAGTGTCTCTTCATCAATTGGGAAGATCGCACATGTTGAGCCGTACTCAGGACTCATATTTCCGATCGTTGTTCGGTTAGCCATAGGCACAGATGTCACTCCGGGACCAAAGAACTCCACAAACTTGCCAACCACGCCAACCTTGCGCAGGATCTCTGTAATCGTAAGCGCCATATCGGTTGCAGTAGTTCCGACTGGAAGAGTTCCCGTGAGTTTGAAACCAACAACACGAGGGATCAACATTGAAACTGGTTGCCCAAGAAGCGCAGCCTCGGCCTCAATTCCACCTACGCCCCAGCCGAGAACTCCGAGTCCATTGACCATGGTTGTATGTGAGTCTGTTCCCACAACTGTGTCTGGGTAGGCACGAAGGGTTCCCTCAGCGGTACGTGTCATGACAACCCGTGCAAGGTACTCAATATTTACTTGGTGAACGATTCCTGTTCCGGGTGGAACAACCTTAAACTCATCAAAGGCGGTCTGCCCCCAACGCAAGAAGCGATAACGCTCCTGGTTGCGCTCATACTCAATATCTGTGTTTTGCTCAAATGAATCCTTAGTTCCAAACTTATCTGCGATCACTGAGTGATCGATAACCAGCTCTGCAGGAGCAAGAGGGTTAACCTTTGAAGGGTCTCCCCCAAGATCGACAATAGCTTCACGCATAGTTGCAAGATCGACAACACATGGCACGCCGGTAAAGTCCTGCATGATTACACGCGCCGGCGTAAATTGGATCTCAGTATCAGGCTCGACCGATGGGTCCCATGATGCCAAGGCGCTAATGTGGTTTGCCGTGATGTTTGCACCATCTTCGGTGCGCAGTAAGTTCTCAAGCAAAACCTTCAAACTGTAAGGAAGGCTCGAGGCTCCATCGATCTGAGAGATATCAAAGATCTCAAAACTCTTACCCGCAACCTCTAAATTCTTCTTTGCGTTGAAAGAGTTTTTACTCATTATCTGCCCTTCGTCGATGCACGTGACCAGCGCTCAAGATACCTCAGCACGCTCATACAGGGCAACACATTCGATGTGATGTGTCATTGGAAAGAGATCAAAGGCACGTAACCCCGCCAATGAGTAACTGTGATCTTCAAGATAGGAGGTATCTCTGGCCAGGGCAGCTGGGTCACACGCCACATAAACAATTGCCCGCGGATTCAAAGCAGTGATCTGGGAAATTACATCCCTTCCGGCGCCCTCTCGTGGAGGATCAAGAACAACAACATCTGCAGATGTGATTCTTGGAAGAAGTTTGCCAACATCGCCGGTAGCGACAGTTACATTTTTGAAGTCAGAGAAGTTGCGTCTTGCATCCTCAGTTGCAACCTTACCTCCCTCAATAAGATCAACATGGCCTGCAGAACCAACCTCATCCAAGATTGCGGCTGTAAATAAGCCCACACCACCATAGAGATCTAGAACATGCTCACCACTATTTATCTTGGCAAACTCCAAAACGGTTCGCGTTAAGAGTTCAGGCGCTTGCGCATGACTTTGCCAAAATGATTCCTGGCTAACCTCAAGGGTTCGACCTTCAACCTTCTCATGCAAAACCGCTGGACCTTCGGTAACTCTGGCTTTTTCATCTCCTCGAGTAGGGGCTAAGGCGATGGTGCGCTCGCCAGAGTTTGAGGCGCTGATTTCAACCCGAACATCACCCTTCAGATTGCGTGATGAGATCTCAGAAAAGTTCATCCCATCAACGCAGATAATGCAGTTATCTACCGGTGCAATTGAATGTGATCTTGATTTATAAAATCCAAGTTTTCCATTTCGATTTGTAGTAGCAATAGCTCGTGTTCTCCAACCAGTCGATGGCCCTACCTCTTCTACTTCAACCTGAATCTGCATCTTTGCGATTCTAGAAAACTGTTCAGTGATGACATCAGATTTAAGCTTTCGTTGATATGCAGGATCGATGTGCTGAAAATCGCAGCCACCACAACCTAGGCGATGAGCAAACTGGCAGGGAGCCTCTACACGAAATTCGGAAGGGTTGGAAACACTGACAACATCGGCACGGTTAAAGGAGGAGCCTGTACTTGTGATTTCAATTGTGCACTGTTCCCCTGGAATAGCGTGCCGCACGAAAATTACAGCTCCGTTGTGGCGAGCGATGAAATGTCCCCCATGCGCGACCTTTTCAATACTCAGTTCGATCAAATCACCGATTTTTAGCGCTGAACTCTTATTTGATGCCATGGAAGGAAGTTTATGGGTGTAAGTTACATCCTGTGCACGTAGTAATCATGGGTTGCGGTCGAGTTGGTTCATCACTGGCCACAGAACTCGAAGCTGCTGGACATACAGTTGCCATCATCGATCAAGCCCGCGAAGCTTTTCGCCGCCTTGGTCCAAATTTTAAAGGTCGCACAGTTACCGGTGTTGGCTTTGATCGAGACACACTTTTAGAGGCGGGCATTCAAGATGCTGATGCCTTTGCCGCAGTAAGCAATGGTGACAACTCCAATATCTTGGCCGCTCGCGTTGCTCGCGAAACCTATGGGGTCGGAAATGTTGTTGCCCGTATTTATGATCCAGGACGCGCTGAGATCTACCAGCGTCTAGGAATTCCAACGGTTGCAACGGTCCTATGGGCAACGGATCAAATCTTGCGACGCCTTGTTCCTGAAGGCTCTCGCTCTGAATGGAGAGATGCAACCGGCATGGTGCAACTGTGCGAAATGCATCCCCACGATGATTGGTATGGCCGTCAAATACTTTTGATTGATGCCCTCACACCTGCACGGGTAGCTTTCATTACACGTCTTGGAGAAGGACTTATCCCTGATGAGCACACAGTTTTACAACAGGGCGATCTCATCCATGTCATGGTTTCAGATGCCGATGTGGCTCGCACAGAAGAGATACTGGCAAACACACCGGAAGGTGAACGTGGATGAGAATTGCAATCGCAGGAGCCGGAAATGTGGGGCGAGCAATCGCGCGCGAACTTTTAGATAATGGACATCAAGTACTTTTGATTGATAAGGATCCAAAGGCACTTAAGCTTGAGAGTGTTCCAGATGCTGAATGGCTTATGGCAGATGCTTGTGAGATTACCTCGCTGGATAACGCCCACCTGAATAACTGCCAAGTTTTGGTTGCAGCAACAGGTGATGACAAGGCAAATCTTGTGACATCACTTCTGGGAAAGACCGAATACGGTGTTCCTCGCGTAGTTGCTCGAATCAATCACCCAAAGAATGAGTGGCTCTTTGACTCTTCATGGGGTGTAGATGTTGCGGTATCAACCCCTCGAATAATCTCTGCACTTGTTGAAGAAGCGGTAAGCGTGGGTGATGTTGTTCGTCTCTTTTCATTTAGAAAAGGTCAAGCAAACCTTGTAGAACTTACTCTCCCAGATGGATCAGCCTGCATAGGTAAGACCGTTGAAGAGATTGAACTTCCAGAAAATGCAGCGTTGGCAGCAATCGTTCGTGATGGCAGGGTAATCACGGCACAAGCACATGATGTTTTTGCTGCTGGAGATGAGCTGCTCTTTGTTGCATCCGCTGATGCTGAATCACTTATTAAGTCCTGCTTTATCTCTTAATCTGTAGTTTTTTGCGCAGGCGGACCAGATTTAATTATTAACCATGTTCCATATGCTGTTGCAAAGAACAAGGGGTATCCCATCGCTAAATTAACCGTTCCCAAGAGATTTACATTTCCACTTCTGTAAATTGGATACTGCACAGCGATTCTAAGAAAAAACATTCCGACCCAAAGCCAACTAGCCTTGATATACATCTTTTTTCGAGCGGGATTGTTGCGCCAGGTAAAGTTCTCACCCAGGAGTGGTCCTAGAACTAGGCCCAAGATCGGCCAGCCGACCAGGTTGGCAATCAAGTAGACAGAGCCATAGCCAAGGTTTGTCAGAAGTTTTGGGATATAAAAATCACTTGCATTGCCGCTGCGATTAGCAAAGTATGCACAGATCAAAACACCGATCACACCAGATACTGAGTGTTGGATCGTGTCTTTACGAATTAATCGGATGATGGCCAAAGTAATTGAGAGGGAAAGGGCTGCCCACGTTGCTCCTTGAATATCCTTGGTAAAGTTAAAAACAAGTAGAAAAACTACCGCCGGCAATCCAGAATCAATTAAGCCCTTTTTTCCACCTAGTGCGTTAACAACCTTGTCACGATCCTCGTGATGTTGACTCATGAGCGTCCCGTCGAGCCAAAACCACCACTGCCTCGACCTGAGCCAGGTAAGTCATGGACCTCAACAAACTCGGCACGTTCAACCTTTTGAATCACAAGTTGGGCGATTCGATCCCCCTTTTTAAAGGTGATGGACTCCTTCGGATCATGGTTGATCATGATGCACTGAAGCTCTCCCCTAAAACCTGCATCAACCGTTCCGGGAGCGTTCACCATTGTGACGCCATGCTTAATCGCAAGTCCAGATCGTGGATGAACAAAGGCGGCGTAACCATCTGGCAGAGCGATTGAAATTCCGGTGGGAACTAACGCCCTTTCCCCTGGATTTAGCGTGATATCAATACGTGACACGATATCTGCTCCGGCATCTCCACCCTTTGCATAAACCGGAAGTGGGATCGACTCATCAAGTCGGGTAATGAGTACCTGTAAAGGCTTAATCATTATGGGTTCACCTCAAAGGTCGGATCAACAAAGGCCATGAGCTCTGGAGTTTTTGCAATCTGTTCTAGATACTCCTTGGGTGCGTTATTCATAAAGTGTTCCATCGGTACAACAATATAAAGAGCAGCGGCTTTGACGGCGATCTCGCCATCTGGTGAATTCAAACGTCCTATCGCTGATGTGTACACCTTACGATTGACCTGGCCTGTAATTTCAGCGGTGATGTGCAAGGTGGATCCAATTGGAACCGGAATCATAAAATCAGTTTCTAAACGTCCAGTCACAGCAGGTGCACGTAACAACCACATGAGCTTTCCTAAAGCCTCATCAAAGGCAAGTGACAATAAACCGCCATGTGCAAGACCAGGTGCGCCTTGGTGATTTTCATTGACTGTAAATTGAGCAGAAATATCTAAACCAGTTCCAGCATAAGCAACTAGATGCAATCCAGTTGGATGAAGATCTCCGCAACCAAAGCAGTGCCCAAAGTGTGATGGGATCTTGCTGCCAGCAGCCGGTGCCAAAGGATGGCGTTCTGGAAGTGGTGCTCCTTCAGGAGCGGTCGTACTTGCGATACGTGCCATAGCCCAACTTTACTCCCTCAATATCCGATACGGTAATCCCATGCCAGAAAAAGGTGTGAGATACAGAGAAGTGATACGTGCGCCACTATGGCTTATCGCCTTTGTCTACTTTTTATTTCTCTCATTAGTGCTATCGATTTGGGCCGCTCTGGGAAATACCCCAGCCTTGCTAATCTTCATCGTATTAACCTGCTGGCTTGTTATTTTGTACTTTAGAACAGCTTTAATCATCGAAGTCGATGAGAAAGAGCTGCGAGTAGGTCATGCAAAGATACAACACAGATATATCGGAGAAGTACTTGCCTTAACTCCATCTGAATTGAAGTTAACTCGCACTCGTGATGCCGACCCATCAGCCTTTTTGGCGATTAGATTCTGGTCCAGCACCGCGGCCAAAGTTGAACTAGCCGATGACCGGGACTCAACTCCATACTGGCTCATCACCAGTAATAATCCCAATAAATTAGTTGAAGCTCTTAAAAACTAATTACACTCTTTACAAACAGCTTTAGCGCCCTCGCCCTTTGCTAATTGAGTGATGTGGTGAACCAAGAAACATCGAGAGCATGTGAACTCATCTACCTGCTTTGGAACAACACGCACAGCAAGCTCTTCGCCTGAAAGATCTGCACCTGGAAGTTCAAGGTTTTCAGCGGCCTCAGCTTCATCAACATCGATTTGACCGGATTGAGCATCAACACGCTTGGCCTTGAGTTCTTCAAGAGACTCCTCATGAAGTTCCTCATCGGTTTTTCTGGGTGTGTCGTAATCTGTTGCCATCGCTCTCACCGCCTTTCAATCACTCGAACTTGACTCTTCAATTTGGGCTTGCGGGCGCATCATGGCGCACTTCAAGCCTCTCATGCTCTATAACACTCGGCGTGTCGGGGTTATTCCCCACTCATTGCGGAGATTTTTCACTTCCCTGACTCTTTTCAATTTTTTGGGCCAATCCCCCATCGACGCGGGCGTGGATCGAGGTTCCCTCTGCGATGTACTGCTCAGAAAAAATCTCGCCCCGCTCATGAATAGCATGAACTAGATCGCCTCTGTCATATGGAATAACAACATTAATCTCTACAGATGGGCGAGGTAATGAGTTTTCAATCGCATGCAAGAGACCATCAATTCCAAAACCTGTTCTGACTGAAAAGGCGTAACTGTTTGGTTCTTTACGCAATATCTCCATAATCACATGAGGATCTGCAATATCAACCTTGTTGATCGCAATTATCTCAGGAATATCCTTGCCCCCAATTTCATCAATAACCAAGCGAACAGCTCTGATCTGCTCAAAGGGATCTGCGTGTGAACCATCTACAACATGCACGATCAAATCTGATTCTGAAACCTCTTCAAGTGTTGATTTGAAAGCATCGATCAATTGATGCGGAAGGTGTCTGACAAAACCCACGGTATCGCTGAGGGTATAAACACGCCCATCACTAGTTTGAGTCTTGCGCACAGTTGGATCTAAAGTAGCAAAGAGAGCATTTTCAACTAATACGCCCGCATCAGTTAACTTATTGAGCAATGAGGATTTGCCAGCGTTTGTGTATCCAGCAATAGCTACCGATGGAATATTGAATCGACGTCGTTCTTGGCGTTTGGTATCTCGCGATACCTTCATCTCGGCGATCTCACGACGAAGTTTGGCCATCTTGTCTCTGATACGGCGGCGATCGGTTTCAATCTTTGTTTCACCGGGACCACGTCCACCAATACCAGCACCACCTGCTGCACGTCCGCCTACCTGACGTGACAGTGAATCTCCCCAACCGCGAAGACGTGGAAGTAAGTATGCGATTTGAGCCAACTCAACCTGCGCCTTACCCTCCTTACTCTTTGCATGCTGAGCGAAGATATCTAAAATCAAAGCGGTTCGATCAACAACCTTTACCTTCAACTTATCTTCAAGCTGGCGAAGTTGTGATGGAGATAGCTCACCATCACATACAACGGTGTCGGCTCCAGTAGACATCACGACCTGCTTAAGCTCTATAACCTTTCCTGAACCAATATATGTTGCAGGATCTGGCTTATCGCGACGCTGAATCAAACCCTCAAGAACTTCTGAACCAGCAGTTTCTGCAAGTGCTTTGAGCTCTGCCAAAGAGTTTTCCGCATCCTTAATAGTTCCTTCAGTCCAAACACCTACAAGCACAACTCGTTCTAACTGAAGTTGGCGATACTCAGCCTCAGAAATATCTTGAAGCTCTGTGGAGAATCCTTGAACACGGCGTAAGGCATGGCGCTCAGATAGCTCCTGAGATTGATCTAGATTTTGATCCTCTTCACTAGCATCAAACTCAGCCGCTACTCGAGCACTTTCTTTGAGTAACCTCTCAAACTCTAAATCAAAATCCTTACTCAAGTAGAAACCCCGAAATATCTACATCTCGTATCAATACAGCCGGTCCGGTCAAAGTCGCGTTTGAATGTCCATCAATAGAAACTTCTAGTCGGCCTCCGGGTGGATTGATAATCCAGGTTGCCGGTAGTTTTCCCTTTGTGTGAAGGGTCGCAGCTAATGCAACAGCACATGTTCCAGTTCCACATGACCTGGTCTCCCCCGATCCACGTTCAAATACACGCATCTGAATTGAATTGCCATCGGTGATCTTTACAAACTCAACATTGACACCTTCGGGATAGGAATCTCGAGGTCTAACAATAGGTGGCTCTGTAAGATCGCCAATCTCAGACATATCATCAACAAATACAACGGCGTGAGGGTTTCCAACACTGATGTTGTATCCATTCCAAAGATGGCCATTTGTTCCCGCAGTGATCGCTTCACCCTCATCAGTTACCTGCCCCATATTGACTGAGATGTCCTCTGTTAATGGAACGCGAAGATGTTTTACGCCATCTCGGGTATTAATGGCGAAAATACCCTCTGGCTGGTGCCCACGCTCTACCAAGTAGCGCGCCATAACTCGAATTCCATTACCGCACATTTCAGCAAGAGATCCATCAGCGTTTCGGTAATCCATAAACCACTTACCATCTCGCTTGACCATTCTAATTAATCCATCAGCTCCGACTCCGGTTTCGCGATTGCAAATAGCTGCCGTCTGCGCCGTTGTTATCGAATACTCCTCATTAGGATCGAAAACGAGAACAAAATCATTTTCGGTGCCATGGCCATACGTTGCGATCATTATCGTTAGTTTATCGATTCAAGGATGCGCTCGAGGGCGTTTTGCGTTGGTGAGATCCATGTGATTCGTTCATCTCGCGAGAACCATGTTTCTTGGCGTCGTGCATACTGACGAGTCGCTCTCTTGGTCTCCTCCTGAGCCTCTTCCTGAGAAACTTTGCCCTCGATCTGCGCGATCACCTGCGCATATCCCAGCGCTCTTTGAGCTGTGGTCCCTTGCATGATTCCAGCGGCTAATAATTTTTCAGCCTCCTGAACCAAACCCTTCTCCCACATCTGATCTACACGCAGTGAAATTCTCTCAGACAAGGAATCGCGCTCCATAACCAATCCAAACTGTTTGGCGTTGGGGTAGCGAGAGCTCTCCTCACGTGGAAGGTTTGCAGTAAATGGTTTTCCGGTGATTTTAATAACTTCTAGGGCGCGTATAACTCGTCGAGAGTTTGCTTTATCGATAGCAAGGGCAGCGGCTGGATCGAGTTTTTCAAGCCGCTCAAAGAGCGGTGCTATCCCCTTGGTTGCAAGTTCAAGCTCTAACTCAGCCCGCACCACCGGATCTGTATCAGGAAAGTTGAGTTCATCCAAGATTGCTTTGATATACAACCCAGTACCCCCAACAATGATCGCATCCTTACCTCTGCCGTGAATCTCTGAAATTACAGAGCGTGCCTTCTCTTGATACCAAGCAACATTTGCATCCTCAGTTACATCAAGCAGATCCATCATGTGGTGCGCGATCCCTTGGCGTTCTTCAATACTTATCTTTGCTGTTCCGATATCCATACCTCGGTATAGCTGCATTGAATCTGCATTAATGATTTCAGCATTTGTTTTTTCTGCCAGTAAAACTGCTAGATCACTCTTACCTGTGGCGGTAGCGCCACAAATGACAATCAATCTCATCGCTTGACCGTTGGGATTCCTAGCATTGTCGATGCAGGTCCAGGGTCGGCGGTACGAGTTTGGTGGGCCTGAGCTCCCCTAGTTTGGCGAACCGACAACGGATCCCCAATCAAATAGTGCGCAGATGCCTGTGTGATCTTTACAGTTACTTCATCACCAGGACGAGCAACAAACTTATTATCAAAGTGCACCAATCTGAAATCTTCGCTACGACCAGTTAAACGCTCTTGCGCCTCATCACGTCGACCTTCATAGTCCCCCACTAAAACCTTATGTGTGGTTGCGATAGCCTCTTGATTAACCGACAAGGAAATTTCCTGTTGATGATTATGCAAACGTGTATATCGCTCGCCTACTATTTCCGCTGCTACCTGATCTGGCATTGTCGCAGCAGGTGTTCGGGGACGCTTGGAGTATTGATAGGTATAGGCAGCAGTAAAACGTGCTGTTGAGCAAAGATCTAACGTGGCCTGAAAATCTTCCTCGGTTTCACCTGGGAAACCAACGATAATGTCAGTTGTAATTGCAGCATGTGGAATGGCTGCGCGTACGCGATCTAGAATTCCTAAGTATCTATCGGTTCGATATGACCGACGCATGTGTTGCAGAATTCGATCTGAACCAGATTGCAAAGGCATGTGCAAATGAGGCATAACGTTAGGTGTTTG
>CAMDCL010000005.1 GCA_945890205.1 Bifidobacterium breve | reverse complement strand
TCATCTCCAACGATCTGAATCCGTGAACCCAGGACCTTAGTCATCTGTGTCCAGCCAGCCCAGTCCTCTTCATTGAGAGGATCTTCAATTGAAACAATTGGATAGGCATCTACCAAAGAGGTGTAATACGCGATCATTTCATCAGATGTCTTTAAAGCACCCTCAAATTTGTACTTACCGTTCTCGTGGAACTCGGTAGCCGCAACATCCATGGCAAGTGCGATTTCACTACCTGGCTTAAATCCTGCAGCTGTAATAGCTTCAAGGATTAAATCAAGTGCTGCACGGTTGCTATCAAGGTTGGGAGCAAAACCACCCTCATCTCCAACCGATGTTGCAAGTCCGCGCTTCTTCAAAACTGATTTGAGAGCGTGATAAATCTCGGCACCCCAGCGAATTGATTCGCGGAATGTTGGTGCACCGATTGGCGCGATCATAAACTCTTGAATATCAACATTGGTATCGGCGTGTGCGCCACCATTGAGAATGTTCATCATTGGAACTGGAAGTAGGTGTGCATTTGGTCCACCTAAGTAGCGGAACAATGAAAGATCAGAGCTTTCCGCAGATGCCTTAGCTACTGCAAGGGATGCACCAAGGATTGCATTTGCACCAAGACGTGACTTGTTCTTAGTTCCATCAAGTTCAATCATCGCTGAATCGATAAGACGCTGATCCTGCGAATCAAAACCAATTATCTCGGGAGCGATCTCATCATTAACAAATGCAATTGCCTTTTCAACACCTTTACCAAGGTAGCGCTTGCCGCCATCGCGAAGCTCTGCCGCCTCAAAAGCACCGGTGGAAGCTCCACTTGGAACTGCGGCGCGTGCTTGTGTGCCATCCTCTAATTGGATTTCAACTTCAACCGTTGGATTTCCACGGGAGTCGAGAATTTCACGGGCACCTAACGCTTCGATAATCGCCATTGCATTTCTCCTCAAATATATTAAAGGTCTGGGTTTTTAAACTGTTGCCGACCTCAACGCTGAAATGGCATGTACCTCAATAAACAAAGTCTACCGCGAACCTACAGTGGACTATGCGGGCCCAATCTCTCGACTAATCCGCATAGCCTCCTTGCGAAGAGCTGCTTCTGCATCGATTCCATTGGCATGGGCCCATGCGATGACCGCTACAAGGGCTTGTCCCACAGCGTTTTCATCAGCTGGCCCATCGATCGAGACGGTATCAGGAGTCGTAACTTCAACATTGTATTTTTCAGCGCGATATAACAGCTTTTCAATTAAAGGAAGCGCAGGTTGGGACATCGCAACACCATCTAATGCAGAGGTACGACCCTTTTCCCTCTTTTTAATCTCCTCCCAATTTTCAATAACCTCCTGCGTATCTCGTACTTCAACACCATCAAAGACATGTGGGTGTCTACGAATCAACTTATCAGCGATTCCTCGTGCAACATCCTCAATTGAAAATGGATCGGTTGGATGCTCCTGAGCCATACGTGCATGGAAGTAAACTTGTAAAAGAACATCACCCAGCTCTTCCCGCATATCGATCCGATTTTCAGATTGAACAGCATCAACAAACTCGTATGACTCTTCCAGTAAGTACTTAAGGAGTGATTCATGGGTTTGTTCTGCATCCCAAGGGCAACCCCCAGGCGAACGCAAGGTGTTCATGACCTCAACAAGTCGTTGAAGTTGAGAGCCTTGCATAGGAGTTAAGTGTTACTTATCTGATGGAGTAACAGCAGATTCAGCAGAATCTGTAGGAATTACATCAGCGTTTGTTGCATCCCACGTACCGTAGCGAGGGTTGACGGTTACGCCCATCTCCTTCGCCTTTGCAACGATGAGCTTTTGAATCTCTGCACCAAGCTGATCTTCAGTTACACCGGCAGCGGTTAGCTTCTGACTAATTTTATCTGAGTAAGAAATAACTTCGATGTACTCATCAAGATCATCAGGTGCGATTCCGGCGCCAACCATAGCTGCTGGTAACGCAGACTCTCCACCTACCTGCTCGATAATGCTGGCACGACGGGTGTCGATCTCGGCCTTTGTGACATTGATGTTGAGCTCTTTACCAAGTTCGATAAATAAAGTTCGCAAAAGATGAAAACGAAGTTGTGAAATATTAAGCGCTGAACCTGTCTCTAACTGCATCTGAGATGTATCAACCTTGGTACGCTCTGAAAGAATCCCATCAATGCTTCCTTGAACAGTTGCCTGAGTGATCTTTATGTCGCCAACTGTTGCTGCTGCACCAACCTGCGAACATCCGGCCAATAGAAGTGTTGCTATTACTGCCGCAATTGTCAGGATCTTCTTCATTCTGTACTCGCTTTCGGTGCATCGCTCAATTGGTGAACGGCCTCGACGACCCAGGCCAGAAGAGAAGTATCCACTATTTCAGCAGCAATCTGTGACGGATCCCAAGAGGCAGCCTTCGGAAGGGCGACCAAAACCGTACTTGCTGCGCCTTTATAGAGCGAGCCTGGGTACAAACGTGTCAAACGTAACTGTCGAGATTCAGGAAGAAGTAATGGCGCAAGCCGGAGGAATTTTCCTTGGACAACTACTTCAGTTAGCTTTGCCGCCTTTGCTTGTGCACGTAAAGCTGCAACCCCCAGTAAGGCGATCGCTTCATCTGGTAGTGCGCCAAATCGATCAATTAACTCAGCTTCAATTGATGCAACATCACTTGGTGCCTTCACATCGGCCAATCGGCGATATAAATCAAGGCGCAAACGTTCACCAGGGACATAATCCGAAGATAAGTGAGCGTTAATTGGAAGTTCGACTTTACATTCCGAGACCTTTTCTTCAGTTTCGATGATCCCCGATTTGTAATCTTGTACCGCTTCTCCGACCATTCGCATGTATAAATCAAATCCAACATCTGCAATATGACCTGATTGTTCGCCACCCAGCAAATTACCTGCCCCACGAATCTCTAAATCCTTAAGCGCAACCCTCATTCCTGAACCTAATTCAGTATTTGTCGCAATTGTTTTTAAACGCTCATGAGCCAGCTCAGACAATGGTTCATCATTGGAGTACAGGAAGTAGGCATAAGCACGCTCACGACCGCGACCCACACGGCCGCGCAGCTGGTGAAGTTGTGACAATCCAAAGCGATCTGCGCGCTCAACAATTAATGTATTTGCATTTTGAATATCCAAACCACTTTCGACAATTGTTGTACAGACCAGTACATCAAAATCACGGTTCCAAAAGGCAAGAATGACATCCTCTAAATCACCTTCTGACATCTGACCATGTGCAATTCGAATTCTGGCCTCTGGTACCAACTCTTTTAACCGAAGTGCGGTGCGATCAATGGTGTCTACCCGGTTATGCAGGTAAAAGATTTGACCATCGCGCAGTAACTCGCGGTGAATCGCAGCGGTTATCTGTGCTTCTTCAGCAGGACCTACATAGGTAAGGATTGGATGGCGCTCTTCTGGCGGAGTCGTAATGGTCGACATCTCGCGAATTCCGGTAACAGCCATCTCAAGTGTGCGCGGAATAGGCGTGGCAGACATAGCAAGTACATCAACAGTTGTACGTAACTTCTTCAATGACTCCTTTTGTTCCACACCAAATCGTTGTTCCTCATCAACTACTACTAATCCTAGATCTTTAAATTGAACATCATTCGACAGAATTCGATGTGTGCCAACGACAACATCTACCGTTCCAGCGGCTAACTGCTCGAGGATCTCCTTGCTCTCTTTTGCTGTGTTGAACCGTGACAACCCAGCCACCTTTAGTGGAAAGCCGGCGTAACGTTCTGCAAAGGTTTTTGTATGTTGCTGCACCAATAAAGTTGTCGGTACTAATACAGCTACCTGCTTACCATCCTGCACCGCTTTAAATGCGGCGCGAATTGCGATCTCAGTCTTTCCATAACCAACATCACCACAGATGATTCGATCCATTGGATAAGGACGTTCCATATCCTGCTTAACATCATTAATTGTTGATAACTGATCCGGAGTTTCGATGTATGAGAAAGAGTCCTCCAGCTCTCGTTGCCACGGTGTATCTGGTGAAAATGCAAAGCCTGGCGAGCTAGTACGGGCGGCGTAGAGACGGATAAGTTCTCCGGCAATTTGTCGCACCGCTTTGCGGGCACGGCCCTTAGCCTTTTGCCACTCACCACTGCCTATTCGGTGCACCGTAGGTGTTTCTCCACCAACGTACTTTGAGACTTGTTCTAGCGCATCAGTTGGAACAAAGACTCTGTCTCCGGGTTGACCCCGCTTTGCCGGTGCATACTCAATAATCAAATATTCACGGGTGACCCCTGCAACTGTGCGTTCAAGCAGTTCGATGTAGCGACCGATTCCATGTTGTTCATGAACAACAAAATCTCCCGTTGTTAGCTCTAATGGATCAATCGCTTGTTTACGCTTTGATGGCAACCGCTCTGCATCTTTAACGCTGCCTTTGCTACCCGTTAAATCTCGCTCAGTCATAAAGAAGAGCTGATCCACGGTGCTTTCAAAGCCATGTGCAATTACCGATGTTGTTAAGTGAATAACCCCCTTCGTGGGGGTTGTAAAGAGTTTTTCTGCGATCTGAACTGGAAGATCGGCACCACGCAAGATCCCTGCATACCGTTCCAGCATTCCATGTCCATGTGTTGCAAAGACAACGGTGCGATCCTCAGAAAGTGCTTGACGGAGAGTCTCGATGGCGCGATCTACATCTCCACGCATGGGATCGATCGCTGCAAACTCCAGAAAGGTTGTTTCAGGATCCAGATCTGTGCCAAAGGGGCTGAGCTCACTTGCACTCATACCCGCCTTTAAAATCTCATCAAAGAGCTCATCCCAAGCCATATATGTACCGGCACCATCATGAACTGGTGCGCTTGCTCCAAGAGCTGCGTTTGACCACGATGCATTAAGAAACTCCTCATTGGTTGCAAGCAGATCTGCTGCGCGTGATTTGATCCGTTGTTCATTAATAAAAATTATGTGGGTATTGACCGGCATGCGAGAAAGCAGGCTCTCAGTTTGATCAATCAGCAATGGAATTAATGACTCCATGCCCTCAAATACCATTCCTTCTGAAATTTTTCCAAGCATCTCCGCAGCGGCTGGATACTGATCTGCAACTTCGATTGCACGGTGCCTTATCTCGGGTGTCAATAAGAGCTCACGGCATGGATAAATTTCGATAGCGCCAACAACTGGTTGAAAGGTTCGCTGATCTGAAACCTCGAAGTAACTTAAATCCTCAATCTCATCACCAAAGAAGTCAATTCGTATTGGATGGTGGCTCAGTGGCAAAAACAAATCAACGATTCCACCGCGAACAGCAAACTCGCCACGACGTTCCACTAAATCGGTTCGGGTGTAAGCAAGGGAAGATAAGTGACGAACAAGTTCATCAAGTGATTGCTCTTTACCAACTTCTAGTTGAAGAAGTGAGGATTTACCGAGCGCACTAATGATGCGATGGATTGCACCACGTACAGGTGTAACAACAATCGGATTGATACTATGTTTTTGTTGCAGTGCATAAAGGGTTTGAATTCTTTTCGCGACGGTATCGCTGCGGGGACTTAAACGTTCATGGGGCAAGGTCTCCCAGGCTGGAAACTCCAGAACATTGTCGTGGAGCTCTCTCAACTCATTGACAAGATCTTCAGAGCTTCGACTAGAGCTGGTGACAACCAACAGTGGATGTGAGGATGCCCGAGCCGCCAATAGAAAGGGGTAGAGCGATTGCGGTGCCACAATATGAGATGCATCGGAGTTAACTGGCAAGGCTGGAATTAACCCGCGCATAATTACTCTCCAATGCCGTTAGGCCCCGACTCACAAATAGGGGGTACCTAGCGGAGGGGGGCTTGATTGCGCTCAGTCTAATTTAGTTTTGCAAGGCGCACTTACCTGAGAGGATTGGCTTATGAGCAAGAGCCCGATGGCTGCAGATGATGCATCTCTGCGCAGCGATGTGCGACGCCTCGGCGATCTCTTGGGTCAAACCCTGGTTCGACAGGAAGGTCCTGAGCTTTTAGCCCTTGTCGAAGAGGTCCGCAAAGCGGTTCGTGAAGGAAGCGGCGCAGAAACTCTCGCTCAGTTAAATGTTGAAGATTCTGTGCAACTTGTACGTGCATTTAGTACCTATTTTCACCTAGCAAATGTTGCCGAACAGGTTCACCGTGCGCGAGTTTTAGCAGAGGCGCGAGTAACAGGAGGTTCGTGGTTAGCCCGTGCTGTAGATCGCATCGAAGCTGCACTTAAAGCACAAACACCTGGCCATGAGTTAACTAAGGAAGAGATCACCGAATGGGTAAGTGCCATGTCGGTGCGTCCAGTATTTACAGCCCACCCAACTGAAGCGGCGCGTAGATCTGTGCTGAACAAGTTAGGCAGCATTGCAGATCTATTGGATGATCCACGCAATCCTTCACAGCAAGATCGTTTGGCAGAGGCTGTTGATCTCTTGTGGCAGACAGATGAACTTCGTTTAGGTCGACCAGAGCCTTTGGATGAAGCGTTAAACGCTTTGTACTATCTAGATGATTTGTTTACTCAAACCGTTCCGGAAGTTCTCAATGATTTTGCGAAAGAGATGAAGCGAATCGATGTTGAGGTTCCAATTACCGCTCGCCTATTGTCATTTGGTAACTGGATCGGTGGCGACCGGGATGGCAACCCAAATATCACCGCTGAGGTAACAACTGATGCGATGGAGCTTCAGGTATCGCATGCGATCCGTGTGACGATCGCTGCCATGAACGCTTTGCGCCAGATGCTGTCGGTTTCAACAAAGATCGTTGGAGCAACACCTGAACTATCTGCTTCAGTTGAGAAGGATTTAAAGAACATCCCAGAGTTTGAACCACGTTTCTTGCGCCTTAACGCTGAAGAGCCTTATCGCTTAAAGGCAACCGCCATTGTTCATCGTTTAGCATTTACGCGAGATCGCCATGCAAAGGGTGCTCCACATGTTCCAAACCGTGATTATGCAAACACCGCAGAGCTATTGGCCGATCTTGTATTAATGCGTGATTCATTGTTGGCCCACCGTGGTGAATTGATTGCTACAGGTCTTCTTGAGCGCACAATCCGCACTATTGCAGCCTTTGGAATCAACCATGCAACCATGGATGTGCGCGAGCATTCAGATGCACATCACAATGTCTTGAAGCAGATTACTGGCATCGATGGTTACACTGAAAAATCACATGATCAGAAGTTTGAGCTCTTGGTTCAAATACTGGCCGATGATGTTCGCTTTGATACATCACAACTTGAAGCCTTGGGCAAGAAGACCGTTGATACCTTTGTTGCTATCAATAATCTGATTGATCGTTTTGGTCCTGAAGCTATTGAGACATACATCGTTTCGATGACAAAGGGTGCAGATGATTTAATCGCTGCAGTTGTGATCGCTCAACAAGCCGGGCTAGTTTCCCTGAAAGAGAAAAAGGCTCGCATCGGTTTTGCTCCATTGCTAGAGACCGTGGCTGAACTTCGCGCAGCTGGTGAGATTCTTGAAAAGCTGTTAAGTAACCCTTCATACCGCTCGATAGTTGCTCTTCGTGGCGATATTCAAGAGGTCATGTTGGGATACTCAGATTCAAATAAGGATGCTGGAATTGCAACTAGCCAATGGGAGATACATAGAGCCCAGCGTTCATTGCGCGATGTTGCGATGAAGCATGGTGTGAAGTTGAGTTTATTCCATGGTCGCGGTGGCTCTGTTGGTCGCGGTGGCGGTCCAACATATGAAGCGTTGATTGCACTTCCGTGGGGTTCGGTAGATGGTCATATTAAAATGACAGAGCAAGGTGAGGTAATTAGTGACAAGTACGCACTGCCATCACTTGCCCGTGAAAATGTTGAGTTAACCCTTGCCGCATCCCTTGAAGCAACAGTTCTAAATCGTGGACCTCGTCAAAGTACTGAAGAGCTTGCTGCATGGGGCGATTGCATGCAGTTAGTAAGTGACTCTTCATTTAAGCGATACCGAGCATTGATTCAACAACCTGATCTGCCCGCTTACTTTTACTCATCAACTCCAGTTGAACAACTCGGCGAACTCTTCTTGGGATCTCGTCCTTCCAGACGCCCAGATGCAGCCGGTGGCCTGGAGTCATTGCGTGCGATTCCGTGGGTATTTGGCTGGACACAGTCACGTCAGATTGTTCCTGGTTGGTTTGGTGTTGGCTCTGGCTTAAGGGCGGCACGTGAAGCGGGACATTCAAAGCTGTTGGGACAGATGCTCAAGGAGTGGCACTTCTTCACAACCTTTATTAGCAATGTTGAAATGACATTAGCCAAGACTGATTTAGCACTTGCCAAGCGTTATGTTGAAGAGTTGGTTCCTGCAGAGCTGCATCACTTCTTAGATGAGATCCAAGAAGAGTTTGACTTAACAGTCTCTGAAATTCTGGCTCTAACAAATAAGAAGAGTTTGTTAGGTGATCAAGAGATCTTGGCTCGAACTTTGCAGGTTCGGGATGCCTATCTTTCGCCGATTCATCTGCTGCAAGTAAACCTGCTCAAGCGTGTGCGAGATGCAGGAGATTCAGCCGACCCTGTTTTACGTCGAGCACTGCTGCTAACTATCAACGGTGTTGCCGCAGGATTACGTAATACCGGTTGATTCTAGATTTTCTTTTTTTGTGCTTTCAAACTGCTTAACTGTTAAAAGCCGACTGCGTAGCTTCTAAACCCTTTGTAATTAAGGATTCAACAACATCTGCACCGCGCACGATAAATTCAGCTAAATCCTTTTGCTCAACCTTTGAGAAAGCCTTTAAAACAAAATCAGCTGGATCCTGTTGACCCATGGGGCGACCAATCCCTAGACGGACCCGGTAATAATCAGGGCCATCAAATGCTGAGGTCATTGATTTCAAACCATTGTGGCCATTATCGCCACCTGCAAATTTGGTGCGGATTGCTGCAAATGGAATATCTAACTCATCATGTAAAGCAATAATATTTGCCGGCTCTACAGAGTAAAAGTTTGCAAGGGCCTTAATAGGACCACCTGTTTCATTCATGTAGCTCTTTGACTTTGCCAGGATTACTGAATGAGTACCCGCATCTAATTTAAGGGCTGCAATATCGTTGCGAGATTTATGTGTTGAGAATTTAACTAAATGGCGATGAGCTAACTCATCAATCACCATCTGGCCGATGTTATGACGGGTGGCAGCGTATTTTTCCCCTGGATTGCCCAGGCCAACTACCAACCACGTCATAACAACAAAGCCTAAGGGTTAAGCGTCCTTCTTCTCTGCATCTGCGGCAGGTGCTGCTGCATCAGTTGCAACAGGTGCGACTACCTCTTCAGCTGCTGCCGTTGACTTCTCTGACAAGTGAACAACGATCATCTTTGGATCAGAGACAAGTTCAACGCCAGCTGGAAGCTTTACATCCGCTGCATACTTTGAGTGTCCTGAAGCAAGGCCTTGAATATCAACTTCAAGGAAGCTTGGAATAGATGAAGCATCGACGCTAACTTCAATTGAGTTGTGAACATGCTCAAGAATTCCATCACGGTCATGCTCTCCGACTGAGTGAACAGGAACTGAAACAACAACCTTCTCACCGCGACGAACTAGAACTAAATCGATGTGCTCAAGAATCTGCTTGAGAGGATCGCGAACAATCACCTTTGGAAGTGTCAGCTCATTCTTTCCATCAATTGTGATGTCAAGAAGAACGTTTGACTGCTTCAGCGCAACGCCCATCTCTTTAGCGTTAAGAGTGATGTGAAGAGGCTTCTCGCCATGACCATAGATAACTGCAGGAACTAAACCATCGCGACGTGCACGCCGTGATGCGCCTTTACCAAATTCAGTACGTGTGGTTCCGACAATCTTTACTTCTGCCATGAAAAAACTCCTGTCATCTCAGTAATACATGAGTCTGACAGGAGTTGGATACCTTGCCGTCGATAACGGTTCCGATTGAAACCCTCGCCAGAATGGTTGAAGTCTATGAGATTAGGGAGAAAGCTCCAAATCCCCGCTTACGAGTGGCCGTCAAAGAGGCTTGTAACTGAACCATCTTCAAAGACCTCGCGGATTGCGCGGCCCAGAAGTGGGGCGATTGAAAGCACCGTCAGATTATCGAACTTCTGATCCTCAGAGATTGGCAAGGTATTTGTAATGACTACCTCAGATGCCCGGCTGTTCTTTAAACGATCAACTGCAGGACCGCTAAATACCGCATGGGTTGCAGCGACAATTACATCTGCAGCTCCAGCTTCAAATAGCGCATCAACCGCTTTTGTAATTGTTCCAGCTGTATCGATCATGTCATCGATAACTACACAAGTTTGACCAACAACATCTCCAACAACGCGACCTGTTACAGACTCATTGGGAACACGTGGATCCCGTGTTTTATGAATAAATGCGATTGGGCAACCACCCAATAAATCTGACCATCGCTCTGCAACACGTACTCGACCAGAGTCAGGTGAAACGATTGTTAGTCGAGTGCGATCTACCTTGCTGCCAACGTAATTTGCAAGCATTGGAAGAGCAAAGAGATGATCAACTGGACCATCAAAGAAACCTTGAATTTGTGAGGTGTGAAGATCAACAGCCATTAGGCGATCTGCTCCAGCAGTTTTAAAAAGATCGGCCATCAAGCGTGCAGTAATTGGTTCGCGGCCACGGCTCTTCTTATCTTGTCGGGCGTAACCATAAAAAGGTGTAACTACTGTGATGCGCTTTGCTGATGCACGCTTCAAGGCATCGACCATGATCAACTGTTCCATGATCTGCTTATTAACAGGGTTGGTGTGACTTTGAATCACAAATGCATCACAACCACGAACTGATTCTTCAAAGCGAACAAAGATTTCGCCATTTGCAAAGTCGTAAGCAGAGGTTGGAGTTAGGGGAATTCCAAGTTCAGTTGCGACTTCTTCAGCAAGCTCTGGAAATCCGCGGCCTGCAAACAAGCGCAATCTCTTTTCAGAAGATAAACGGATCTCGCTCATGTATCTATCCCTTCTTCTCTGCTGCGATTGCTGACTTACTGCCCGCACGCTTGCGCAGGACCCAACCTATTACATTTCTCTGCTTTGCTCGGCCAACTCCAATTGCGCCCGCCGGAACATCTTCAGTAATTACAGATCCGGCAGCGGTATATGCGCCATCTCCGATTGTTACAGGCGCTACGAGCATTGTGTCGCTGCCGATGCGCACCTGATCGCCCACCGTTGTATGGTGCTTTTCGACACCATCGTAATTTACAAAGATTGTTGCAGCGCCAATGTTGCTGCCCTCACCGATAGTTGCATCTCCAACATATGACAAATGCGGAACCTTTGAACCTGTTCCAACCGTTGCATTTTTCATCTCAACAAATGCGCCAGCCTTAGTTGCATCACCTAGTTGGGTTCCGGCACGTAAATATGTAAATGGACCAACGGTTGCACCTTCGCCAATAACCGTCTGGATTGCGATTGACTCCAGTACCGAAGCGCCTTCTTTAAGGACACAATCAGTCAAAGTTGTTCGTGGCCCAATAACAGCACCAGTTGCTACCTTTGTTGAGCCAAACAAGGCTGAGCCAGGGTGAATAGTTACATCATTTGATAGTTCAACAGTTGAATCGATCCAAGTTGTTGTCGGATCGATAATTGTGACCCCTGCTCGCATCCAGTGATCATTGATGCGATCGCGAAGCATTGCAGCACTCTCAGCCAGCTGAACTCGATCATTGACTCCAAGGGTTTCGGTGAAATCATCGATCATGATCGCAGCGACTGATTCGCCCGCTGACTTCAAGATTCCAATGACATCAGTTAAATACAGCTCGCCCTGTGCGTTGGAACTGGTTAATTTTCCAATTGAGGCTGCAAGTTTTTCGCCATCAAATGCATACACACCACTATTAATTTCAAAGATGATCTTCTCATCATCGGATGCATCTTTTTCTTCGACGATACGAAGTAGTTCATCACTATCATCACGAATTATTCGGCCATACCCTGTTGGCTCTGGATGTTCAGCGGTTAACACCGATGCTGCAAAGTTGCCGGCGGTATGGGCGGCGACAAACTGGGCCAATGAATCACCGGTTAACAATGGTGTATCTCCGGCGAGGATCAAAACCGTTCCGCGCGGGGCCTTACCAGCCAGCGCTAACTGGGTTGCATGGCCTGTTCCATTGCGTTGTTCTTGAACAACCGTTACCGCACCTGGTGCGATCTGGCTGATATGAGTTTCAACCGCTTCACGTCCCGAACCAACAACGATGCGAAGCTCCGCCGGTTTTAATTGTGAAACCGCGTGCAGTACATGTCCGAGTAGAGAACGACCTGCCACGCTGTGAAGAACCTTAGGAGTTGCCGACTTCATACGTGTGCCCTCACCAGCTGCAAGGAGGATCACGGTTTGTACGGTCACGAGTGAAGTCTAATGGTCGCTCCGCCTTTTACTTCGGCTTCGCTTGTCGCTCCGCCACCAGGTATCGATCCTGGACCCTGGGCTTCAAAGGCCCATGTGCTAGCCACTACACAATGGCGGAACGCATATTCTCCCTCATAAATGGTGGTGCTGACGACCAAAGGCGATCAAAAGGCGATCAATTGCTAGAAAATTAAGTGATTACCTTCGCACCCGCCACAGGCCCATACGCACGAGCAACGCTGCCAACTACCCCGCTTGAGGTTAAAGCCACCGCTAAATCAAGCCCCGCCTCTTCATCTGCCACTAAAAATGCAACGGTTGGGCCTGATCCAGAAACGATCGCACCAAGGGCTCCATACTCCTGGCCAACATCTAAAACTAATCGAAGCGCTGGCCGCAATGAACAAGCAGCTGCTTGTAAATCATTAACTAGCGCTGCACCTACCGCCGGTGCATCGGCTGCAAGTAAGGCCTGCATCAACGCTTCATGGGTTTGTGGTTCAACAATCTCTAACTCAGCACGCAAGCGATCACATTCGGCATATACAGCGGGTGTAGATAATCCAACTGTAGATAGCGCTAAAACCCAGTGATAGGTACCGCGTGATAATGCAGCGGTTAATTGATCTCCATGACCGCGACCAATTGCAGTTCCACCGCTGAGCATAAATGGAACATCACTGCCCAATTGGGTTGCAATCTCAACCATCTCTTCTCGAGACATTCCAAGTGAGTACAAGTAATCAATACCAACAATTGTCGCGGCAGCATCTGCGCTGCCTCCAGCCATGCCACCTGCAACTGGAATTGATTTCTTAATCTCAATGTGGGCATCAACGGTTAAGTCATACTCTTTTGAAATAAGAGAAACCGCTTTAGCCGCCAAATTATTTGCATCTGCTGGAACTCCATGGGTCTGCTCCCCTGAAATAGAGATCGTCAAACCAGCGCCAGGTTCCGATAATTTAATTGTTACATCATCAAAGATAGAGATCGCCTGAAAAACTGAGACTAGATTGTGAAATCCATCAGACTCCTTTGGACCAACAGAGAGCTGAAGGTTGACCTTTGCAGGTACACGCACAGTCACACTCTTTACAGGCATGCGGTGACCCTATAACCGCTCTTAGAAAATGTCAGGTGCAACGGCTGCGATCTGACAAAAAGATTTAACCTCCAAAGCCTCGCCTCGCAAGGTTGGATCTATACTGGCTTTAATCAAGATCTCCTCCGCCGCAGATGATGAGCCATACAGAGATGAAAGGGCTGATCTGAGCATCTTTCGCCGCTGCGCAAAGGCGGCATCGATAATTGTAAAAACCTTTTCGCGCATCTCTTCGCTGCCAGCGGTCTGGCGGCGGGTAAAGCCAACCAGCTTTGAATCAACATTGGGTGCTGGCCAAAAGATTGAACGCGAAACTGTGCCCGCATTTTTTACCTCTGCCCACCAGGCAGCCTTCACACTTGGAATTCCATACTCTTTGCCGCCAGGTTTTGCAGCTAAGCGATCTGCAACCTCTGCCTGGACCATTACTACACCGGTACGAATGCTTGGAAACTTTTCTAAAAGATGCAGTAGTACCGGGACTGAAACGTTGTACGGCAGGTTTGCAACTAGAACCGTTGGTGCAACTGAAAGATCATGAACTGCTAATGCATCCTTATTAATGACGGTGAGATTTTCAGGATGTGCAAAGTGTTGGGCAACTGTAATTGGCAGTTGCTCAGCAAGACGGGGATCGATTTCAACTGCGATAACCGATTGTGCCGCTTCTAGCATCGCCAGGGTTAGTGAGCCAAGGCCTGGTCCGATTTCAAGTGCAATGTCATCTTTGGTAACACCTGCAGTTCGTACGATTTTCGTACAGACATTGGAATCGATTACAAAGTTTTGCCCCAAGGATTTTGAGGGCTTTAAATCCAGCTGAGCTGCAAGTTCACGGATTTGTGCCGCCCCTAGCAGCGTCATGGTGCGAAGGATCCAAAGATTCGTTCAGCGTTAACACTCAGTTCGGTTGCAAGCTCTGCAAGATCTTGATCTCGCTCGACCGCCATTGCACGAACAATATTTGCAATCTGTGCAGGTGTATTTCCAGCACCGCGATGTGGAGATGGGGCAAGAAAGGGCGAATCAGTTTCTACTAGTAATTGATCGGCAGGTACATGCTTGACCGCTGCGCGAAGTTCGGGTGCGTTTTTAAAGGTTAATGTGCCGGCAAAGGACAGGATGTAGCCACGTTCTATACATAGCTTGGCCATTGCAACATCTCCTGAAAAACAGTGAAAGACAACCTTTTCAGGGGCCCCAACTTCTAGAAGCACAGATAAAACATCATCATGTGAATCTCGATCATGAATAACAAGTGCCTTCTTGGTTTTCTTCGCTAGCTCTATATGCCACTTAAATGAATCCTGTTGGCGTTTGCGTAGCTCAGGTGGAGTTCTGAAGTAATCAAGACCTGTTTCGCCAATTGCACGTACCCGTGGATGCTGGGCAAGCTCCTCAATAATCTTTAAATCCGCCTCTAAATCAGCAACAACCGGTGCTTCATTGGGATGCAAAGCAACCGCTGCCAATACTGAGGTACTCCACTTTTCTGCGGCTTGAACACACCATTTGGATTGCTCTGCCGAGTATCCAACTTGAAGGATGCGATCCACATTGACAGATTTTGCTTCAGCGATTACATCTGCAACCTCCTGCGAATCAAAGGCGGCATCGGTGACGATCTCTAGATGTGCATGAGAATCAACTGTAGGAACCGGTAGCGGCTCTGGCAGAGGTGCGCGAGCTCTATCGATATCGCGGTTGTGGCGATCAGCCATTGTTATTTAGGCGGGGGTTTCTAATCGTGGGAATAAGACTGGGGTCTTTGTAACCGTTGCACCCTGTGGCAACTGCCCCCAGCTTGCAACATCTGAAATCTTTTGTGCATTCAAATCTCCAAGCACCGCTTGTGCACCAAGGCTCTGCCATAAAATTTCGCATGTCTGCGGCATGACTGGATGTAACAACACTGCAAGTGCTCTCAATGATTCAGCGGTGTTGTATAAAACCTCTTCAAGTACAGCTTGATTTGCTGGATCCTTTGCAAGGATCCACGGCTCTTTAATCGTTACATAACCATTTACCTGCTTACAAAAATCCATGATCGCCATGATTCCACCCTGGAAATCAAGTGCGCACATTGCAGCATCTGCCTTTACAACGGTCTCCTTGAGCGCTGCCTCAAGTCCTGCATCATGGCTAACCGCTGGAAGTGAACCGGCACAGTACTTTTCAACCATTGCTGCGCTGCGTGAGGCCAAGTTACCAAAGTCATTTGCCAGCTCTGATGTGTACCGAGCGCTCATGTCCTCCCAAGAAAATGATCCATCGGTACCAAATGGAATCGCACGCAGGAAGTAATAGCGAAATGCGTCAACTCCAAAGTGATCTGTAATGTCCTTGGGAGCAATGCCGGTTAACTTGCTCTTACTCATCTTTTCTCCGCCGACCAACAGCCAGCCATGAGCAAAGACCTTCTTGGGAACATCAAGACCCGCAGCCATTAACATCGCGGGCCAGATAACGGCGTGAAAACGCAAAATATCTTTTCCAACGAGGTGAACATCTGCTGGCCATGTTTGAGCAAACTTCTTGCCACCTTCAGAGTTTGGATCATCTGTAAGACCTACCGCTGTTGCGTAATTAAGTAGCGCATCAAACCAAACATAGACAACCTGATCGGTATCCCACGGAACTGGAATTCCCCAATCAAAGGTTGAACGCGAGATTGAAAGATCTGATACGCCACCTTCTAGAAATGAGACAACCTCGTTTCGCGCACTTTCTGGTTGGCAGGCCTCAGGATTGTTTTTGTAATGAGCAAGTAATGGCTCAACAAATGCAGAAAGTTTGAAGAACCAGTTGTTCTCATTGACAAGTTCAATTGGCTTGCTATGAATCGGGCAGCACTTTGCACCATCAATATCAATGAGATCTCCGGGAAGTTTGAACTCTTCACATCCAACACAGTACGGACCTTCATACTTGCCAGCGTAAATATGGCCCGCATCCTTGAGGAATTGTAAAAACTTTTGCACACGCTCTGTGTGACGCTTTTCAGTGGTGCGAATGAAATCATCATTGGCAATATTGAGATGCTCCCAGTTTGGCTTCCAGGCATCTGCAACCAACTTATCTACCCATGCTTGTGGTGCAACATTGTTGGCCTCTGCGGTGCGCATAACTTTCTGACCATGTTCATCTGTTCCAGTTAAGAACCAGACCGATTCGCCCTTTTGACGGTGCCAACGGGTGAGCACATCTCCGGCAACGGTTGTATATGCATGCCCAATATGTGGAGCATCGTTGACGTAATAGATCGGAGTCGTTAAGTAGAAAGAGTTAGTCACTGGCTCATCTTATTAGCATCGACGACAGCGGCATAAACCAGACGCTTTGCGATGCCAAACTCTTGTGCAACCGTTGCAATTGCACCCTTTCGATCCATTCCTGCAGCCTCAAACTCACGCACTCGGGCCACCATATCTGAGGCGGTCAAGGAAGCAGAGTCTGTGGTTGCACCAGCGATAACTAAGGTGATCTCACCTAAGACCTCGTTGCTCATTGCCCATGTAGAAAGTTCAGCTAATGTTCCACGAATAGTTTCTTCATACCGCTTAGTCATCTCACGACAAATTGCGCCGTTGCGATCTGAACCAAAGATATTGACACAATCAGCTAAGGAATCAACAAGCCTGTGTGGTGCTTCAAAGAAAACCATTGTTCGCTCCTCAAAGCGAAGCTTTTCAAATGTAGCAAGTCGAGCACCTGCAGTGCGTGGCGGAAAACCTTCAAATGAAAATCGATCAGTTGGTAATCCAGATAAGGCCACGGCCATTGTGACCGCACTTGGTCCCGGAATAACAGCAACTTCAACTCCCTGTGCAATTGCATCTCTCATGAGACGAAATCCTGGATCACTAATTGTGGGCATACCTGCATCAGAGACAACTAAAACAGTCGCACCACTTTTAAGTTCAGTTAAAAGTTCGCGGGTTCGATCCTCTTCATTTCCTTCAAAGAAGGAGACAACACGTGCGGTGAAGGTGACCTCGATATCGGCACATAGTCGATGAAAGCGTCGCGAGTCTTCAGCTGCGATGATTGAAGCGCCTTCGATTGCACTCTTGAGACGGATACTTGCATCCCCGGGGTTACCCAATGGTGTTGCTGCCAAGATAAGCGTCATGGAGTAATCCTCTCAGTAATTAGGGGCGAAGGCGCATACTCTTGACCAATGGCCGCCGCTATAGCTCCGATACTTATCGCAATAGCCTCCCTTGTGCTGCGGCTGGTAAACCTTGGTTCAACCAAAGGCTTTATCTTTGATGAGGTCTATTACGTTGATGGTGCGCGCGATCTGCTCAAGTTTGGTGTTGAGGTGAGCGGAAGTAACCCAGAGTTTATCGTTCATCCACCTGTTGGAAAGTGGTTGATTGCAGGGGGCATAGCCATCTTTGGGGACAATGAGTTTGGGTGGCGCTTTGCCACTGCACTTATTGGAACTTTGCTGATTTTAATTTTTGCTCGCTTAGTGCATGTGCTCTTTTACTCACCACTACTAACCGCCCTTGGTGCGGCGTTAATGGCATTTGATGGATTACTTCTGGTGCATTCACGAACTGCACTGCTGGATTTATTCTTAACTTTTTTTATAGTTGTCGCTGTCTTGCTATGGCACAGAGATCGACATTGGTGGGCAGGTCTTGCATTTGGATTAGCCCTCGGTTGCAAGTGGAGTGCAATTTACTTTATTGCAGTTATCGCACTAGTAGCTCTTTATCGAATCCTTGTAAATATGGATATTCGAGATTCAATCAAATCAGTTGCACGAAAGTTTGCTCAATATGGTTTGCTTCCAATTTCAGTTTATGTCTTTACCTGGATTGGTTGGTTTTTATCTGACAAAGGTTGGGGCCGACAATCTTCATCTAATCCTTTTGTCGCTTGGCTGAACTATCACTCGGAGATGCTGAATTTTCATACTGGTCTAACTGAGAAACATCCTTACCAAGCCAATCCATGGAGCTGGCTTGTCATGGGAAGACCCACATCCTTCTTTTACGATGCACCCTCTGACTGTGGAGCCAAGAGTTGTGCTCGAGAAGTTCTAGCCCTTGGCACACCGATTTTGTGGTGGGTTGGAACAGTTGCAATTGCAGTAGTAATTGGTTTTTGGATCAAATCCTTAATTAATCGCACCACGGATTCAGCTGCACTGATTGTGGCCATAGGCGTTATTGCTGGATACTTGCCGTGGTTTGCGATGCAGCAGCGCACAATGTTTACTTTTTACGCCATTATTATTCAGCCATTTATGATCCTGGCGGTTGTGTACTGTGCAAAGTTACTGCTCGATAGTGGTTTAAAACCAGCGTTTTCGCAATCAATTGTAGGTAGCTTGTTTGTCCTAATCTTTATCTGCTTTATCTACTTCTTACCGCTATATACCGGCCAAACAATCACATACGATCAGTGGAAAATGCGTATGTGGTTTGCTTCGTGGATTTAATTATTGGTTAGCTGCACGTGCCTGGTTAAGACGCTCAACAGCTTCATCTGCTAACTGTTGATCAAAGATTTGATCCCGAGATGGTGATACTGCAGCTAGCGCTTCACGCTCAAGACGCTCCTGCTCTTCGCTCCATTGTCCCGGAGTTGTCAGATCAATTACACGCTTTGGCGCAACCGCCTTTGGAGCGTTGACATAGGTTGGAACAGGAACTTCAGTTGGCTCCCAAGCATTTCGAACCGCTGCAGTGCCTTGAGGCAAAATCACAACACCCTTGAGCTCACGTTCTGACAATGGAATCCAATGTTCAGTACGTGGCTTTGGCTGAATCACCTCTGCAAGGTTTGTATTTGAAACACCCGAATTTTGGCGGCTCAGTTGTTGGACACGACGCTTCTGCAGTCGTTCGCCAATCACATTACGTCGAACACCTGCAATATAAATAAGTAAACCAGATGCAGGTACTAGCGCATAAATAAATGGCATTGTGTTCATAGCTCCACCTATAACTGTTGTGATTAGTGTGAATGTAATCAGTAAAAATAGAATTCTGCGGCGAAGCAGTGTTTGCCGATTTTTTGCCTCTTGATCTAAATCTATGTGAATTGCTCCACCACTAACTAAATCTTGTGGCGATTGATTGGCAACAACTCGAAGAGCGCCTTTAAAACGTTCAACAGATTTTCCGGAGAACTCATTACGGTCATGGATCCAGCGGGGTGCAAAGTATGCGACCCACATTCCAATGATCGCAATATAAATAAGTCCCGAAGTCATGATGGATAAATGTAAAGGAAGGGGTGATGAATTTCGGGGATTTAAGCGCTACTTGATCGCAGAATTTTCCTTAACAAATGTGATGTGGTCCCGCCATTGGCCATCAATATGAAGGTACCGAGGGCGTTCTCCTTCAAAAACATATCCAGCTTTTTCAGCAACCCTGCGCGATGAAGCGTTTTCTGGACGCAGATTAATCTCGAGCCGGTGAAGCTTTAATTCGGTAAAGGCGTACTGCGTCAGGAGTTCAACCGCCTGCGTTGTATAGCCGCGGTTGGCGAAGTTGCGATCGATCCAATACCCAATGTGTCCACCTCGCATAGCACCGTACATAACCCCGCCCAATGTAATTTGGCCGATCAGCTGTGATTGATGCCAGATTGCAAATGAGAGTGAGCGGCCATTGCGTGCCTCGAAATTTAAAATCTTCACCATCTCAAAAAATGATGGAAGCTCCTTATAACTCTCCTCGCCAGACAATGGAATCGTGGCCTCCCACGGTGATAGCCACTCGCGATTTTCTGCTCGAACCTGATTCCATTTGACCCTATCCCTGAAACGTAAGGGGCGAAGGGTGATCTCAAGACCTTTAACTTCGATGGGCCAAGAGCTTTTCATGAAATTAAATGTAGCGACGCTCTAGAACTACTACCGTCACCTGATCGCCGGTTTTTAGCATGGTGTCACCTTCAGAGACTGCAATGAGGGCGTTTGCATCGGAAAGGGTGGATTGCTCATCTTGATTTTCTAACGGAACTACCGATTTTCCATCTTCAGCTAAAACTGCACGAATATATGAACGCACACCAGGTGCGGATGCAATCGGCTTTTCAAGAGCTGCCTTGACAGATGGGCGGTGAATTGTCGCCGCTCCAAGCATTGTGCGAATCATGGGACGAACAAAGAGTTCAAAGGAGATATATGCAGCGATTGGATCTCCGGGAAGTGTGACAACTGGCGTCTTATCAGGTCCGATACTTCCAAAGTTATGGCGACCACTTGCTTCAATCGCCATGTCAACGGTTGTGATCTCCCCCAAACCTGACAAGGTACGAGTTATCAAGTCAAAAGAGTCATCATGTCGCTCACCACTAATAATTATTAAATCAGCCCGAACTAATTGATCCTCAATGACCTTCTGTAACTGCTCCTCATTTTCTGGGATGGAGTGAACTCGATATGCAACAGCTCCTACTTCTCGGACCGCGGTTGTAAGAAGCCAAGAGTTTGTTTCAAACTCATCACTTGCATTTTTTAGGGCTTGGCCTGGTTCAACTAAATCTGGTCCTGCAGAGAGCACTACAACTCGTGGATGTGGGCGGGTTGGCAGATGATCGCGACCGATTGATGCAGCCAATCCAATTTGAGTCGAACGAATACGAGCACCTTCTCGCAGTACTAAGCGATCTCCGGCGTAAATATCTGCCGCCAAGGTTGCACCATGTGCATCCAACAAAGGCATCTCAAAGGATTCGAGGGGCTTGCAGATAGCTAACAATGAGGTGAGAAACTCATCTACGCGTGTGTGTTCTGACATAATCGAACCCTACTTGTTGAAGAGATTGATCTTTGGGATTTCACGGGAGATTTAAATGACAGATCAAAAAGCCTCACTGAGGGATCGTGCCCGTCGTGAACGTTCTCAGAAGTTCATTCCATCAAACTTTAATGTGATATTAAAAGCCCCCGAAATTGAGTCGGCTACAACCATCGCCTCGTATATCTCTTACGAACACGAGCCAAGTACTGTAGAGATCAACGAGGCGTTGATGAAAGCTGGCAAGAGCTTGCTTCTGCCAAGAATTAATGGAGATCAACTTGAATGGGTTCACTGGAGCGGGGATCCTTCTGCTCTAACAATAAAGAGGAAGATCTCAGAGCCGATCGGTGCTCCAATCTCCGATCTCTCACAGATTCAAGTTGTAATCGTTCCAGCTTTAAGGATTGATCAATCTGGCTACAGATTAGGTCAGGGTGGTGGCTACTACGACCGTGCCCTTGTGAGTTTGAATGCATGGAAGATCGGTTTGGTGCACGCAGGTGAACTCTCTAGCGAGGTACTTCCTCATGAAGCACATGATGTTGCTTTAGATGCTGCGGCAACGCCATCGGTAGTTGTGCGCTTTAAGCGTTAGGAAGATTTCGAGCCATAACAATGCGTTGAATCTGATTAGTTCCTTCATAAATCTGAGTCAACTTTGTATCACGCATCATTCGCTCAACTGGATAATCGCTGACATATCCATATCCACCAAGAACTTGGATCGCATCTTGAGTTACCTTCATCGCCATATCACTTGCAAAACACTTACTTGCTGCCGAGAAGAAGGTTAAATCCTTCTCATTGTTCTCGCTCTTAATTGCTGCAGAGTATGTCAGCAGACGCGCCGCCTCGATATTCATCGCCATATCGGCGAGGATAAATTGGATCGCTTGAAAATCAAAGATTGGCTTACCAAATTGATGACGCTCATGGGCATACTTTGTTGCAACATCAAATGCACCTTGCGCTAATCCGATCGCTTGAGCGGCAATTGTTATGCGGGTGTGATCCAAGGTATTCATGGCCAATGCAAATCCTTCGCCCACCTCACTGATTCGGCGATCATCACTAAGTTCAACATTGTCGAAGTAAACCTCGCGAGTTGGAGATCCGCGCATACCCATCTTCTTTTCAGGTGCGCCAAATGAAACCCCAGGATCGGATTTTTCAACGATAAATGCTGTTATTCCCTTGCTTCGTAACTTTGGATCGCCTTGTGCAATTACAGAGTAAAACTCAGACTCTCCTGCATTTGTAATCCACTTTTTGCTCCCGTTAAGAACCCAACCATCGCCAGAGCGTTCCACCTTTGTTCGCAAAGCAGATGCATCAGATCCCGCTTCTGACTCTGAAAGGCAATAAGAAAAACCTTCTCCCTTAACCAATCGTGGAAGCCAGCGCTTCTTCTGCTCATCATTGCCCCCCAAAATCAAAGGCATTGATCCCAGTTTGTTAACCGCAGGAAGCAAAGAAGATGATCCGCATACACGTGCGACCTCTTCGATAATCAAAACAGCCGCTAGTGCATCAGCACCATCTCCGCCAAACTCTGTTGGAACATGGGCTGCATACAATCCATTTTTGACTAGCGCATTTTTAGCTTCAAGAGGAAAACGATGCTCCTCATCAACTGCCTGAGCAAAGGGTGCAATCTCTTTTTCAGCAAGCGCCCTAACACTTGTACGCAGCTCTTTATACTCTGCGGGTAGATCAAATAAGTTCTCCATTAGGGCTCTTTCCTATCGCGCTTTGATAACTCTTGCAAATACTGGTTGTAATTAGCTAGTTCATCTGGCTGACCCATAGCCGCTTGGCGAGCGGTATTGCGATCAATTCTCTTTGCCTCACGCGAATCATCTCGCATCCAATTGATAAATGTCGCGACCAAAGCGATAAGGATAGGAATCTCGCCCATCGCCCACCCGATAGATCCACCTAGCTTTTGATCTACGAGGGGATCTCCAAGCCAAGGGGTTTGTAGCGAGGCGTAAAAACCATTGTCGATCAAAGTTGTGCTGGACATCAAAGCTACTGAGAAAAAGGCGTGGATGCTCATCGCTGCAAACAAAATCACTATTTGAACAAGGTGATGAACTCTGCGGGGATTTGGATCTACTCCGATAATAATAAAGAAGAATAAAAAGCCAGCTGCTAAAAAGTGAAGGCTCATAAACAGGTGACCTATGTGGCTTTGCATCAGTACGGCAAAGAGATCTGTGAAGTACAAGGCAAAAAGTGAGCCATCAAAAATCGCAAGAGCAACAATGGGATTTGTGTAAACAACCCCAATCTTTGAATGAAGTGCTGCAAGCAAAGATCCCCGAACACCGCGCTCATCAATATTTCTACCTTGTGGCAAAGTACGAAGAGCCAAAGTCATGGGTGCGCCAAGAACTAATCCAATTGGCGCAATCATTCCTAGAACCATATGCGACATCATGTGATATGAAAATGAGAACTGTGCGTACAAACCGAGGCCACCACTTGTTGCAAAATCAACGGCAGAAATTCCTAATGCAAACGCCACTGTTCGGCCAACTGGCCACTTATCGCCTCGCTTAGTGAGAACAACAACACCCTTTATATACAGCGCAACCACTAACGCCAAAATTCCAATCATCAATGCATTTGGCTCGTAACTAAACAAGACGCGCGCGAGCGTTGGTGGTGGTGGAGTCTCGATACCTACAATAGAAAGTGCGAGGTTGAAATTTTGGGTTCCTGGACGATCGGGAGATGCACTACCCGTTAACCAAGTGCCCATAAATACGGTGACAACCATGATCAGGGCTTCTACGGTAATTATCTTTGCAAATCCCACCCAATTGATAGAACTCTTGTTACTAAGATTTTTTCGGTGGAGATAACCAATAAAGACCAAAGAAACTGTGGCAAGGATTTTTCCAAGAACGATAAATGCATAAGAAGAGTTCCAGGCATCAACAAAGTTCAAACGGGCCCAGGCGTTCACTGCACCACTGATAACAACAGCGATCGCCGCCCACAAAGCCAGTTGGCTAAATCGAGGAACAGCTACAGGGCGGTCATGGGCTGAAAGTGATGCGAGTGCAATGACTCCACCAACCCACAGTGAGAGCGCAATTACGTGAATTATAAGAGAGCCAATAACAAGTGAGTGTGAACCGCTTGATGCAGAGTGACTTTCAAAAACCGGTGCAACTAAACCTGCTATCGAAAGCGCCATCAAAATTATAAGAGATTCAATCTTCCGTGCAGAAATAGAAAAAATTAGAACTACAGCCGCCATTACCGCCTGAAAGGCCAAGTACTTTCCAAGAGATATCTGAGTTATGAAGGAGCGAATAACTGTTACATCAAAGGCATCTGAAAGAGTTGTTCCCAAAATTTGAGCCAAGGTAAAGATAATCGTTCCAAAGGCACCAACAACCCACAACGCTGAACTTATCCGCAAAAGGCTTCGAAGCTTTTCCCCCGAAGTTGTTAAAAACCCATCTTTATTGATGAGAAGAAAAGCCATCGCTAACAATGCACCGACAGTGGCAAATCCACCTAACAAATTTAGAAACTTAAAAGCGGTTGTTAGTGAGTTCATCGGTTAATAAATAATTTACGTGCATAAAGTGACAATCCGATTGTCACACCAACTGCAAGCACTAAGAGTAGTACGATAAAAATATTTGTTGCCCAACTGCTACTTGCAGGAGTTTGAGATTGTGTTGGCTCAGGAGTTGGTGCCTCAGGAGCAATTGTGCTGGGTGCCTGATACTTGAAACGGTAGCTTCCTTCCAAAGGTGCATCAGCTTCGGCAAACAAGAAATAAGTGACTGTATAAAAACCAGATTCTGTTAATGGCATTAATCCGACAGTTGCGCTTACATCGTTAACCGTAATGGTTCCATCATCAACCCGAATACCTTTTGGATCTGTAACTGAAATATCATTGGCATCTGGAAGTAGAGGCAGTTGTCCTGTAACTGTGACACTTGTCGGAGAAACAGACAATGTGGTTCCGCTCATTGGCGAAGTACTCACTAGGGAGTTTGCGAATGTCGCAGTTGTTCCCAATAAAGTTAATAAAAGTACTAAAGCGCTACGGGCTGCGAACTTGCTCACATCTGCCTTTCCAGAGGCGCCAGGAAAGTGCCTCAATTCGCGCCAATCTTCTCATCTCTTTAGACTAAGCACATAGCCCCAATGGCAGATTAAGCCTGCGGGATTTTTGGCCAGAAGTGGAGTCGTGGTGCCTACATATCAATATGCATGTACCGCATGTGAGCACCAGTTTGAAGCGATTCAATCCTTCTCAGATGACTCTCTGACTATCTGTCCTGAGTGCAAGGGAGAGATCCGAAAGGTGTACACAGCAGTTGGTGTCGTATTTAAAGGATCAGGGTTTTATAAAACAGATTCAGTAAAAAAAGAGGCAACTAAAACTGACCCAGTTAAGAGCACACCTGCGCCAGTGTCGGCGCCTAAGGCTGATTAACCCTCGTGATGTGGTGGACGATCTGATTCCAACTCTTCTTCACGTTTAGCTTGTTCAGATGCAGCATCCAGATCAATTTCATCGGAGGTTACCTTCGGAAATAGATCGCTCATGAAATTAAGTGTACTACCGCTAGAAAACCTTTAACTACTAAGAAAAGAGATGTAAATGTTTGAGAAGTTGGGTCACTTCATCTTTAAGCGTCGCAAGAGCGCTGTGATTCTCTTTATTGTCGGAATTTTGGTTGCAGGTGGTGTCGGCTCATTGACCTTTAGCCGTCTTGATTCAGGTGGATACAGTGATCCTAATAGCGACTCTTATAAGGTCTACGAGTATCTGACAGAAGAGTTGAAGCTTTCAGACCCAGCGGTGGTAATTATTGTTGATTCAGGTTCTACCGATGTCACAGATCCTGTGATAGTTCAAAAGGGTATTGCGCTAGAAAAGAAGATTGCACAAGAAGAAGGAGTCACGAGAGTTCTTTCTTATTGGAGCAGCGCTGGCGAAGCGACTTTGAAATCTAGTGATGGAAAAGCGGCATACATACTGGTGTATGGGGATGGAGAAGCATTTAGTGCCAAGAGCCAAGAGCTCGGAAAGAGAATGCAGAAAAAGTACGATGGGCCTTATGAAGGTCTGACCTTGTATGCAGGTGGAGTTGCAGTAGTTGGACACGCGATCACTGAAAAAATCTCTGATGATCTCAAGATTGCAGAACTTATCTCGATTCCACTGACCTTTATCTTGCTTGTCCTTGTATTTGGAGCTTTGGCCGCTTCAGCGATGCCGTTGATTGTGGGAGTAGCTGCGATTCTGGGCGCATTCTTTATTCTCTATCTATTTACCTTATTTACCAATGTCAGTATCTACGCACTTAACCTGACGACAGGTATGGGCCTTGGCTTAGGTATTGATTACGCCCTGCTGATTGTTAATAGATTCCGCGAAGAGCTTCACCACGGAAAGAGTGTGGAAGATTCAATTGTGGCAACGATGGCAAGTGCGGGTAAGACCGTCTTTTACTCCGGTATGACTGTTTTGGTTACCTTGCTCTCCCTTACCTTCTTCCCTCTGCCATTTTTACAATCATTTGGTTACGCAGGAGTTTCAGTAGTTGCACTTGCTGTAATCGGTGCCCTCTTCGGATTGCCGCCGATCTTGGCCCTTCTTGGTGATCGCATCGATAAGGGTGTTGTCCGCAAATCTGCAATCACGCCAAAGGAGGATGGACGTTGGGCGCGGACCGCTCGTTTAGTAATGAGGCGTCCTGTTTCAGCGGTTGTTTTGTCACTTGTCATTCTTGGAATCATGGCAGCGCCAATTACAAGTATTAAGTTTTCTCAAGGCGACTCTCGAATCTTGCCGGCAGATAATAGAGCCGCGGTCGCAACTGCGCTTCAATCTGAACGTTTTCCTGGGCAAACAGGAACTCCAATTGAAATCATCATCATCGATGGTGCTAACAAGAGCGATGAGATCAATGCATATGCCGCAAAGCTTCGGCAGGTTTCAGGGATCGTTGCCGTTCTTCCACCAACAACTGTTGGCGATGATGTTCGATTAATTGCTTACCAAGAGATGTTGCCGCGTACCCCTGAATCGCAAGAGCTGATTCACAATGTTCGCACCGTTGATTCACCCGAAGGAACTTTGGTAGGTGGAGTTGCAGCTGATTACACAGACTCTCAAGATGGAATTGCACGAACCTTGCCTTGGGCACTTACTTGGATTGTGCTCAGCGTTCTGGTGCTGATCTTTATCTTTACCGGGTCAATCATCTTGCCAATTAAGGCTGTGATTCTAAACTTCCTCTCACTTGGTGCAACCATGGGTGTGCTGACATGGGTATTTATTGGTGGCCACCTGCAATGGTTAGTTGGCTCATTTACAGTTACTGGAACCCTGGATACATCTATTGTCATATTAATTGCAGTTGTTGTGTTTGGTCTGTCCATGGACTACGAGCTCTTCCTGTTATCTCGTATTCGCGAAGAACACCTTGCTGGTAAATCAAATGTTGAATCGGTAGCCGTTGGCCTCCAACGCTCTGCACGAATCATCACAGCGGCAGCGGTTTTGTTAGCGGTCGTATTCGCAGCCTTTGTAACTAGCGGTGTCACATCTATCAAAACCATGGGATTTGGAGTCGCCCTAGCGGTAATTTTGGATGCAACCATTGTTCGTGGTCTATTAGTCCCAGCATTGATGCGACTATTTGGTGAAAACAACTGGTGGGCACCAAAGTGGATGCAGCGATTTACCTTGCGCCACTAATCTCGCGTACCCTTAGCCCATGGATCTCATCGCTTCCCTGCAATGCTCAGATCAGCCAGGCATCGTTCATGCGATGACATCGGCGGTACTTGACTGCGGCGGAAACATTATCGAGAATCAACAGTTCACAGATCCAACAACCAATCAATTTGTTATGCGTACCCGCTTTGAAACTTCTCAGGGATTAGAAGGTGCGCGTAAGAGTTTGAATGATGGACTTTCAAAGTTCAACCCCTCATTACATATTCGACCGACTGCACAAAAGCCACGTGCATTGGTGATGGTCACGACAGAAAGCCACTGCTTGCGCGATCTCTTGTACCTTGAAGAGTTAGGTGAACTCAACGTTGAAATTCCTTTGGTTATCTCAAATCGTGAGGATCTGCGGAGCTTAGTTGAATCACATGGAGTCAAATTTCTCTGCTTGCCGGTAACTACTGAAACAAAGGCATCCCAAGAGGCTGAGATTCTGAAGCAGATTGCAGAGCTAAAGATTGATTTTGTGGTTTTGGCACGTTATATGCAGATTCTTTCCACAGATTTCTGCAACACAATGCCTGGCAGAATTATCAACATCCACCACTCGTTCTTACCTGGCTTTAAGGGCGCTAAGCCATATCACCAGGCACACGAGCGTGGTGTAAAAATCATTGGCGCGTCAGCGCACTTTGTAACAAGTGATTTAGATGAAGGTCCAATTATTGAACAAGATGTTGCACATGTAACTCATAACGCTTCTGCAGAAGAGTTAATTGCAATCGGTCGCGATATCGAACGTAGAGTCTTAGCAAAAGCGGTTAAGTTGTACGCAGATGACAAGATATTCATTGTCGGCAAGCGAACAGTTGTTTTTTCTTAAAAACTGTGTCCCCGGCGGGAGTTGAACCTGCGACCTACCGCTTAGGAGGCGGTTGCTCTATCCACTGAGCTACGGGGACTAATCCTTACTACTTAATCGATAACAATGCCTAATCTTGTCATGAAAAAGAAGATGCCTTGTCATGAATAAAGCGAACGGGTAGACTCCCCAATCTAAGGAAAAGGAAGTTATTCCCTCATGAGAGGCCAACAATGAAGGCGCTAGTTATAGGCGCGGGCGGAGTTGGCAGAGCTATTGTCAATATCGCATCACGTAAATCATTTATTTCTGAGATGGTTGTCGCTGATCGAACTCTGTCACGCGCGGAAGAAGCGGTTACCCGAGTCAAGGATTCACGATTCTCAGCAGCGGAGGTGAACGCCGCCAACTGGAGGATATCCGTGCGTTGATTCGCAAGGTAAAGCCAAATGTAGTTGTTAACGCCGTAGATCCACGCTTTGTTATGCCAATTTTCTTAGCCTGCGAAATTGAAAATACCAATTACATCGATATGGCAATGTCACTTTCTCGCCCCCACCCTCACTATCCAAACACTGAAACCGGCGTAAAGCTTGGTGATGAGCAGTTTGCACGTGACTGGAACTGGGGAGAGCGACAGATTTACGCTCTCGTTGGAATGGGAATCGAGCCAGGTATGAGCGATGTCTTTGCACGTTACGCCGAAGATCATCTCTTTAGTCGAATTGATTCATTGACAATCTTTGATGGCTCCAACTTAACTGTAGAAGGTTATGACTTTGCTCCATCATTTTCGATTTGGACAACAATTGAAGAGTGCTTAAATCCCCCGTTGGTTTGGGAGGATGGTCGCGGTTGGTACACAACTGAACCATTTAGTGAGATCGAAGTATTTGATTTCCCTGAAGGCATTGGACCTGTTGAGTGTGTCAACGTTGAGCATGAAGAGGTTGTACTGATCCCACAAAAGGTGGATGCTAAAAAGGTTAACTTTAAGTACGGACTTGGCGCACAATTCATCACAACTTTGAAGACAATTCATATGTTGGGAATGGATCGCAAAGACCATGTAGATGTTCAAGGTATTCAGGTTTCACCTCGTGATCTGCTTGCTGCAGCTTTACCTGATCCTGCAACACTTGGTTCACGCATGAAGGGCAAGACTTGCGCGGGTGCACTTGTTAAGGGGCTTAATAAAGAAGGTAAGCCTTACGCTTGTTACATGTATAACGTGGTTGACAACGAGTGGTCGATGGCTGAATATGGGGATCAAGCCGTTGTTTGGCAGACCGCAGTCAATCCAGTTATTGCGATGGAGTTGATTCATAAGGGAGTTTGGAAGCCAGAAGGTGTTGTTGGGCCAGAGTGGTTTGATGCAAAGCCATTCTTGGATTTGCTTCCTTCATATGGAACAGAGTGGAAGGTACGTGAAGAAGATCCATCAGGAATCATTGTTTGATTAAATGAAAAGTACATTCGATGTCGTGGTGATCGGATCAGGTTTTGGTGGTTCGGTCTCCGCGCTTCGATTGCGCGAAAAGGGATATTCAGTAGCTGTACTTGAAGCAGGGCGTCGTTTTAAGGACAAGGATTTTCCCAAGACTTCCTGGCGCTTAAACAAATTTCTCTTCGCTCCAAAACTTGGTTTGTACGGAATCCAACGAATTCATGTTCTGCCAGATGTTTTGATTTTAAGTGGTGCCGGTGTTGGTGGTGGATCTCTGGTTTACGCAAACACCTTGTATCAGCCTGGTGATGATTACTTCAATGATAAACAGTGGGCATCAATTACCAATTGGAAGAAGGAGCTTGAGCCTTGGTTTGATCAAGCTCGGCGGATGTTGGGTGTAACTGAGAACCCTTACTTTTCAAATAGCGATCAGGCGATGAAGGATGTCGCCGTTGAAATGGGGGTTGGACATACCTTTCAAATGGCACCGCTTGGAGTTTTCTTTGGCGAAGGAAAGGGAATAGCCGCTAAAGATCCATTCTTTGGTGGTGTTGGCCCAGATCGAAATGGTTGTCAGCAATGTGGCTCTTGCATGACCGGCTGTCAATTCAACGCGAAAAATACTTTGCCAAAAAATTACTTAGGGCTTGCCGAATCTGCAGGTGCGCAAGTTTTTCCAATGACAACAGCAACCAAAGTTCAGCAGCTTGAGGATGGGCGTTGGAAGATCACAACAACCAAGACAAATGATCCATTTGGTTCACGAGGAAAAACATTCTTTGCCAATGATGTAATCGTTGCTGCCGGAACTTATAACACTCAAAAACTGCTACATAAGATGAAGGGCTCTGGAGTTTTGCCTTTAATGTCAGATCGATTAGGTGATCTTTCACGAACAAATAGCGAAGCGCTCACCGGGGCGATGATGAAAAATTCAGATATTGATTTCAGTCAAGGAAGTGCAATCACATCCTCTTTCTTTCCAGATGAGCACACCCATATTGAACCTGTTCGATATGGCAAGGGCAGCAACCTTATGGGATTGCTCCAAACCATTATGACCGATGGTTACTCATCAAAGGTACGCCGGAAGCAATGGTGGAAAGCATTCATCGCAAATCCCTATCTCTTAAAGAAAATTCTCGATGTTCGTAAATGGAGTGAGCGCACAGTAATCGCATTGACCATGCAAAATGTTGATTCATTTATCTCAGTTAAGCCAAAACGCAGCTGGTTTGGTTGGCATTTAACTTCTACCAATGACTCAGAGCATCCCAACGCGACTTACATCCCAGCTGCAAATGAAGTGGTTCGTCGCATCGCAGAAAAACATGGCGGCATCGCAGGTGGGCACGTTGGCGATTTAATTGATGCCCCCTTCACCGCACACTTTGTCGGCGGCTGCGTAATTGGCGCGGATGTATCGCGCGGAGTTGTAGATCCTTACCATCGAGTCTGGAACTATCCATCGCTTCATATAGTTGATGGCTCAACAATTACCGCAAACCTTGGAGTTAATCCATCTCTTACAATTACCGCACAAGCAGAGCGTGCACTTTCATTGTGGCCAAATAAGGGTGAGAGTGATCCCCGTCCGACACAAGGCCAGAGTTACCAAATGCTCACACCTATTGCACCACACTCACCATTTGTACCCAAGGGTGCAGTTGGTGAACTAATAATTAGTTAGGAGAAGACATGGTTTCATGGGCGCTAGTTACTGGTGCAACCTCAGGGATTGGTGAGAGCTTCACTCGTCTTTTAGCATCACACAAGTACAACATTGTGTTGGTAGCGCGTGACCTGCCTCGTCTGCAGGAACGCGCACAGGGCCTGGAAGAAAAGTTTGGGGTTAAGACCCATGTGATTCAGGCAGATCTTGCAACTGATGAAGGTTGCCTGAAGGTTGAAAATTACATTCTTGAAAATCAAATCGATGTGCTGATTAATAACGCAGGGTTTGGAACTAGTAAGGCATTCACAATGTCGACTATAGAGATTGAACAGCAACTATTAGATGTGCTGGTTCGAACACCCATGCGACTCATGCATGTTGCGCTTCCATTAATGAAGGAGCGAAATAAGGGCGTGATCATCAATGTTTCATCGGTTGCTGGATACATCGCTGGTGGTACCTATAGCGCTTCAAAGTCATACCTGACAGTTTTATCTGAGTCATTACACACCGAGCTCGCAGCAACCGGTGTAAAGATCAGCGCTCTGTGCCCAGGATTTACACGCACCGAGTTTCATCAGCGTGGAAAGATGTCGATGAAGGGGCTACCGGAGTTTTTGTGGCTAGATGCTGATCGATTGGTTGAACAGTCATGGAGCGATGCCCTAAAGGGCAAAGCGGTGAGTGTTCCTGGGTGGCAGTACAAGCTGCTTATCTTCATCGTGCAGACGGTGCCTCGTTCAATTGTTAGAAAGGTCGGCATGAATATGAGGTCTAAACAGCGGAGGTAATGGTTATATCTGCCGGACTCTCGGCGGGTTTTCAGCCTTCTTTAAGTGCCTCATCGATAGTATGACCTCATTACTACGAAAGGCATACTCATGTTTCGCAAGATCGCATCACTTTCAGTAGCACTCATAGTCGCCGGTGGCGTCATGATCGCCGTACCTGCAGATGCAGCAGTCAAGATTTCTAATGGAGTTGCATGCAAGAAGTCAGGTCAAACTACAAAAACATCTCTAGGAAGCTATCGATGCAGTACAAACCCACTTACTACTAGTAAGAAGTTGACCTGGCTCTCTATAGATTGTCTTGCGGCTGCTAATGGCGCTGTCAAAGCGGCTTCGGATGCGGTAGTAACAGCGGCTAAGTTTAAGGATCAAATTCCTGTAATTGAACTCGGTATCGCCGCTCAAAATCTTAAGATGAAAGAGATCCAAGCCAAGATCGATGACTCCACTGAGAGGCTTGCGGGTGCGAACCTCAAACTGGCTGAAGCAAAAACTCCTGCAGCTGAAAGAGTCTTGGAAACAGCGGTTAGATCTTGGACATCTGCAATCCGTGCCTACGGCAGTGAGTTGCGACGTCTGGAGTTAGAGGTAAGAAAGCTTGAATCTGCCAAGTTAACAGCGCAGAGCAAGCCAGCTGAGTTGAGCGCTAACATTAAAGATACTCGTGCTACGGCGCGATTGATCTGTACCCGAGGGCTTTAACCCTTAAAAACTCAAAAACCCGCTACCTAATGGGTAGCGGGTTTTTTGCATCTATGGGAACCCCTATCCCAAAAAAGCGAATCTGTTCTTACTCTGTATTCATGCCTGTCATGCGTTTTATCGCGCCTGTCTTATTGGTGGGACAGATACCTCTGCACTTCTGGCTCTCAGGGGTATGGAGCGATCTCGTCGCCTTCAACAGTGTCGCCATTGCATGCGTGTTGTCGGTGCTAACCGCTCCAAGAATAAATAACAGATGGGCTCAACCGCTGACCGCTTGTGCCATCGGTGCTTGGAGTATCGGCTCGATGATTGTTACGAGTAGCTCCTACCTGAATTTTCCGGAGTCCTTTATAGCTATTACAGATTCGATGTATCTGCTCTTTTACCCGCTTGCCATCTTGGGTCTACACCTTTTGATCTCTACTCAACAAAGGTTAACTGTGCTTGAGGTTGTTGATGCATCAATTGTTGGCTTGGGGTTAAGCACCTTAGGAGCTGCCTTTGCCCTGCAACCCGTACTTCCATACTTTGATGGAGATCTCAATCAATCCTTTCTTGCAACCATTTACCCCGTTGCAGATTTAGTCTTGCTCTGCTTCATCATTGCAACCTTTGTGATGCAGGGTTTTTCACAACGTGGTTTACTGCTATGCCTTGGTGTTCTTATCTATGCGATAACAGATCTAATCTTCTTGTGGCAAAACCTCAATATGAGTTACACCTTTGGATCATTGATTGATTACGGCTGGTTACTAGCCTTTGTTGTAATCGCAGAAAGTACCTGGCGACCTGGTACAGATAACAGAAATAAAAATGGGGTCAGCCCTGTATTAATCACTATCTCTGTTTTCTTGAGTGCTACCTTGTTGGCACTTCTTGCTATTGCACCTGATAACTTTCCTCACTTCATTTTGCTACCGGCAATTGGAACCCTTGCACTTGCCTTTATCAGAATGAGTATTGCTCTTAACCAAGCAAGAAACATTGGTCATGAGCGAATTTTGGCCAGAACAGATGAGTTAACTATGTTGCCCAATCGCAGACGCTTGATCTCTGAAATTCAAAACTATGCCTCCCGAAGTGGATCCTTACTACTGATGGATTTAGATGGCTTTAAGCCGGTTAATGACAGCTTCGGCCACGAGGTCGGAGACAAGGTTTTACAACTAGTTGCACAACGATTTAGCCGTGCCCTACCTAGTGGAGCATTACTTGCTCGCTTGGGTGGTGATGAGTTTGGGGTATTAGTAGATGGTTCACAAGAACTCGTTTTGGAGATCGCTTTAGCGCTACGAGCCACACTGTCTTATCCCTTTATTATCGATGGGCATGAAATAAGTATCGGAGTCAGTATTGGTATTGCAAACAATGATGGCGCAGCTGATCTCTTACTGCGTGCAGATAATGCGATGTATGCGGCTAAGCGCCAGGCATTGGGGGTTTGTCAGCTTTAATCTCTTGTAAACGTGCAAGGGCTTCAAGTCGTTCAACTGCATGATCAACAACTCGCTCTGGATATCCCTTGCTATATCCATCTAGGAATAACCAAGGTTCGTGAATCTCTGAGGCTGACAGATGGGCAAGCTCTGGAACATATCTGCGAATGTAATCTCCATTTTCATCAAACCGGCGACCTTGTTCAATTGGATTAAACACACGGTAATAAGGGGATGCATCGGTACCTGTTCCCGCCGTCCACTGCCAGCCATGAGCATTTGATGCAACATCGTAATCAACTAAGTGTTCGGCGAAGAACCGCTCACCTAGCTGCCACTCTAAATGCAGATCCTTCACCAAGAATGAGGCTACGACCATGCGGGTTCTGTTGTGCATCCATCCTTCAAGTAGTAGTTGGCGCATCGCAGCATCTACAAATGGATACCCTGTCTTACCTTCACACCACGCTTTAAACTGCTGTCCGGGTTTGTCGTAACGCATCTGAGCAAACTTAGGTACGTAATATTCAACATCGGTCATTGGATTGTTAAACAAGACATCGGCGTAAAACTCTCGCCAGGCAATCTCTTTTCTAAAGGTGTCATGAGCTTTGCTCTCACCTAAATCTACAAGCAGGGTGCGAGGATGAATCTCGCCAAACTTGAGATAAGAACTCATCTTTGAGGTTCCATCAATCGCTGCAAGGTTTCGATTTTCATCATATGAATTCAAGCCACTTTCACTGAACTCTTTAAACCGCTTTAGCGCCGCTGCTTCGCCAGCTTCAATGACCTTGACCCCTTCAGGCATTGGAAAATCTGGAAAGGCACGGTACTCAGAGGTTGGTTCTACACATGTGAATTTCTTCGGTGTAACAGCTGGCGCTCTCCAACCATGTGTCCTCCACCCTTTGTAAAAAGGTGTGTACACCTTGTAAGGGGTTGCATCAGATGGTTTTAAAACGCGACCTGGAGCAACTGCATATGGGCTACCAGTTCTGATCAATGTGATTCCTGCAGCTTCAACCCGTGCATCACGTGCAGCGCCATATCTTTCATACTCTGCCGAGATGTGAACCTGTTCCACCCCATACCTTTTAATCAAAGCAGAAAGTACTTCGACCTGATCACCTTCGATAATATGCAGATTGTTACCCAGAGATTGATCTAACTTACGAAGTGATTGGCCCATATACGCCAACAACTTTGTACCAGCCTCTTTTATCTGTTGCTTGTCCAGAATAAAGAGTGGAATTATCTGATCGGCTGATTCAATCGCAGCTAACAAAGCTGGATGATCATTAATTCGAAGGTCGCGACGAAACCAGATAATTGATGTTTTCGGTGTCGACATGGGATGATTAAATCACCATGCACGAGATTAAGCGCTATCAAATCCGAGGAGTTCCGGGCGAGGTTGTCCGTACCCGCTTTGGGGATCGAACCGTTGATTACTGGTCTCCCCGAGGTGGTGGTGAGCACCTCCTGATCGCACATGATGGGCAAAATGTCTTTGATGGAACAACAAGTACCCACCGCCGACAGACATGGAAGATGGCACAATCTGCGATCCATGTCGCTCAAGAGGCGGGAGTAAAGCCTCCAACAATTATTGCCGTTTGGCACAGCTCAACTAAAGAGAACCCGTGGGGGCGAGCAAAGGATCTAGCGCCAGAGAAATTCTTTTCAGCTGATGCTTATGTAGATCCGCGCTGGGCGATTAAGGATCCAACAGTTGCTTTACATTCAGATTCATACCTAAATCAAATCTTTGAAGAAATAGTTCCCACTATTTACGGTGAGCACTCCCCTGAAAAAACAGCTGTTATTGGCTCAAGTATGGGCGGATTAGCAACCTTGTACGCAACGATTCAACACCCAGATAAGTTCACAACAGCGCTGGCCTTGTCTCCACATTGGGTAATAAGTGATGAGAACTTTGCGCGATCAATGGTTGAAGCCTTACCACTGAGCCACAAAGTCTGGATGAGTCGTGGCGATAAAGGGTTGGATAAAGAGTATGTATCACTACAAAACTATGTAGACAGATTAATGCGAAGCCGTGGATTTACTCATAACTATGAAAGTAAGGTGTACAAGCGAAGCGGTCACAATGAAAGATCGTGGGCAAAGTACTTGCAGGATCCATTACGTTTTTGGCTTAAGGGGTAACTACCCAAATCCCCCGGGTTGCCTCCTTTGATTTAATCGAGAATTTGCTGCCGGTTACAGTTTGGCCATAAAGAACCTGTGTCACCTGCAGACCAAACTCTGATAAATCAATCTTTACATTTACACCCTTACGTGAGACAAAAACTAAAACCGATTGCTTTTTGGATTCACGTAGATAGAGAATGAAATCCTTTTCTGCGGCCAACCAACGCAAACCACCATTGATTAACCCATCATTACCTTTGCGAATTGAGATGAGTTGTCGAACATCACCCATAAAGGTGTGATCCCACTGCGAGCGATCCTCCCAATTGATTGTGCGGCGGCCATCTTCTCCCCATGAACCTTCTAGACCAATTTCATCGCCAGCAAAGATTGAAGGGACTCCGGGGTAGGTAAGGACCATTGTCATTGCCGATAGGTGCGAGGCTACATCGCCCTTAACAACTGTTCGAAAACGAGCGGTGTCATGACTATCGAGCAGCACCATACTTGCGGTAACACTTCTCCACGGAACAGATGCGTTGAACTGTTTCATGCTGTTAATCAACTGCTGACCTGAAATCTGTGGCATCTCAAAGGGCAGACCCTGAAAGCCGCCGCCAATTTCAGAGTTTCGATTGAGCCAGTTCCATACAGGGCGCATAAAACCTTGATAATTCATTGCTCCATGCCAACCAAGACCGTTGAGATCACTTGCTACAAAATCACCATTTTCTGCAACTAACCATGCATCTGGATTGGTCTCATCCATCGCCTGACGAATCCCATGCATAACCTCATCATGTAAATCATCTGCGCCAAGTCGCCCTGTCATATTTCCAACATCGATGCGCCAACCAGACATTCCAAATGGTGGTGAGATCCACTTGCGAACAATTGAGTTCTTACCTTTGTACATCTCTTTTTTAAGCGCTGCAGAGTTAAAGTTGAGCTTTGGTAGTGATGCCAACCCCCACCACCCTACATATCCATGCTTAACGCTCTTGTCCCAGTAAAAGTAAGTTCTCTCCTTTGCGCTCTTACTCTTCTTCGCCTTTGCTAACCATGGATGACCTGCGCCGCAATGGTTTGAGGTCAAATCTCCCATGATTCGAATTCCATACCTGTTTGCTTTTTTGACCAAAGAAAAGAGCGCCTTGTTACCACCAAGAATAGGATCAACCTCGGTAAAGCTGCTGGCGTCATATCGATGGTTGGACCGGGATGGAAAAAATGGGGTGAAGTAGATCCCGGTTACACCTAAATCACGAATATGGTCGAGGTGTTCTTCGACTCCGACAATGTCACCGCCATACAGCTCGCTGCTCGTAAACTCGCTGCGACCTCGAGGTAGCTCATTCCAATCACGTGGATGGGCCCAATCCGGAATCGGATAAGTATGTGCTGACTTGGCAAAACGGTCTGGAAAGATTTGATAAAAGATGGAGGATTTAATCCATTCGGGATTTGCTGGCACTGCAACTATTTGGAAATCATTGTTGGTATGAACATCATGATCGCTCAGGCCAAAGGCGTTGAGCCAGTCATATCGATCCCTAGAAACAAAGACAAAGCGGTACAAGGTATGGGTATTAACAATTGGTATCTCTACCTGATACCAATCCTCTGTGTGGCCCTTAGAGACCAAAGCCAGCTCATAACTGCGTGGTTCGCCATCTTCGTAGATACGAATAAAGCTTTTTTCAAAGGTGTAAGAGTGCGGAACACGAACCTTTAATACAACCCTTTGTCCAATAGTGGGTGCGCTATTGCTTACATATAGTTCGCTGCCGTCATGGTGCGGAGATAACAACACTGATGGTTGGTAGCTCATACTTTGCTCCCTTCGAGTTCATTACCTCCGCCTTGATCTGAATCTTTGCACCCTCGTAATCTAAAGGATCTACAAATACTGTATATGGAGAGTTAGTGTCGGTTCCAAGAGAGCTCCATGGTTGATCAGCCGATTTACGGATATAGAAAGTAACCTTTGCTAAATCCTTAGTTGTAACTGAGGCTTTAGTCTCGTAATAACCAGTTAAGAAATCTAACTTGGATGAGATCTTCCCAACCTTTACCTCTGTCTTATCAATCCTTTGATTTGCTTTGATTACTACTGTTGATAGAGCAGGAACTGTAATGGTGACCTTTTCTGCTGCCGTCTTTATAGAGGTCTTTCCCATGAGCAACTTCCAACCACCCTTAGATGTTGCAGTTGGGATAGTTGCTTTGATTGCTTTAGTCGAATTATTAAATGCAATAAGATACTCGCGAGCTTCAGAGTCATCCTTTTTGGAGACAGCAAACAAATAATCTTTGGCGTAACGAAGCTGCATCGATGAGTTAGTTAACCCTGGATTTGATGCTCGTAACTTAGCCAAGGCCTTTAAGTGATTGGCGATCGGATGTTTATCAGTAATATCAAATGAGTTCCCAGAACCTATTGGAGCTGAACCAACTCTTTTTTCAGTTTTCCAAATTTCGACCTGTGTTGAAAACATATCTTGACGGGCTAATTGGTCACTTCCTGAACCGGTACCAATCATTCCAACCTCATCCCCATAGTAAACCGATGGGATTCCACGTGTCAGATACATCAATGAATGACCCAAGAGTGTCCGGGGCAATAGCTCTGAGGCTGGATTAATCCTCCTAGATTCAATGATTTTGGCCGCTCTGCCCATGTCATGATTGCCTAAAAATGTTACTAGGTTGCCCGCATGAGAATCAGCTGTTGTGTATAGATCATCATAGATAAAGAGATTCCGTAGAGTTGCTGCATCTGAATACCCAGATGCAAATTCTGTAGCTATGCGTTGAAAGGGAAAATCTAGGACAGTTTGAATCTTGTTGCGACGCATGTAGTTCATCAAGTTAATAGGGTTTACATCCCAGACCTCACCAAAAATTGTAAAGTTATCGATTCCAACTGATTGTGCCGCTGCATTAATTTGTGGAGACCAATTCTTAAAGAAATTATCATCTACATGTCGGGCGGTATCGACTCGAAAGCCAGCGAATCCATAATCCTTAATCCACTGACCAAAAACATCAGCCCATCCGTTGTACACAACCGGTTTTTCAGTTGCTACATCATCTAATCCATAAAAGTCACCTAATTGTGAACATGAACCATCGCCCCAGCAATTACTGATGTCTCCAACGTTGTGATAATTGCTTAAATCATTGAGCCAGGCTGGATTCTTAGCGTTTATCAGATCTGCCGGGATAAATGCATCTTTCTCCTTGTACTGAATAACATCGCCTGTGTGGTTTGTTACTACATCTAAGATCAGTTTGAGGCCTAACCTCTTTGCACACTCTGAAAATGCGATCAAATCATCCTTGGTACCTAAATGGGGATCTACATTGAGAAAATCAACCCCCCAGTAGCCGTGATATCCCGCGCCATTGGGGGTTGGCTTTTGTTGAACAACTAAGGGTGTAACCCATACCGCTGTAAATCCCAGCTTCTTAATTCGAGCTAAGCCATTGTCGCCAGCAGAACAGGTACCTGTTAATCCCTTGAGATCACCGCCATGAAAAAAGGCTGTGTGTGTTGGGTTATAGCCCGCAAATTTGTCATTACTTGTATCGCCATTGAGATATCGATCTGGAAAGACAAAGTAAATTAAATCCTTTGCTAGCCCTACCTGATCAGTTGGTGCAACAGGAGTTGCTGCTACCGATGAGGTAGTCACAATAATGCTCGCAATTACCGCAATAAATAGGCGGAGTTTTTTGTTGAGCATTAGCCCTTGACCGAACCTGCCGTTAATCCGCTGACAATGTACTTTTGTAAGGACAGGAAGATAATAACGATTGGAATTGAAGCAAGAATTGATCCTGCGGCAAATGGTCCCCAGTTTTGAGAGTACTGCCCACCAATAAACTGTTGTAAACCGACCGCAACTGTTCTACTTTCCATATCAACCAAAAATAGACGAGCAAGAATGAACTCATTAAATGTTCCTATAAAGCTCAGTAGCGCAACAACTGCCAATACTGGTGCAGCAAGTGGAACAAAGATCAGCCAGAATGTTTGTACCTCTGAAGCTCCATCAATCTTTGCCGCCTCATCTAACTCTGATGGGATTGAATCCACAAACCCTTTCAGAAGCCAGATATTCACACCCATCGCACCACCAAGGTAAACCAACAAGAGTCCGGGTTGTGTACCCAAACCAATTTCGGGGGCAAATTTGTAGACCCGCTCCATGATGACGTAGACGGCAGAGATTGCCAGAATCGCTGGGAACATTTGGACAAGCAGTAAGAGTTGGATACCCAATTTACGACCTTTAAATCTAAGCCGGCTAAAAGCAAAGGCCGATGCAGATCCAATCACTACAGACATGACGGCAACCGAGCCTGCGATAAGAAGTGAGTTCTTGACCCAAATAAGGTAGGGAATTGTTGGATCATTAAATAGTTTGTTGTAGTTTGCAAATGAAATTTCCTTGGGAATAAATGAGCTAAGTTGCAAACTTCCAGATGAGCTAAATGATGAAATAATCACTAAATACAATGGGAACAAGGCAAAGAGGCAGATTGCTACGCCTACAAGGTGTCGCCACAAATCCTGCTTCAGCCACTTGTTCATGCAAAGCTCTCCAATACTTTTGACTTTTTCAAGCTGTACAGTGAAATTGAAGCAACGAGAATAAAGATGATCAACGAGATAGCGCTAGCTAAACCTAGATCTTGGGTACCAGCACCAAAAGCGATCTTGTAGGTGTAGCTAATCAAAATATCTGTGGCACCAGCAATCTCGCCATCAAGCTCATTTCGAGGACCACCACCGGTAAGCAAGAAGATCAAGTTAAAGTTATTGAAGTTAAATGCAAAGGATGCAATAAGTAGTGGTGAGAGAATCTGAAGTAGCAATGGCAATGTAATCTTTCGGAAGATCTGTCGTGGGTTCGCTCCATCAATTGCAGCTGCTTCCATCAACTCGCTAGGTATTGCTTGTAAAGATCCACTCGATATTAAGTAGAAGTAAGGAAAGCCCAGCCACAAGTTGACCAAGATAACTGCAAGGCGTGCAAAGTTTGGATCGGAGAACCAGGCGATATCGGTGCCAAGTAAGGCGTTGATCGCACCAAACTCGGTATTGAACATTCCGCCCCAAATCAAGATACTCATGACACTTGGCATCGCATATGGCAATACCAAAATTGACCGATAGATACGTCGACCACGAATAGGTTTGTTAAGTGCAAGGGCAAGCAAAAGACCTAAAGCAAAGGTAGTTAATACCGTTAATAGCGCAAAAACTACCGTCCAGATAAATACACGAATAAGTGGTTCTCGAACTCTAGGATCTGTAACAATATTTGAATAGTTCTCAAACCAAATCGGTGCCCGCCAGCCTGGCTCAAGAATTGCACCCTTGTCATCTGCGAGCGAGTAATTTCCACGCCCATTGTCGGTATAAATAGCCCCGGTCAATAGATTTCTAAACTGGTCGGATTCAGGGAAAAACTTGAGAACCTGTTGCGAGACCACACCAGCTTCAAAGCCCTCTAGGGCGATAAAGAACCGGTCATCAAATACAAAGCGAGCACCTGTATATACCTTGTCTGCGGATGCAAACTCAGATTCATTGAGTGGTGTGAAATTTGGAGCCTCTACCGCTACGCCATACTCGTTCAGAGTCAAAGAAGAGGCCACAAGTGGAGTACGGTCTTCAAGGGTAGAGAGAAAGTATTCAGGTGTATTGATATCGGATACCAAGATAGCTGGCTTTCCGTCAACTGTACCTAATTTAATATCAAATGAGAGCCCAGATGGTGCTGCTTCAATTCCGCGCACCTTAATCTGAACAATTGCTTCCTCTTTTGAAATGATGTTTCCGGTTTTGTAATTGAAGCCAGACATTGCAACGGTGTACAAAATTGGCCCGATAACAAATGCTGTAAGCAAGAGGATGCCAGGAATAAAAAATTTAAGAGGGATAGAGATTTTGCTTAAGTAAGTAAGGGCTAATAAGACAACTGAGATAGCTAAGAAGGCTGCGATGACATACTCGCGTTGAGCAAAGGCGCTCTGTGCTAATAGTAATAAGACCGAAGCCAACAGGGCCACAACGACAACTTTGATTAAGAGGGCAACCTTGCCTCTTATTAAGTAAGTCATGAAGTAGTCCTATCGTAAAAGTTTAAAGTATATAAAATGAGTGATGCGGGCAGAAACCTGCCCGCATCACTCATTTGGTCATTAATTTGAACCATCCAAATTAATTACAGATCACCCTTACCGCCAATTGTATTTGTGCGCCAGATCTGAGAGAGCTTTGCAGCTTCCTTTGTTGCATCTTTTCCGTCAATTAGAACGGCGGTCCAGTATGCAGGAGCTGAATCCCAGTAGTTAGCGCCACCCTTGTTGCTGTTTAGGAATGCGCCGATCTGAGGAATTCCAGCTAGGGATGCAGAAGTACCGAATCCACGCTGTGCTGCAGTAATAGTTGTATTTGCCTGAGCACCCTTTTCAGCTGGTGGGCGCTTAGCAAGAGTCTGATAGCGAACCTGACCATCACTTGAAGCAAAGAAGTTGGTCAGTAATGACTTGGCAGCTGACTCAACACCATGCTTTGCAGCAAATGTAGTCAAAAGCGCACCACTCACAGAACCAAACATCTTTCCATATGTACCCGCCTTAACACCTGGTACAGGCATTAGGTTCATAGCAAAACCCTTATCTGCATAATCTGACCATTCCCAGTTACCAATAACTGCGTATGGAACAGTTCCTGCTAAGAAGTTGTCCTTGCAACCTGTATCTGTTGCTGGGAAGAAGCCATTGCTCTTGTTACCATCCATTAGCAATGTGCGAACATTCTTACCAAATGTTGAGGCATTAAATGCACGGTTATAAACAATTTGACCACGTGAGTTAAATTGGTATGCATCTGCACCAAGTGCTGAGAAGACTGAGTGTGCTCCCCATGACATTCCGCCACCTGCAATACAAAGACCGGCCTTCAAGCCCTTAGATGTCTTTAGTGACTTGTACTCTGCAACCATCTCGCCAAATGTCTTTGGTGCTGATGAGACAAGCTTTGTGTTGTAGATCATTGCAACGTTGTTGATATCTACTGGTACTCCATACAGCTTGCCCTTGTATGTAAGGTCAAGGAACTGTGTTGGATTGAAACGAGCCTTTACAGCCGCTGTAAGTGTCAGTGGAGCGAGCTTTCCGCTCTTGGCACCTGTTGGCACCCAGTCATTTGCACCTACAACAATATCTGGACCTGATGCATCAGTTGCCTTATCAAAAGCCTCCTTGAGTGCATCAAAGCTTGAAAAAGTTACAACCTTCACGGTAAATCCCGGAACCCAGTCACCCTTTGCCGCGATTACCTTTGTAAGGTCTGGTCCGCGATTTTCATCTGCCCAGACAACGATCTCTGTAGCTGCGCTAGCACTTGGTGCTACAAGTGTTGAAACTGCAAGCGCGAAAGCTGCCACAAGGGCAGAAAATCCAAAACGCTTTCTATTCATTTATATCCTCCATGGATGGAATTTGCGCATACGAGGGGCATGCGCTGTTAAGGCAATTCCACTCTTTTTAGGGAGAGTACGCAAACCAAACACCTACTTTTCCGCCCATTTGGCCGGTCATTTACCCGATTGTTATAAAGGCTGGCGGTTGCATAGAGCCTTGCAGTCCGGCCTGAAAACTCGCCCCGCACCCCAAAGTGGGGTTCGATAGGGGTATGGCTGAAGAGATCGTTACCCGCGATGAGATCCGCGCAATGCGACGTTCCTATAGCGATGCAGGTTTAGAGACTCTGCACGAGGATCCCTTTGTAGCCTTTGCATCATGGTTAAAGGATGCACATGAAAATCCCGTCATCGTCGAAGCAAATGCGATGGTGCTTTCAACTGTTACTGCAGATTCGCAGATTAATACGCGAACAGTTTTGTTAAAAGATATTTCAGATGGTGGCTTTACATTTTTTACAAATTATCAATCACGTAAGGCACATGGAATTGAATTGAATCCCAATGTTTCCTTGCTCTTTCCTTGGTATGCAATGGAGCGACAGGTTTCGATTAGTGGAGTTGCCGAAAAAGTTTCTGCACAAGAGTCAGATGATTACTTTGCTACCAGACCATGGGGCTCTCAAATTGGGGCGTGGGCAAGTGCGCAATCATCACATTTGGTATCACGTGAAGAGTTAGAACAACGATTTGAGGGTGCTGCTCAAAAATGGCCTGAAGGATCGACCGTTCCTCGACCCCCACATTGGGGTGGCTACCGTGTTACACCTCTGAATATTGAGTTTTGGCAGGGTCGATACTCTCGATTGCATGATCGATTGCGCTATGAGAGAAGCACCACTGCCGATAATTGGGAACTCTCTCGCTACTACCCTTAGTCTTAGCCCATGAGCATCATTATTCCTTCCGAGTTAAAGCCAGTAGATGGCCGCTTTGGTTGCGGGCCTTCAAAGATTCGTCCCGAAGCCTTAGCTGCCTTGTCGGCAAGTGGAAACTCAATTGTGGGAACATCACACCGCCAAAAGCCGGTTAAGAATGTTGTAAAGCGGGTTCGTGAAGGTCTTACCTCTCTATTTAATCTTCCAGAAGGTTATGAAGTAGTACTTGGAAATGGTGGCTCTACCGCATTTTGGGATATCGCAACATTTGGATTGATTGAAGAGCGCTCACAACACCTTGTATTTGGCGAGTTTTCATCTAAGTTTGCAGCGGCTTCAAAGGAGGCTCCATTTTTAGGTGAGCCAACGGTCATTAAATCTGAGCCAGGATCACATCCAGTCGCATCAGCAGAGGCTGGAATCGATGTTTATGCATTAACCCATAATGAGACAAGCACAGGTGTTGCAATGCCAATTCTGCGTCCAGCAGGAACCGATGGCGCACTCGTACTAGTCGATGCAACTTCGGCCGCTGGTGGATTAATGGTGGAGGCAAAGGAGTTTGATACTTATTACTTTGCACCTCAAAAATCCTTTGCCTCTGATGGTGGTCTATGGATTGCGATCATGTCACCGGCTGCGATTGCTCGCGCAGAAAAGATCAAGGCAAGTGGCCGTTGGGTTCCAGCATTTTTTGATCTGGGGATAGCAATTGAGAACTCACGTTTAGATCAGACCTATAACACTCCTGCACTAGTTACCTTGATGCTACTTGCAGAGCAGATCGAGTGGATGAATGCCAACGGCGGATTGTCTTTTGCAGCAGGACGTAGCGCACAATCTTCAGATATTTTGTACTCATGGGCTGAAAAGACCAGCTATACAACCCCATTTGTAACCGATGCTGCGATGCGTTCTAAGGTTGTTGGAACAATTAACTTTGATGATGCGATCGATGCAACCAAGATCTCTGCCGCACTTCGCGAAAATGGAATTGTTGATACTGAGCCTTACCGCAAGCTAGGCAAGAATCAGCTGCGCATCGGAATGTTCCCAGCGGTTGATCCAAGTGATGTTGAAGCACTCACCAAGTGCATTGATCACGTTGTTGCTGCTCTGTAATGAGCCTTTTCTCTAATGACTAAGGGCTTTCATCGGGATCGTTTCTTCTGGGTAGTAGCGGTCCAAACCGCGATCGTTAACTTCTATCTTGGTGGCTTCGGGCCTGCACAATCACTGCTTCGTGCAGATCAGGGCACATCACTAACAATTGCTGGATTGCACGGAACTGCGATGGGTGTGGCATCAATATTTGCTGGCTGGGCCAATCCCCGAATCGCCCATAAGTATGGCCGCAATCGTGCTGGCTGGATCGGTTTAGGTATTTTCATTACAGGTCTTATCCTGTTTGTAATCTCACCTCCGGTGTTCATAACAATTCCTGCCACATTTATTACCGGTTTTGGAACATCAGTTGTTATCAACACAATGCTTACAAAGATGTCCTCGCACTATGGCAAGGCGGCAGAGGTTGCAATTCCGCAGGCAAATGGAGTCGCATCAATTGGTTTTGTCATCGGAACCGCACTGATCGGAACAATTGCGATCGCATTTCCAAATTTTTGGCGTTTAGGGCTACTGATTGCTATACCTGTTGCGCTGGCACTCTTTTTCCTGGGTCGTGAAAAGGATGCAGAGGAACATGTTCCTGATGAGGATGGACCACAAGGTGGCAAGTTATCCCGCAAATTTTGGATCGCATGGTTTGGTTTTGTCGCATGTATCTCAAGTGAGTTTGCAACATCATTCTGGGCTGCAGCGCTGCTGAAGGATCGTGTTGGATCAACCGCTGCGATCTCAACCGTTGCAATCGTGGCCCTTGGAACCGGTATGGGAATTGGTCGTTGGTATGGTGGTTTGGTCTTGAAGCGTTTTGCCCTTGATACGCAACTGCAAGCCATCATTGCCTTGCAGTTCTTTGGCTTCTTAGGTTTCTGGTTGTCACACAACATGATTCTCTCACTGCTATGCCTATTGGTCGTTGGACTTGGTATCTCAATGCAGTTTGCGCTCTCTTCCATCCGTTTAATTGGATTAAGTGATGGCCGCCCAGATTTAGCGATTGGAAGAGCCTCATTTGCAGCTGGTGTTGCTATCGCTGGAGCCCCATTTTTACTCGGTCTATTAGGAGATAGCTTTGGAATCTCGCGGGCCTACATCATGGTTTTTGTCTTGATTAGCATTGCTTTCATCATCGTGAAGGCGATTCCTTCTGATGT
>CAMDCL010000004.1 GCA_945890205.1 Bifidobacterium breve | reverse complement strand
ATTGAGTTCATGCGTGAATTGTCGCAGTATGCACACATATTTGCACCCGCTGATAACCTTCATGCTGACCCAATGAGCCCCCGTAGCTCAGGGGATAGAGCACTGCCCTCCGGAGGCAGGTGCACAGGTTCGATTCCTGTCGGGGGCACTTGAGATAGATCACCCTAATTTTCAAAACTCTTTCCCGTTCATCCTTGTATAACACCGCTACACAGGGGAGAATTAAGCCCTTGCACACACAACTGTGTGTATTACAACCCTAACTCTTACATTGAGTCTTACTTCCCTAAGGAGTCATGCGATGGATTGGCGACATCAATCAGCCTGTCGTGATGAGGATCCAGAGCTTTTCTTCCCTGTTGGAAATACAGGCCCAGCCCTTACTCAAATCGAAGAGGCAAAAAAGGTCTGCAACCGTTGCATCGTAAAGGAGCCATGTCTTGCATGGGCTCTTGAGAGCGGTCAGGATGCTGGAGTCTGGGGCGGATTATCAGAGGATGAACGTCGCGCACTTAAACGTCGTGCAGCACGTAATCGCGCTCGCTTGATTGAGCAGCAAAACCAGATTTAAAGTGGGAAGCGTAGGTTTGCCTGTGTTCCCTTGTGTGTTGACTCTAACTTAAGTTCACCCTTTAACTCATTTTCAGTAAGAGTTCGAACTATCTGCAGACCCAAGTTTGATGATGTTAACAAATCAAAACCTTGAGGCAATCCGACTCCATCATCAGAGATCGTAACTAAGCCCTCATTGCTGTATCGCTGAAGTTCAATCCTTAAATGAGTTCCAGATTTTGCCAGTCCGTGTTCCAAGGCGTTATGGATTAATTCGGTAACGATCAATGACAAAGGTGTCGCAACGCGTGATTCTAAGGATCCAATCTCGCCAATTCTTTCGATGCTGAGCTCTCCCATACGTGGGCTTAGCTCTAAGGCATGGCTCACCAATGAACTCATGACCTCATCAAATGCCACAGTGGCTTGTGTGCTGTTAGACAGGGTCTCGTGAACAACGGCGATTGATGCGATACGTCGGACAGCCTCATCCAGCGCCGCAGCCGCTGCAGGATCTTCGATTCGGCGGGATTGCAGACGAAGCAGAGCCGATACCGTTTGAAGGTTGTTCTTCACACGATGATGGATCTCGCGAATAGTGGCATCTTTAGTGACTAATTCTCGGTCACGTCTGCGTAACTCCGTCACATTTTGAAGTAAAACGATTGCGCCAACTTTGTCAGCGCCAATAGTTAGAGGTAGAACCAGTAAATCAATTGTTGCTCCCTGATTATCGATTTCAACTCTTTGCAACAACTTTCCATTTAGGCGTGAGCGAACACCTTCCTCTGAAGCATTGGCAGATGCTGTAACTACCTGCTCTGCGACCTCGCCAAGATTTCTACCCTCGAGATCTCCACGCCACCCCATACGAGAAAAAGCCGACTTTGCATTAGGACTTGCAAATGAGATTGCAGAGTTAGCATCGAGCCGAATCAAACCATCACCTACACGAGGAACTGGTTCGAAGAGTGAGGCTGAATCCTTATACGGAAAGTTTCCTTGTGCGACCATTTGATAGAGATAATTAGCAACTTCACGATAATTGCTTTCTAGTTTGCCAGAATTTCGTGAGTGTTCAATATTTCTGTGACTTGAGATAACTGCAATAACTTGCCCACCAAAAGTTACTGGGATTGTTTGCGTTTTTACCAAGATCTCGCCCACTTTTTCTGGATCAGTTGACTTAACTATTTCATCTCCCGAAAGTGCATCATCAATGCTGGGTTTAGCACCCCACAAAAGTTCATCACCAATGACATCATTGACAAACACCGTAGAGGTAGTTGTCGGACGAATATGTGCAACTGCAATGTGACCGGTTGGCCACATTGAAACATCTTTGCGAATAGGCACCCATAAAATTAGATCGGCAAATGAGAGATCAGATAAGAGCTGCCAATCAGAGATTAGTTGGCGCAGGTAATTAGCCTGATCGATAGTTATAGTGGTTCGCGCCCCCAGCAACTTTTCTAACTGGAACATGGCTACTTCCACTCCCCCAAGTGAATTTCAATCTCCTGGGTTGCAAACCACACCAACTCATCATCACCTTGAAATGCCAATAGGGCGCATTGCAACTGATCCCATGGCAAAGCAGCCTTCACAGTGATTGAATCCTCATAACTTTCAGCGATTTGTTCATCACTTATTTCAAAGGCCAGGACAATTCCGGGTGCCTTTTCAGAGAGACGAAGTTCTAAAGCCTCTTCACCTGCTGCGATTGAGAGCAGGTACTCAAGCTCCTCCTCATCACAATCCACATTGGCTGTAACAAATCCTTGGGTTGGTGCAAAGGCCTCATCAATGTCGATGCTCTTGCTCAGCACAAAGGCTTCAAGATCCTTATGACTGATGGGCAGGTATGCACGCATTCACCCATAGTAATAGATCTTACAAAGTGATTTCTCGGGCTAGTTCTGCGATCGCCTTGCGTAGATTTGAGCGCTCATTTGTCTCAACCAAGGTGGCGTGCTCATCCTCTGCCGCTTTTACCGATCGACTCTCCTCTTTCAAACTACGTACCCGAATTGGTTTGAGTGCGGTCGTTGCTGAAAGAAAGCGAGCCATCTCATTCTCTCCACGCTTGCCTGAAGATTTCATGTTCTGAGTAAAACTGATGTGCGCTCTAATTGATGTCTGTTGCATCAGCTCAATCACCTGTCCCAGACGATAGTGCCCAAGGTGATCAGCACGTGAGGTGATCATTAGCTCATCGGCTTGATCACAACACCAGGTTGTAACCTGCGAGGTCCAACGCCGATCGGTCAGTCGATTTGAAAGACCTGAGATAGATCCAATATCTAGCACTATTACATCAAACTCATCTATCGCCTTATTCATAAAGTTTTCTAACTGATCTGCAGAACTCTGCGTGATTTCAGAGACGGCCAGGTGTGGAGCTATAGATTTCCAACTAGAGACCTCTGAAATATTTCGCATCGATAAAAGCGGCGATATCGATGGAGCTCTAAAATTAGCCTCGATCAGCAATGTTGATTGCTCCAGCAGACTTAACTCCATAGCAAGATTGAGTGCAATCGTTGTGCAACCCGTATAGCTACCAGCTGATCCAAGGGCAACAACCTTAGATGCGCGTGGTTTTCGCTGAGTGAGAGCGCTAGTGCGCACCATCGGTGCTCGCACAAAGCCACGGACTAATGAGATTAAATCAGTTCCTACAGCCGGTAACGGGTGCAAGCTCATGTAATCCCCATCAGTAATGTTGGGAATGGAGAAGCCAATCACTTGGCGGACCGAACTCTGCAGACCATCTACTAACTGCTTGCTTGCACCTGGTAAATCTGTTCCATAAATCAAAAGTGCATTGGCTGAGATCGCTGAATTAGAGGTCAGATAACTCTGAAGCGAGCCCCAATCAATGGCGCGAAAGACCACATTCCAACCCTGAGCGTACAAAGTTCCAGCGACAAAGCCTTCCGCCTCAGGATTTGCAATAGCTGTGATCACAGTTGGCATCTCGAGCTCAGACATATGATCGCACCACAACTAGACGACCTTGCGTAGTAGCACTTAATACTCGCAACACTTGAGTCTCTTCTATTGCAACGGTGATTGAAATATCTCCACCTAGTGAGTTTTTAGAGTCATCAAGAGAAATCAATGTAACGCCACCCATAATCAAGATTGGATCCACGACAGGCTCACCGTTGCGAGAATCAAGCACCCAATAGATATCAACTGGATCTCCTGCTGAAACTCCCGAAGCCAAATCTGCAGAGCGAAGACTAATTGGAACAGCACTCGTTGCCATTGCATCAACGGATGATGCTAAATCCGACACTGAAATAACCTCTCCGACCACCATAGTCCGTGTTGCAACCAATCCGATCGCCTGGTCTGATGTGCTCATGTAATTGCTAGAGCTCTCACCTAGATTCATATGGACAGAGACAAGATCAGAAGCGACCATTACATGTCCAGGCGTGACAGAGCTTGCGATAACCCAGTAGTTATTACCTTTGTTGGAGTACGTTGAAATGAAGAAAGCTGATGCAAAAGCGGCAACTATCAATGTGATGGCTAATGGCATCCGTGCGCTGTAGGAACTCTTTGTATTTTTCATAGCTGTACCCAAAGGCCAACCACGACAGAGTTCTAGATGTTATCCACAATCGGCCAAAGGTATGAGTAACTCCGGTACTAAAGGGTGAGTGCATATCTGTTGAAAGAGGAAATGGTCTGCCTATGACTACACAACGTGATTATGAACAACTTCCACAATTTACAACTATCGAACTAGTTCCACTCTCCAGCGATCCAGATGAGGACTTCCTCCATCCCGTACTTGAAATCTTTAGACCAGCTCCCGCCGTTGTTGAGATAAAGAAGCCGCGGCTTTACTTAGTTCCCAGTACCTTTGGTGAGGAGTTTGATTCAGATTTTGCCCCACAGCCAACCTCAGCAAGTGAGCTTCCCGATATTCATCCCCTGATACTTCAATTCATTCATAACACCCTTGAAATTTGGGCGGGTAAACGTTCATCTCAACAACTTCAATTCATGTGCCACTATAAGGTTTTTACACAATTGCAGAGTTCTGCAGGATCCCTTAAAGAGATAGGAAGGGTTCGCAAGACAAGAGTGACTCAACCCTTAGATGGGGTCTGTGAAGCAACGGTCACGGTGCGCTTTGGAGATCGCCTGCGTGTGGTTGCAATCAGATTTGAAGGCCTTGATGGGCGATGGCTATGCACCTGTCTCAGACTTATTTAATGTTAAGCAGATACCCCATGGCAGCGCTTGAACTTTTTGCCAGATCCACAAGGACATGGCGCATTACGAGAAACCTCACCAGTTGTACGAACACCTGACTCATCAGCGGCTGTGTACTGCAAACCTGTTTGAGGTAGTTGCTTAGCCTCAAGACCTGGCGCTACCACCTGGTTATTTGAGCTTTCCACTGTGACTTCGATGTTAAATACAAATCCAGCGATCTCTTCCTTAATTGCATCCATCATCGCGGAAAAGAGATCAAAGCCCTCTTTTTGATACTCAACAAGAGGATCACGTTGAGCCATTGCACGTAGACCGATTCCCTCTTGCAGATAATCCATCTCGTACAGGTGTTCACGCCATTTGCGATCTAAGACCGATAGCAAGACCTTGCGCTCAAGTTCGCGCATGACATCTGTGCCTAGCGCTTCTTCCCGCTTTGCATAAGCAGCTGCGCAATCCTCAAGCACTTGCGCATTGATGAAATCGGCATCTAGTCCTTCTCGTGAACCAGCTCGGGCCTCAAGCTCTTCAAGCGTAAATGAGATTGGATAAATGGTTTTTAGCGCGGTAAAGAGAGTCTCTAGATCCCAATCTTCCGCATACTGATCAGCGGTTGCGGCGGTGACGTAAGCGGTCAAGGTATCTGACATAAAGAGAGATACCTGCTCTTTAATATCGGCACCTTCTAGGACCATACGTCGTTCCCCATAAATGACAGAGCGCTGGCGATTCATTACATCGTCATACTTCAAAACATTTTTACGCATCTCAAAGTTCTGAGCTTCAACCTGAGTTTGCGCCGAACGAATCGCATTTGAAACCATCTTAGATTCAATTGGTGCATCATCTGGAAGGCCAGCAGCGGTTAAGAAGCGCTCAACCATTCCTGAATTAAAGCGACGCATCAAATCATCTTGTAATGAAAGGTAGAAACGTGACTCACCAGGATCGCCCTGACGGCCTGAACGTCCACGCAACTGGTTATCAATACGGCGTGATTCGTGACGCTCGGTTCCTAGGACGTAGAGTCCTCCAAAGCTAACAACCTCTTCATGTCCTTTTTCAACAGCTGCCTTTTGGCGTGCAATCTCTGCTGGCCATTGCTTTTCATACTCTTCTGCATTATCTACTGGTGAAATTCCGCGACGCTGTAACTCAAAATCTGCCATGAACTCTGGGTTACCACCCAACATGATGTCGGTACCACGACCTGCCATATTTGTTGCAACGGTGACCGCACCTTTAACACCTGCGCGAGCGATGATCGCGGCTTCCCGTTCATGATGCTTTGCATTGAGAACCTCGTGAGGTACGCCGGCTTTGCGAAGAAAGGTGGATAGCTCCTCAGATTTTTCAACGCTAACAGTTCCAACCAGTACCGGTTGTCCCTTGCGATAGCGCTCAGCGATATCTGCTGTTACGGCAGCAAACTTTCCAACCTCGGTCTTGTAGACCAAATCCGCTGAATCAATACGTTGTGATGGACGGTTGGTTGGAATTGGAACTACTCCCAGCCTGTAAATCTGTTGGAACTCAGAGGCTTCTGTAGTTGCAGTACCTGTCATACCTGACAATTTGTCATATAAACGGAAGTAGTTTTGCAGCGTAATAGTTGCAAGGGTCTGGTTCTCATCCTTAATTTCAATACGCTCTTTAGCTTCAAGGGCTTGGTGTAGTCCCTCGCTGTAGCGACGACCCGCGAGCATGCGGCCCGTGTGCTCATCAACGATCAGTAGTTCGCCATTCATTACAACATAATCTTTATCCCGCTTGAATAACTCCTTGGCACGAATTGCATTGTTTAAATAGCCAATCATCGGAGTATTGGCAGCCTCGTAAAGGTTGCCAATCTGCAACAGCTCTTCAACCTTGGTCACGCCTTCTTCAAGAATTCCCGAAGTCTTCTTCTTTTCATCTACCTCGTAGTGAACATTTCGCTGAAGTTTCTGCACCAAGTTAGCAAACTCGACGTACCACTTTGTGGCCTTGTCAGCAGGTCCACTAATAATCAAAGGGGTACGGGCCTCATCGATAAGGATCGAGTCAACCTCATCTACTACTGCAAAGAAGTGATCGCGCTGTACACACTCATCAAGTGACCAAGCCATGTTGTCGCGCAGGTAATCAAAACCAAACTCATTGTTTGTACCGTAGGTGATATCGGCTGCATATGCTTCGCGTCGTTCGGCGGGGGTCATGTTTGCAAGAATTACACCAACCTTTAAACCTAAGAATCTATGTACGCGGCCCATCCACTCGCTATCGCGCTCTGCTAAGTAATCATTTGTTGTAACAACATGGACACCACGACCAGCAAGGGCATTTAAATATGATGGAAGGGTCGCAACTAAAGTCTTTCCTTCACCGGTGCGCATTTCTGCGATATTGCCTCTGTGCATCGCTGCACCACCCATGATTTGAACATCGTAATGGCGCTGCCCCAAGGTGCGACGACCAGCTTCACGCACAACAGCAAAGGCTTCTGGAAGAAGTTCATCAAGTGATTCGCCATCGGCATACCGGGCCTGAAATAAGGGGGTCTGCCCACGCAGCTCTGAGTCTGACATCGCTGAAAAGCGAGCCTCTTGAGCATTAACCAAGGCAACGATCTTGGTGAGGTCGCGAAGGATCCGTCCTTCGCCTGCACGCAAAATCTTGTCTACAAACGCTGGCATTGACCTGGCCTCTCAGAAAGGGTGGGACCCTGTTTCACGCCCTTATCGTAGAGGTTGTGCAACGCAGGCGGTAACCGCAGAGACTGGGCCAACAGCGTGAAATCCCTGCGAGTTAACCGCCCTCACAGCCTCTCTGAGGGTCGCCCCCGTCGTTACTACATCATCGATCAGGATCAACTCGCCCCTGGCGGCGCAGCTAAGGCTAAAGGCCCCGGCAAGATTTGTAGCACGTTGATCTCGGTGCAACCGGCTTTGATCCATAACTTTTCGCGAGAGCTGTAAACAATCAAGCATGGGTATCGCTGTTCTATCTGAAATTTGCGATACCAGGTCCACAATAAAACTTCGACCGCGACGACGCTGTGATGCTCGGCCTGAAGGAACAGGAACCAAGCGGCACAAGGATGTATCGCGCCGTCTCTTCTCTAAAACATGAATGATGGCTTCAATAATTAACTCATCGGCACCTTTTTGACCCGACTCTTTGGCGGCAAGAATTACCTTTGAGGCTGTTGGTGTGTAAATAAGTGCAGAGTGCACCGTTAAATTATCAAATGTACTTTTGTAATAATGAGGATGCCAACTACTTCTACATGCTGAGCAAATGCTCGGCCCTAAACGTTGACAACCAAAACATCTACTAGGAAATAAGAGCTGTGAAAGTTCTGCAAATGTACTCACATAGTTATAGTTACCAATCAGATTTTCTCTTACCCTGCGGGTGGAAAAACTGTGGAAACTACGCTTTGTAATCCTCTGGTTGCAATGGAATAAGGCGTTGCTCGATGCTCTCCCATGTGTTGCGAGGTAGGGTCACAACAAAGTGTGCGCCACGAGCTGGGCGACCCCAAGCCTCTAGCTCGCCATTGTGTAATCGAGCATCTTCAAGTGCGATCGAAAGTCCCAAGCCGGTTCCACCGCGAATTCTGGCACGTGAAGGATCTGCTCTCCAGAATCGATCAAAAACTCTCGTAAGTGCGTTTTCATCTAAGCCAACTCCATAATCACGAACACCAACTGCAACATCATGCTCACTAGATACGATTTGGACATCAATTTGTTGCTCTTCCGCATGATCGATCGCATTGGATAATAGGTTTCGCAAAATGCGCTCCACGCGGCGAATATCAGCTTTAACCATGATTACCGGCTCTACGGTTTTCACATAAATCTGGGTTTTGCGCTCCTTTGCAACTAACCCCAAATCATCTGCGCACCGTTGAACTAGTTGAACCATGTCAAAGTCAACCGCCTCTAGAACAGCGACCTCGGCATCAAACCGTGAAACTTCAAGTAGATCTTCCAGCAATCTCTCAAAGCGATCTAATTGCGCGACTAAAAGCTCTGCGCTTCTGGAAACGATTGGGTCAAATGAATCCTTCGATGAGTGGATGACTTCAGAAGCCATACGCAAGGTTGTTAATGGTGTTCGAAGTTCATGAGAAACATCTGATACGAAGCGCTGTTGAACTCGAGAAAGGTTCTCTAATCGCGCAATCTGTTTCTCAATTGACTCTGCCATTTCATTGAAGGCTAAGCCCAACCTTGAAATCTCATCCCGTGATTCAACCTTTAATCGTTTTCTAAAGTCTCCGGCGGTAAATTCAGTCGCAATCAAGGCCGCTTCGCGGACAGGTTTAACTACCTGTCGAACCACCAACCATGTAATCAAAGCAATCAAAAGAAGTAGAACAAATCCTGTTAAGAATAATAGTCGGCTAATAAGATCAAGGGTTTTCTCCTGGTTTGCAAGGGAAAAGATAATAAACATCTCATATTGGCCAGCATTAGGAATCTGAACCTTTTGACCAATTGCTAAACCTCTGACCTGTGTTCCAGTTAGATAATTCATATTTGTGTACTGATAGACCAAATCAGGCTCTTTGCGAACTTGCTCACTCAATGAACTAGGAATCGAAGATGGATCTAGAAGATTGGATGCAATCTCATAGTTATTTTCTCGTGTATTGCCCGGGCTTCGAAGAAAGACTACTTCTCGTGCATTTTCATTTGCAGTCAAGGTTGTAGCTGAACTAATTACATCATCTACAACCTTTTGTACCTCAGAGTCTTTCTCGCCTTGAGCCAGCAAGAATCGGTACTCAGCGGTAAAGATTGTCGAACGCGCTTCAATCAGAGCTGAGTTGAGATTTACCTCTTTAATGCCCGCAGCCAACTGTGAATTAAGGGCTGAGCCAGTTATCCCAATGACGGCTAGTGAGAGAATTACTGTAGAGAAAATAACCTTGATAGCAAGGGAGTTTTGGATTCGACGATAAATTCGGTTCATAACTAGGAACCGCCCATTACTCCAGCTTTGTATCCAACTCCACGAACCGTAACTACGATTTCTGGATGTTCAGCATCATGCTCGATCTTTGAGCGCAATCGCTGAACATGAACGTTTACTAGTCGTGTATCGGTTGAATGACGATAACCCCAAACTTCGCTGAGCAGGGCATCACGGGTAAAGACTCGTCCTGGCTCCTTCGCCAATGCAACAAGTAGATCAAACTCAAGTCGAGTTAATGCGATCTGTTTGCCGCCGCGGGCAACTTGATGTGCTTGCACATCGATCGCCAAGTCACCAATAGTAAGTAGCCCTGAGACATCGGCATTTGTTCGGCGCAAACGGGTTCTGATTCGCGCAATTAACTCAGATGGATGACGAAATGGCTTAACCATGTAGTCATCAGCACCTGCTTCTAAACCTTTAACAACATCTTGAGTATCGCCCTTAGCAGAAAGCATGACGATGGGAACCATCGATTCTGCACGGATCAACTTGCACACTTCAATTCCATCAAGGCCTGGCAACATGACATCCAACAAGACTAAATCTGGAGGATTGTTGCGGAAAACATCCATAACCTCATCACCGCGACTTACTAGATCCACATCGATGCCGGCACCGGTTAAAACGATGCCGAGCATCTCTGCTAGATCCTGGTCGTCATCGACGACCATAACTAAAGTCATTAGCTACCGTGCTCCCAAGAGTTCAGGTACATATCTTGTGCTGGAGTGAGAACGTCAATGCGTCCACCCATGCTGATTAACTTGAGTGCAGCAACTTCCTTATCGATATATGAAGGAACATCATGAACACCTGGCTTAAGGTTCTTTGCTTCCTTCACTAGGTATTCAGCGGTGAGCGCTTGATCTGAGAATGACATATCCATTACAGATGCTGGGTGACCTTCTGCTGCTCCTAGATTTACTAGGCGACCTTCAGCTAGAAGTAGCAAACGGCGCTCATCTGACAAGACATACTCATCTGTCTGGTGGCGCATCTTTGCATTCTTCTTCTTTGAGTTCTGCTCGAGCCATGCAACATCGATTTCGATATCGAAGTGACCTGAGTTAGCCATGATTGCGCCATCCTTCATCACTGCAAAGTGCTCATCACGCAATACATCACGATTACCTGTAACGGTGATGAAAACATCGCCAAGCTTTGCCGCATCAAGCATTGGCATCACTCGGAATCCCTGCATCATTGCATCAAGTGCCTTAGTTGGGTCAATCTCGGTGACAATTACATCAGCGCCCATACCCTTGGCACGTTCTGCAACACCCTTACCGCAGTAACCAAATCCAGCAACAACAACGATGCGACCTGCAAGCAAGAAGTTAGTTGCACGGAAAACAGCATCAAGTGTTGATTGACCTGTTCCGTAACGGTTATCAAACATGTGCTTTGTGTCTGTGTCATTAACGGCGATCATTGGAAACTGAAGTGCTCCATCTTTTGCCATCTGGTTAAGGCGAATAACTCCAGTCGTTGTCTCTTCGCAACCACCAGTGATGTTTGGAATGAGCTCTTTACGAGTTGTGTGCAATGTGTTAACGAGATCGCAACCATCATCAAATACTTGATGTGGTTCGATATCTAAAGCTGCATTGATGTGCTTGTAGTAGCCATCGCGATCAACGGCGTTACGAGCAAATACTGAAATGCCATACTCATGGACAAGAGCTGCTGCTGTGTCATCCTGTGTGGAAAGTGGGTTTGAAGCACATAATGCGATCTCTGCTCCACCTGCCTTAAGCACGCGCATTAAGTTTGCGGTCTCCGTTGTGACGTGCATGCATGCTGAGATGCGCACACCTGCAAATGGTTGTGACTTTTCAAAACGCTCACGAATTTGAGCAAGCACAGGCATATTGCGCTCAGCCCATTCAATGCGCTTACGACCCTCTGCTGCAAGTGATGCATCAGCAATGTCATGCTTTGGAAGAGTTGAAGTAACTGGAACGTTCACGTAAATCTCCTTAAATGGTAATCAAAGTATTGATTGGATACCTAAGGCGTAGGGCTCTACTGTGCTAGGCGGCTATGGGCATAGGTTACTGCCCCAGTGTGAAAATTACGTATCGGAAAACGGGGATTAGCCGCGTATTACAGAGAGAACCGCATCACGTACAGACTCCATTTGAGCCTGATCTGATGCCTCAACGTTAAGCCGCAGTAGAGGCTCGGTATTTGAAGGACGAAGGTTAAACCACCAGGTATCCCCATTTACCGTCAGCCCATCTAGTTCATCGATTTTAACACTGCCAGATTCATAACTTTTGCGAACTCGATCAGTTGCTTGCGCAGTATCACTCACCTTCGAGTTAATCTCACCGCTGGAGCTATATCTAATAAAGGGCGCTAGAAGCTCTGACATTGTCAGAGAACTTTCTCCAAGTGCAGCGATTGCATGCAAAGCAGCAAGTGCACCACTATCTGCCATCCAAAACTCTTTAAAGTAGAAGTGACCAGAGTGCTCGCCTCCAAAGATCGCACCACTTTCTGCCATCATCTTCTTTATATATGAATGCCCAACTCGGCTTCGTAACCCTGTTCCGCCATTCTCATCAATAACCTCTTGCACCGCCCGAGATGAGATTAAGTTGTAGATAATCTTTGAGCCAGGTCGCTTCTTTAACTCTCGCTGTGCAATCAATGCGGTTAGCGCTGAAGGGTTTACCGCTACACCTCGTTCATCAACGAGGAAGCAGCGATCGGCATCTCCATCAAAAGCTAAACCAAGATCGGCTTTATGATCAATCATCGCTTGTTTCAAATCCTTCAGAGTTGTTTCATCCAGAGGGTTTGCCTCGTGGTTTGGAAATGACCCATCTAACTCAAAGTACATCGGAATAACTTCACAATTGAGCCTTGCAAAAATAGCAGGGGCTGTATGGCCAGCCATTCCATTTCCGGCATCCACAATAATTTTGAGTGGGCGAATCTTTGTTACATCAACCAAAGTTAAAAGATGGTCAACATACTCTTCTAGCATGTTGCGTTGTTTTTCAACTCCGACGCTGCGCAAAGCAATAGGTGAGCCTCCACGCACAAAGTTTTCAATTGTTGCTAAGCCAGACTCTTTACCAATGGGGCGAGCTTTGCTCAAACACAACTTAATTCCGTTGTACTGAGCTGGGTTATGGCTAGCTGTAAACATGGCCCCTGGGAACCCCAACTTTCCAGAAGCAAAGTATAACATATCTGTTGAGGCTAAACCGATCCGAATAACATCCATTCCTTGCGAGGTTGCACCCGCTGAAAAAGCTTCAGCCAACTCCGGAGATGATGGGCGCATATCTTCTCCGATAACAATTGTTCCGGGTTCACGTTCTATTTGTAAAAAGCGAGCAAAGGCCATACCTGTAGCAAATGCGAATTCGACATCAATTTCTGTATCTACTAAACCTCTGATGTCATAGGCCTTAAAAATATTGGGGATTAGCTCCATAATTATTTATGACGGAACTGCTCGTAAGTGACCGCGGCGACCTAGTTGTTGTTGTGTAGATGTGGATTGATTTGGTTTAACAGGATCAATCTCTTGTGATGCAACTTCTCGGACAGCATCTGCTATCGCCATCAAATCATCTTCGCTAGGCCCTTGAGATGCACCATCCAGCTCTTGCTTAATGACGCTCCAACCATGCGGAACCTTTAGTCGAGTTCCATGAACTACACAAAGATCGTATGCATGTGGTTCGGAGTAAGTTGCAAGAGGCCCAACTACTGCAGTGGATTCTGAGTAGATGTAGGTCAAGGTCATTGTTGCTTGAGATCTGCACCCAGCGCGGGAGCACCCACGACCACCCTGAATTCTCATGAGTAAAACATTAGTGGGCAGGGGTATGAAAAGTTGGGATTATCAAGGATTTAAAATACGAATATTTGAGTCTGGGATTTCAACTCGAGTCAGAACACTTCCGGAGGCGATTGGAAAGTAGCCATACCCATTGACCGAGGAGACTAATGCTCCTGCATAAGTCTGGGCTCCTACCTTAGTAATTTTTATCGATCTAGCTGCATCAGGAACCTTCCACGTGACAATATCTCTGCCCTGAATTGCTTTTCGAATTACCTTTCCATTAACTAAGGTCAGATCTAAAGCTACATTTATCTCAGCGCCCACAAATGCGATTAATGGTGAAAGTCCTGTTAATGCGAGGGTGAATTCAGAGAGCTCAGGTGCGGGCGTGCTCCACGCAAAATCCCTTTTTCCGCCGGTAGCTACAGAGGATTCAACCGCTGCGACAATCGGTTCAGTTGAACTCAGCTTTAACCCAAATGCTGCTGAGGAAATTTTGGGTGAAAAGGTAAACTCGGTAACTACTCCTGCAGCGATACTTCGAGAGTTGAGTCCCACGGGGACAAAAATGCCATCGGCCGAAACTAATTCGACTGTGACGCTGGCATCAACATCTCCTGGTGTCAAAACTCTTAAGACATGCCTTGTGGCAGCGGCAGAATCTGTTGCCTTACCTTGATTTGGAATTGCAGGAATTACAAGAGATCTACTTGGTGTGTTTATGGGATTGATAAGGTCTCCACCAAGTGCACGCAATCCCTTACCTTGCTCATCAATCATAAATGAGTTAATCCTGCCGGATCTAGGCACCACATTTACAGTTAGCCTTTGATCACCTGGAGCTAATGAATCAACAGGTACAACTAGGTAGGTTTTGGAGGCAACGGTCAGTGATTTCGCTGGTTGTTTTCCATTCTCAGTAAATACCTGAACATCAACAATCGCCTCACTTAAACCACTGTTAACGATAATTAATCGTCCCTTCGTAGTTATGTCAGCACTTGCTCCCACAAACCACTGAGATGAAACGGGCCCAGTACATAAGACACCACCAGCCCAACTTCCGCTGCGACTCTGCCACGCAACTGGAGTAGAGCCCTGTGTGTCAAAGAGTAGAGAATCCTTGGCTACTGGTAGACGAAGTACCTTCACCATGTCGGTTGTCGTACTTCTGTTCTGCAGCCTTTGGAACTGGGTTTGCCTTGACGATAAGGAAATCTGTGAGGAAAGACCCGGCAATGTCGGTGGGCACACCACTGCAGGATAATTTTCAGAGTAACTCTTCTTAGTAATAGCAACATTTAAGGCAGAGGCGATCGTGATTGCAACACCAATAAAGGCGATAAAGCGGAGAGGGCGGGAAAGACTCATGCCAACTCCTTCTCTGAAATATCACTCTTGCGTCGGCCTGCGGGAAGGGCCATGACCAACACAACAACAAAGAGAATTAGCTGCAGAGAAAGCCAGCCGCGGCGAATGGTTCCATCATGGATCAATGAGATCTCACCGGGTTCGGTGACTGTAAATGTTGGCAAACCCTGTTCATTCTTGCTGCGATCTAAACGATATCCATTTTCAAGAATCTGCCAAGAACGGTTATAGGTCTCGGTCAAGATAAGAGTTCCGGCGGATGGAACATAGGTGCGCGCTCCTACCTCACCTGCTTGTAACTCTTTTCGAACTCCATCTGCTCCTACAAACATTAAGCGTGAAGCTGATGTAGTTACTTTCCACACCACACCTAAGGATGTGGCCGATGTACGAGAAAAGCCACCAAGCCCATCTATCGAGCGAATGATTTCTCTTTTAAATGGTGCCTTAACAAAGAGATACTTAACGCCAAAATTACTTAAGGTCGCGCTACTTGAAACACCCGAACCATCAATAAGCCCACGAGCAGCTTCTGCAATTGCAGGAGTTTGCGCAGGAGCAACATCTGGTTCGCCTAAGGAAATATCTTTGCCACGAGATAAGTAATACTGAATCTTTTTATCATCCTTACTGCCAATTTCACGTAACACCAGAATCTTTGTATTTGTCTCTACGCTCAAGAACGCTGGCATTACAGTCTCACGATTTGCTTGGACAAGTGAGTCTGCGCCTTTTGTGGCGGTCCAACCAATGGCAAGAACTGAATATGTAAAGGTGGCAAACAAAAGCAAGGCTGAAAGTATGTGGCGATAATGAACATGACTTAACACAAGAGTTTCTCTCAAACGGTCGAGCAATACCGTTCCTGATGCAACTGAAGCTAGTGTGACAAGTACAAGTACTGGCCCTGGCCAAACCTTTGATGAGGCCTCATTGCCATGGGTAGAAATTGAAAGAGCTGCAAGAATTACAGCTAAGACAAGTGCGCCAACTCCATATTCGGCGATTCGACGGGCATGTGTAGTTGAAAACAGAGAGATGATTAAGACCAAGAGAATTGGACTAATTAGCCATACTGGTAATGCATTTGCTCCGCCAGGATTGCCCAGCAGCGCCATAAATGGACCACCACCAGATATCAACAATCCAGGCTCAACCAGAAGTCGGCTAGGGTTCACGATCGCTTCAAGTGAGTATGGGACATTCATCAGGAATGGGAGAAAGACTAAAGCCGCCTTCTTTTGAAGTCGCAGAGAGTAATGACCAGAGTTAGCGTCAATCGCATGTTTTTCATAATCACTCAAAGTTGATATCAAAGCTGCAACCAGCGCAATCACAAAGATCATCAACGAAAACCCATACAAAAGAGCAAGCAAAAGTGAGATGCCAGCAATTTTGCGCCAGGAGTACAGCTCTATCTCTTCAATATCGCGTAGCAGTAGCGCTGCGTATGGCGCAAGAATCATGAACAAAACCGTTGCGATATGTCCTGTAGAAATAGCTGCGATCGCAACGGGAGAAAGCGCATAGAGAAAGGCTGCTGGGATTGAGATCCACGAGTTTCCGGTCAGGTGCTTTAGCAGCTTTGAGGAGGTATACATCATCAAAATTGGGGCGACCAGGAAAAAGGTGGTAATTAAGAGTTGCACCTTTCCCAAGAAAAATAGTGATGCTGTTGCAGTTATTGCAACCCAGGTAGGGGTTGCAGATGTTGAACCCATTCCAACTTGATGCCATGACTCAAAGTAGGTGCGCCACAAGTCGGTAGCTCCCGAGGGCGATATTGGAAGGGCACCACCAACGAGTGCTCCAAATCTATTGCGGGAGTTTAAGATTGAAATAAGTGCAATAAGGGTGAAGCCAATTACTTCAGGTCTTTTAAATACCCCTAACCATTGGCTTGTGTTTGCAGGAGTTAAGAGATCCTCATCCTCATCAGAATCAAGAATTGAAGGTGAGGAATTTTGTGAGTCACCGGCAAAGAGTTTGCCGCGGATTGCATCGATTGCACCCTCTGATGCAAGACGCAACTGCGACCAGCGCGGTGGGATGTAGGAGGCGATTACTCGGGCTGATACAAAGCGCTGCTTTCTTCGAACTTTGCGTGCAGCGATAATTGATCCGGGTCTGGTGATCAAAACTCCAACAGCCAAGATTTCATCGGCGGCGTATCCAGGAAGTTTTGCGATTAAATAACCAATAGCACGCGCAATTGCAGATCCCAGAATTTGAATTACCAGCCATGGCAATATCCACCATGAAGAGTTTGCTAACAGAACATAAGCAGCGTTACGTCGATCTAACAACAAGGGTCTATGTAGAAATGCACCGGCGACCTCAACCGATCTGCGTTCATTAGCTGCAGCTTGGGCATGAAAAGCAACTGCACCAGTTGCAACCATTACTGAATGGCCTGCAGCGCGGGCTCGCCATCCAAAGTCAACATCATCTCTAAACAGAGTTAGGTTGGGATCTAATCCTCCGAGCTCCTCAAAGACATCGCGACGAATCAACGCTCCTGCTGTGCTGACAGCTAAAACATCATGGTTTCCATCATGTTGGCCCTGGTCGTACTCCAAGGGCTCAAGTCCGGTCCAGCGCGCACCATTGCCCGCAATACTGACACCAGCTTCGAGTAAGTGTGTTCGATCATGCCAACCCAATAACTTTGGACCAACCATCACAACTTGTGGTCGATCATCAATTGCATCCAATAACTCGGCCAGCGCTGAGGGAGCAGGTGCGCAATCATCATGAATCAACCAGATCCATTCATGATCGATTGGTGATGGTAATTTCTCAACAGCTAGAGATACAGCCTGGCCAAATCCAGTTTCGACATCTACATTGATAAATGGGATGCGTGCAGATTTTAAAAGTTTGGTTGATGAATCCTGCGATCCTGTATCGACAGCGGTTATAAAATCAATCGGTCGAGTTTGTGAGGTCAGCGCTGCAACAACTTCGGGCAACCACACCGCTCCATTGTGTGAAACGAGAACAGCGGTTACTCGATGCTTATCGACTGCGGCTTGGGAAGCCATAGGTATAACTCACTTTCTCGTTAGAGAAATGTGAACCTTAGGCAGTACGACGCTTGAGGCGACGACGCTCTCGCTCTGAAAGACCGCCCCAAATTCCGAAGCGCTCATCATGAGCTAATGCGTACTCAAGACATTCTGCGCGAACATCGCATGAAAGACATACGCGCTTTGCTTCACGAGTTGAGCCACCCTTTTCTGGAAAGAAAGCCTCTGGATCGGTTTGCGCACACAGGGCGCGCTCCTGCCATGAAAGCTCCATATTTTCGCCAGATGCGAGTGTGATTGTTGGACCTGAAGTGGGGATTGGGGAGTTCTGGGCTGCGGGTTGAATCGGCATAACGTCGATGCTCCATTAGCTAGCTCTTGTCTCATCCCTCTTGGAAAAGACTTTCTTAAGAGTGAATTACACGCTTGTAACTCGCTCATGTCAAGCCCATGAAATGGGATTTATGCCTGAACTATTGAGGAATTGGAAAAATTTCGCCCTTTGTCACAAAGGATGAGGCTATTTTCGCCTTATTGTCGATAACAGCCCCTGATGCAACAAATGAGTTGATGATTTCTGCTTGGCCGCCGATTACCGCTCCCGCTTCAATGATGGAGCCATCGATATGAGCCCCCACACCTACGGTTGTGCCCGCTCCAATGCAACTGCCCCCGGTGATCTGGGCCGTTGGATCGATAGTTGCACCAGGCATGATCAATCCAGGACCGCTGCGCAGCACGATATCTGTCGATGCCTTCAGTAATGCTTTTGGTGTTCCGATATCTAACCAGTATGAGTTTTCTAGGTATCCATAAATCTTTGCACCGCTACTTACCAAGTTCGGAAAGGTTTCGCGTTCAACTGAAACAACAGTGTCCAATGGAATTGATGAGATAACACGTGGGTTAAAGACATAACACCCTGCATTGATTTGATTGGTTACAGGGTTATCCATCTTCTCTAAAAAGGCTGTAACCCTTCCTTCGGTATCTGTTGGCACACAACCAAAGGCTCGCGCATCAGCTACTTGAGTTAAATGCAAGGTGACATCAGCATCATGTGCCTCATGTTGGCGGATTTGTTCCGTTAGGTCATGTGAACTCAGCACATCGCCATTGAGAATTACTACCGACTCTTTGGTATCAAGCAACTGGGCTGCATTTCTAATCGCACCACCTGTTCCAAGCGGCTCTTTTTCAACAGCATATTTAATACTCATCCCCCTCTGCGAACCATCGCCAAAGTAAGGAGTAAAAACATCTGAAAGATATGATGTAGCTAAAACTATCTGCGTAATTCCCGCTTTTTTTGCCATCAATAATTGATGTTCAGTCACAGGTATTCCTGCAACTGTCAGCATGGGCTTTGGGGTATTTCGGGTCAGAGGCATTAAGCGGGTACCAAAGCCCCCTACAAGTAAAATAGCTGCAGCCACTTTTAAGCCTTCAAACGTGCAACCGCAGCTGCAATGTGGGCGTCAGAGGCTGTCATTGCGATACGAATATGGTTCTTGCCCTTTTGGCCGTAAAAACTTCCGGGTGTTGCCAATATTCCACGCTCTGCAAGCCAAGCAACACTTGTCCAAGCATCTTCATTTCTCGTGCACCATAGATATAGACCTGAATCACTGAACTCAACTGTAAAACCTGCATCAACTAATGCTGGGCGCATGACATCTTTACGTGCGTTATAGCGAGCGCGTTGTTCTGCGACATGAAGATCATCTGCAAGAGCAACGGTCATCGCCTTTTGGACCGGAAGCGGCACCATCATTCCTCCATGCTTTCTGATTTCACGGATTCGTGAAATCAGCGCACTGTCTCCAACCATAAATGCTGCGCGATACCCCGCCATAGATGAACGCTTTGATAGCGAGTGAACGGCAAGGATATTTGTATTATCTCCACCTGTTTGAGATAAAACCGAGACAGAGTGTGCGGTGTGATCAAATTCAAGATAACACTCATCGGAGATTAAAACTGAGGTGTTTTTCCTTGACCAATTGATACAGGCTTTAATCTCATCCACGCTATGAACTCGACCAGTTGGATTTGATGGAGAGTTCAACCAGGCTAAATCCGCCATTGGCCATGTGTTTGCATCGATTTCAACTGGGACAGAGTCTGCACCGGCCAGGACCGCACCAACGTGATATGTCGGATATGCAATTTCAGGAATCAATACTGTGGTTGATTCAAGAAATGTCGGAAGCCAGGCAACTAACTCCTTTGATCCAATGACAGGTAGAACATCAAAATCTCCTGATGCTCCTAACCGTTCGATCGCCCATTTTTTAATCACTGCACGAAGTTCAGGTGTTCCAGCTGTGACTGGATAGCTTGGAGAGTTTGATGCATCACGAAAAGCTTGCTGAATAAATTCAGGGGTTGGATCTACAGGTGTTCCTTGAGACAGATCGATAATCCCTTGTGGGTGGGATCGAGCCTTTTGGCCGTATGGCGCTAGCGCATCCCATGGAAAATCTGGGAGCTGGGCACGCAATGGTTACTCGCTCTTTGGTGGTCGCGCTGTGATTGAAGCGTGATCTGTTCCAGTTGGGCCAACCTTGCTCGCTCCACCTGGAGAACCTATTTCAATGAAGAACTCTGTATTGACCTTGCCAAACTCTTTCCACTGGCCAGGAACATCATCCTCGTAATAAATAGCCTCTACTGGGCAGACCGGCTCACATGCACCGCAATCCACACACTCATCTGGCTGGATGTACAGCATTCGATCACCTTCGTAAATGCAATCCACCGGACATTCTTCGATGCAGGACTTATCTTTAACATCGACGCATGGGTCTGCGATCACATAGGTCATGAACGGCCTCCAAAGTGTTGGGCAAGGTTTCTAGGCGGATTCTAATAGTAACTCTGGCTACTGCGCGATATTTACCGCTAGTCGATAGTTAATGGTGGGTTTATCGTTGTCTCATGCCCACAGAGCTCGAATCGCAATTTACCGAACTCATCGGCTTACGAGTCTCCATCAGGCTTCATGATCCTGAAGGTGGTTTTCGTGACATCCTGGGACATCTACTTACCCCATACTCATTGCGCAATAAGCGTGGCGAGATAATTGAATTCTCTCATAGTGAGATTTTTGTCTGGAAGCGGGTGATTGAAAAGGTATGAAGTTATACGACACTCAATCCCGTCAACTCAAGGAAATTGATCTTACTCAAGAGCAGGTAAGGATGTACTGCTGTGGGCCAACTGTCTATCGCGATGCCCATGTTGGCAACCTTCGAACCTTTTTGCTATCGGATTTAATCGCTCGAGTTGTTCGCCTCAATGGCTCTCAACCTTACTTAATCCAAAACATAACCGATGTGGGGCATATGTCGGAGGATTTGATTAATGATGACAAGATGTTGAGCCAGGCCAAGTTAGAAAAGGTAGATCCCTTTGAAATTGCTCGAAAGTATGAGGCTGGCTTTCATCTTGATCTAGCGGCTTTAAACATTGAACCAGCTGCGGCATATCCTCGAGCGAGTGAATGTATCGAAATGATGCTCAGCCTGATTAAAAAATTGGTGGATGCAGATTTTGCATACCTTGGCTCTGATGGAACTGTGTATTTCAGCGCCCAAAAATTTGCAAGTTACGGTGCCATTAGTGGAAACAAACTTGACTCTTTAAAACCAGGTCATCGATACGAGTACTCCGAAGAAGGTGCGAAAAGGTTTCATGCAGATTGGGCGCTTTGGAAAGCTGCGGGTGATCGCACCGAGATGGTGTGGGATTCACCGTGGGGCATGGGGTTTCCAGGATGGCACATCGAATGCTCTGCAATGTCGCTAGAACTTCTCAATGGCCATGTTGATATTCATGTAGGCGGAATTGATCTTCGCTTCCCTCATCACGAAAATGAACGGGCCCAATCCAATGCTCTCATCAATGAGGAGGCTGTGGATCTATGGGTTCATGGTGAGCACCTTCTTTTTGAGGGTAGGAAGATGTCTAAGAGCTCTGGCAATGTAGTTTTGCTTAACGATGTGATCAAAAGTGGAATAGATCCCTTGGCGATTCGCCTTTGTTTTCTTGAAAACAAGTACCGATCTCAAATGAATCTGACCTGGAACTCCATTGAAGCAGCACATGAAACTCTCAAGCGTTGGCGATTAAAAATGGCTCAGTGGAGCACCGATTCTTCAATCACTGTAGATACTGAAATTAAAGAGGCCTTTAATACCGATTTAGACACTTCACGAGTAATTTTGCGTTTACGAGAGATTGAAAAAGATGACACTGTAAACAAAGCATCTGTTTTTCGATATGCAGATCAAGTGTTGGGGCTTGACCTTGACCGTCCGATTGAAGCAAGAGTCTTAACCGACCAGATGAAGGTGCTATTAAATAAACGAGCTACCGCACGTAATGAAAAGCGTTGGGCAGATAGTGATCAACTTCGCCTTGAATTAGAAAATCTAGGTTTAGAGATTAAAGACACTCCCGAAGGTCAGGTCTGGAGTTAAAGCGGGGTAACTATCCCAATGATCAGGGCGATAAAGCCAAAGTTAATAAGTGAAACTCCTAACATGTCTCCTTGCACCAAATACTCCTCATTAACCCCTGGAAAACTTGCTCGCAGAACAACTAATGCCCATGCGATTGATGCGATGAATTTGTAGGCACGCTTGCCCCACAATCTTCCAGTTGCCCAAATACCAACTCCTGTTGCAAGAAGGGAGAGAATCAATCCAACAGGTGGGTAAAAGCTATACACAAAGATTGAGCTTGCACCTAGCGCTGCACCAAATAAAAGTGAGTAGAAGCCCCTCATTGCAGAGATATTCCAGAGGTCAGATCGGTTTCGCGTCCATGAGAATCAAAGGGTTCACACTTTGTTCCCTTAACCAATGTGTAGTACTCATCGCCCCAAATCTGTAAACCTAAGTTGTTAGAAAGTGCGAAGAAGGGACCATCAAGTGAAATTTGAGTCTCATGAGCCTTCATGGCCTGCATCTTTGCATCAACATATGCACCACCATCAATCAGGGTGGTGACAAACTCATCATCTTTGGCAAATGGCAGATCTTCAACACTTTCTGCACCAAAGAAATCTGAGCCGATCTCCTTCATCTTTGCAATTCCATCAACTAAAACAGATTTCGGGATTGTGTTCCAATAGATCTTTTGAATCTGCCAGTTTGATAACTCTGCTGCTCGCATTGCGACGCGATGGGCCTGAATATGATCAGGATGGCCATAACCACCAATTTCGTCATAGGTAATTAAAATGTGAGGTTTAACCTCTTCGATAACTTCCACCAAGATGTGCGCAGCAACATCAATATCAGTTTGCCAAAAAACATCGGGGCGATTGTTTTGTTCCGTGCCCATCATTCCACTATCCCGAAACTTAACTGTGGGAGCTCCCAAGAATCGATGATCTGAAACTCCAAGCGCCTTCATTGCATCTGCAAGTTCAATCTCGCGATGAGCCCCGAGTTGATCATGTTCGCTACTGGATAGATGAGAAAGAGCTGGAACCAAGATCTCTCCTTCTTCTCCACGAGTACAAGTCACGAGCGTCACATGAGCCCCACGATCTGCATATAAAGCCATTGTTGCCCCATTATTGATGGTTTCATCATCAGGATGTGCGTGCACGAGCAGGATACGGAATCCTTCATAGGAGCGGTTCATGATTGGTAATTCTGCCGTACGATTAGACCAATGAGTAACGTAGACACAACTAACAAGGCTCGCCTGCCTCGAGACGAGCGACGAGCATTGTTGCTATCTGCCGCTCTTGAAGTATTTACCGCCGCTGGATATCACTCAGCTGCGATGGATGAGATTGCAGATCGAGCAAATGTCTCAAAGCCTGTTTTGTATCAGCACTTTCCATCAAAGTTGGAGCTGTACCTGGCTGTCTTAGATTTACATATTGATTCATTAGTTTTTGAGATTCAGAAAGCGATTGCTTCTACACCTGACAATAAAGATCGTGTGCACGCAACGGTTGATGCATACTTTGCATTTATTGAAAGGGAGGGCGAGGCCTTCAGATTGCTTTTTGAGAGTGATATGAGCGTTGAACCACAGGTACATGAGCGCTTAAATAGAATGACCTATGACTGTGCAGCTGCTGCAAGTGCGGTGATTGCAATAGATACTGGCCTATCAAAAGAGGCATCGATGCTTTTGGGTGTTGGAATGATTGGTTATGCACAAGTAACTGCTCGTCACTGGCTCGAACGAGATAGCAAGTTGAGCCGACAGGAAGCTGTGACATTAGTTTACAACCTCATGTGGCGAGGCATTTCAGGTTTTCCACGCAATTAAAATCGTTAGGATTAGTTAATCATGTCACCAACATTTGCAGAGTTACCCCTGCGCAGCCAAACTATTGAGGCGCTTCATGCTCATGGTTTTATAGCACCATTTGCAATTCAAGAGATGGTTTTGCCCATAGCACTGGCAGATGGTGATGTGATCGGTCAAGCCAAGACCGGAACTGGAAAGACCCTTGCTTTTGGTATCCCAGTCATCGAGCGCGTAATCGCACCAAACGATGTTGAGTGGGCAGATTTTGCCAACAAAGGTTTGCCTCAGGTATTAATCGTTGTTCCAACTCGCGAGCTATGTACTCAAGTAACCCGAGATATTGAAGAACTTGCATCAAACCGTGGAATCCGCACCGTTGCTGTTTATGGTGGCCGCGCATTCGAGCCACAAATTGAAGCGCTGCAAGCGGGTGTAGAGATTGTTGTTGGTACTCCCGGCCGTTTATTGGATCTCTCACGTCAAGGCCAACTCAAGCTAAAGGAGGTATCTCGCTTAGTTCTTGATGAAGCTGATGAGATGCTAGATCTTGGCTTCTTGCCTGATGTAGAAAAGATCCTGTCTAGCACTCCAAATCGTGCTCAAACTATGTTGTTTTCCGCAACTATGCCTGGAGACATTATCGCTCTTGCACGTCGCTTCATGAATCAACCTCTTCATATTCGCACTCAAGATAGTGAGGATGAGGGTGCTGTTGTTACCCGAATCAAGCAACATGTTTTGCGTGCACACGCCCTCGATAAAATCGAGATGCTGGCACGAATCTTGCAAGCCGATGGCCGTGGGCCAACAATGGTTTTTTGTCGCACCAAGAGAACTGCACAAAAGACAGCTGAAGATTTAATGGAGCGAGGCTTTAGGGCAGCACCTATCCACGGTGATCTTGGACAGAGTGCTCGCGAGAAAGCGCTGGGAGATTTCAAAGCTGGAAAGTCAGATGTACTTGTTGCAACAGATGTTGCTGCGCGTGGAATCGATATTGATGGAATCACTCACGTTATCAACTACCAGTGTCCAGAGGATGAAAAAACATATGTCCACCGAATTGGCCGCACGGCGCGTGCTGGTGCACATGGAATTGCAGTCACCTTTGTTGATTGGGATGAACTTGCACGCTGGAAGATGATTAATCAAACCCTTGAACTTGGGTTAGCAGAGCCTGAAGAGACTTACTCATCCTCAGAACATCTCTATGAAATGCTTAATATCCCTGCTGGTTCTACAGGCCGAATGGTTAAGGCCAAGCCGGTTGCCAAGGTTGAAAAGAAGGAGGCTCGACCTGTTCGAGCTAAGCAAGAGGAAAGCAAGCCACGTGTGGAACGAACCCGCACACGTACCAAAAAGTTTAAAGAGAGCTAAGCGGCAACAAAGATACGGATCGCATCTACCAGCATTTGCACCGCGATTGCTGCCAGCAATAAACCTGCGATGCGGGCGATCAGCGTTACTCCAGTTTCCTTGATCACCTTAAGAATTGTTGTAGAAGCCATCAGCACTAATGCGATCGCCACATGAACTGCAATTACCGCAACAATTAGACCGATTCCCATTTCACGTGAATCAACCTGCTGAACGAAAATCATCGTTGCAACAATTGCACCAGGGCCAGCTAAGAGCGGTGTACCTAGGGGAACTAAAGCTACATTTGTGTTGTTGCCCTCACTTAGTGATTTAGTGTTTCCAGTCAGAAGTTCTAACGCCACAAGCAATAGCAGTAATGCACCCGCTGCTTGAAGAGCTTCTAGTGAGATATTGAGGTACTCGAGGATCGCTCTTCCAAAGAGTGCGAAGATAGAGATAACTAAGAATGAGACCGCTGCTGCCTGCATCGCCAAGATTCGACGAACACGTTGGGTCTTATCTGCAACCAATCCCAAGAAGATTGGTGCCGCACCTGGTGGATCCATAATTACAAATAAGGTCACAAATGATTGAATTGCAAAGGTAACTGCACCTACATCCTTCACGCTGAAACCACCCTTCGAGCATTTGCTTGTGACTCTAACTTCTCCCATTGTTCCCTATGGGTATGGTTTTCTGCTAATGAATTAAGTTTTCCAGTGCCGTGATAATCACTGCTGCCTGTGATTGCAAGATTCAAATCCTTTGCAATGCTCCTTAACATCTTTCTCTCATCTGGGTTTTGATCTCGATGGTCAACTTCGATGCCATCCAGGCCTGCTTGAAGTAAATCAGTGAAGTTTTCAGAGCTCAAGATTTCACCTCTCAGCGAGGCAAATGGATGGGCTATAACCGCTACTCCTCCAGCACGCTTAATAAGTGCGATCGCCTCGACTGGGGTCGGTGCTGCATGAGAGACGTAAAATCTTGACTCATTATGCAAAAGATCAATAAAGGCCTCGTCGCGGGATTTAACAATCTTTTTTGCTACTAAAGCATCAGCTAAATGCGGCCTTCCCATAGTTGCACCGATCGGCATGGCGTTATGCACATCCTCAATTGAGATATCCATGCCTTCGGCACGCATCTTTTCAATCATCTTGCGCATTCGAGGAAGTCGACCATCTCGGGTTTCTTCAAGAACTTGTTGCATCTCAAGATGGTTGGGATCAAACAAAAGACCCAACATATGCACACTAATTCCATCTGATGTCAGACATGAAATTTCAGAGCCCAGTACTAACTTAAGAGAACCACGAAGAGATTCGGTGGCCTCCTGCCATCCCGATGTGGTGTCATGATCGGTTATCCCAAGTATCTCTAGACCCTGCACAATCGCTTTATTAACAAGCTCTCTTGGAGAATCTGTTCCATCGCTACAACTTGTGTGGGTATGAATATCAATCACGCTTTGGCTCCCTTGTTCGGGTAACAACGAGAATACAACCCACAAGGATTAAAATAATACCTGGAATAATTCCCAGAGGTGGTCTTTGATCTAGCCACCATGCGGCAAGAACAGCACTTACCGGAACCTCAAAAAATACAATCAAAGAGACTATCGCTGGAGACACTCGCTTAAGAGCAGAGTTAAACATCGTGTGGCCCAACATCTGAGCCCCCAGAATTAATCCAATGAGGATTAACCACTCATTACGACTAAATATGAAGATTTCATTTCCAAGTACTAGAGCCATAGGTAATGCGGTAAGAGAACAGGTGAAATAAGCGATAGTTGTGTAAGTGCTTGTCTCTAAGCTCCGTTGTGCTCTAGAGCCAGCCATCATGTAAGCCGCAGCTAGTGCTGCAGAAATTATTGCCGCGATATCTCCAACAAATGATCGAAATGAGATAGTCAGATCAACGCCAGAAACCATTATTACTCCGACAAAGCTAACAATCATTCCTAGCCATGCAGTTGACGGAATATGTCCACCACTAAACTTTACAAACAGGGCGGCAAAAATAGGTTGAAGTGCAACAAGAGCTGTTCCAGCGGCAACGGTGGTCATTCTCATCGCCAGGAAAAATCCTATGAAGTGAAGGGCTAGGAGAACACCTGCAATTACAGCCCATTTCATACCAACACGATCACGTGAATGACGAAGAGCAAATGGGAGGGTTAAGAGTGCGCCTCCCAGATTTCGCCAAAAAATCAAGGTAAGTACAGGCATCGCACTCATTGCAATTAATGGCCCTGATGTTCCAATTCCGATGATTCCAACACCTAATCGAATCAGATCTGGCTTTGCAGGCATCGCCGTATGTTCATTAATACGATCACCTGAATTCATAAGAGAAAGGTACCGTTAACTCATGAGTTCAAAGGCCAAGAGTCCTTGGATTAATTCTTTTAAGTAAAGAGTTAAGTAGAAACTCCCAAGCGAACTCCGACTAGAGATTTACTGCGCTTCATAAGTTTTTCTGCGATCTCAGAGATTGCAAGAGCAGCGGGTGAGGTTGGGTCGGCATCTACTATGGGAGCTCCCTCATCTCCACCAGTTCGCAAGGCTGGGCTAAATGGAATCTTTCCAAGCAGTGGAACATCGCTGCCTACGAGTTGAGACAATCGACGAGAGGTTTCATCTCCCCCGCCCTCACCAAAGAGTGAGATTGTTTCGCTGCAGGTAGGACATGGAAATGCAGACATGTTTTCAATAACGCCGATGACATGTTGATGAATTTGATGAGCGATCCGACCGGCGCGCTCTGCAACTTCAGCTGCTGCAATCTGTGGTGTTGTAACAACTACGATCTCTGAAGTTGGAATCAACTGACCTAAAGAGATTGCTAGATCTCCAGTTCCTGGTGGTAGATCGATAAGAAGAACATCGAGATCCCCCCAATACGCATCGGACAACAGTTGTTCTAAGACTCTGTGAAGAAGTGGGCCTCTGTATGCCACTGGATCTGATCTTTCAGGCTTAAACATCTCCATCGATACCGTTTTAACACCATATGACTCGAGCGGGATAAACATCTGGTCGATCGCTGTTGGTCGCTGACCCATCAAACCCATGAGGCGTGGGATCGAATGACCATAGACATCTGCATCAAGAATTCCAACGCTCAAACCATTTTTAGCAATGGCAACGGCAAGGTTGGCTGTTACTGATGACTTTCCAACTCCGCCCTTTCCGGATGCGATACCGATGACTCGGGTTAATGAATCAGGCTGTGCAAATGGAATGAACTTTTCACGTCCGCCTCTCACAACCTTTTTTACAAAGTTACGCTGCTCCTCATTCATTACGCCAAAGCTCAGATCCACATTGGATACACCTTCAACATTTGCAACAGCGGTTGTTATGTCGGTACGCAAGCGATCCTGCATTGGACATGCAGCGATAGTAAGTAAAACCTTTAAAGTAATTGAGCCATTGTTTTCAGAGAGATCCTCGATCATTCCCAGCTCAGTGATGGGATGACGTAATTCAGGATCATTAACCTGAGAAAGCGCATGTGTTACTTGATCAAGAAGGCTCATAGTAAATCTGGGTCAATCATCGCAGCAGGCTTCTTTACCTTTGGCTTTGGAGTTTCCTCATCCATAAGATCTGCGATCTGCTTTTTAACAAAGGTCCTTGGGTTCAGATCCTTAGGTTGTAAATCCTCAAACCCTGGTCCTAGATTTTCGCGAAGTTCAGCGGTGGCCTTTGTTGCTAATCCGCGAGCCTTCTTAACCCATTGCGCAGCCTCGACAGCGATCTTTGGTAAACGTTCTGGGCCAACCAAGATCATCCCTAAGATCGCAAGACCAAGAATTTCACCTGCACCGATGTCGAAGAACATATCCTCAGCCTACGCCAATTACTACTTGGCCGCGATCAGAGTCAGAGAAACGGTTTTTTCCTTGCCATCTCGTACATATGTCAGTCGGATGAGATCTCCTACATTCTTTGATCGCACCGTGACAATTAACTCTTCTGGGCCATTAATTGGCTTTCCATCCAAGGCGATTACAAGATCTCCCGAACGCAATCCCGCTTTCTCTGCTGGGCTTCCAGGCAAGATTCCTCGAGCAGATGTTGCAACTTTTGCTCCTTCGCCTGGGTAATTCATATCAAGAGATATTCCAATAACTGGGTATGTGGCAACACCATTTTTGATCAATTGATCGGCGGTCTTACGTGCCTGATTAATTGGGATTGCAAAACCAAGTCCAATCGAGCCAGTGCGAAGATTAGATCCCAGTGATGCAATTGCAGAGTTAACTCCGATCACAGCTCCTGTTGAATCAACAAGAGGACCTCCCGAATTTCCAGGATTAATTGCAGCATCTGTTTGTAGTGCATTGATGAATGAACTTTCATTAGCTGAATCCCCTGCGGTAACGGGGCGATTCTTTGCACTAATAATTCCTGTTGTAACAGTTCCTGATAATCCCAGAGGAGAACCAATAGCAATAACCGCATCACCTACCGCAACTTGATCGCTGTCTCCAAACTGCAACGCCTTTAAACCTGATGCAGCAATCTTTAAAACAGCCAAGTCATATGGTGCATCTCGCCCAATAACCTTTGCAGTGAACTTGCGACCATCATTGAGCATTACCTCAATTCTTCCACCCGATTGTGCGGCAGAGCTGATCACATGATTATTGGTCAAAATGTATCCATCACTGTCAATGAAAAATCCAGAGCCTGTTCCGGCACCTGTTAATGAACGGGTCTGAATAGAAACCACAGATGGTAAAACTCTTTGAGCCGTTCCTGCTACTGAATCAGGTGCTCGCTCGATTGTGCTAGTTGACGAGACAAGATTGACTCGATTAAAGAGTGAGGCGCCGGATGCATTAACTCCCAAGATTCCACCTACCGCACCAGCCAAGAGTGCAATCAATGCAAGGGTTCCTTTAGAGCTCTTTGCAGCTGCGTTCGCCTGCCACCAAGGTGCAGGAATGGGTGGGCTTTTCTTCCGTGGAAAGATCATGGTCGTAGTTTGCTATAACTTCGTTGCGATCAGTAATCCATCACCGACTGGGATCAAGGAACTCACCCAATGATCTGTGTCATTCCTGATGATCTTCCCAGCATCCCGAAGGGCTACGGTGCGTGGATCGCGTTGAGCGGCATCGCACACCTTGCCACCACCGAAGTAGTTGTCGATAACCAGAGCTCCTCCACTTCGCAAAATACGTTGAGCCTCATTGATTACATAACTCAAATCTTCAGGGTTGTGACGCAGTACTACCAAGTCATAAGCCTGATCTGTCAGCTTTGAAATAACATCTAATACAGAGTTGGTGATCAAGCGGTATCTGCTTTGCGCAATATCTGCATCAGAGAATGCAACCTTTGCGATCTGAGAATGCTCCATCTCATCATCGATAGAGGTCAAAGTTCCGTTAGGCAACATCCCATCAAACAACCACAAACTTCCGACACCTGATCCAGTTCCAACTTCAACAACGGATTGGGCCTTCAAAGTTGATGCAAGAAACTTGAGAAAGGCTCCTGCACCAGGAGTTGTGTCGATTGTTCCTAGCTCTACTCCTCGCGCACGTGCTTGAGACTTTAAGTGATCCTCTGTAATAAAGTTTTCAGCAAATGTGTGTGGATCTACTCTCATGATAACGAGGTGATCCATTCTGTAAGAAGGCGTACTCCAAACCCTGTTCCACCCTTTGAGTTCTCGCCCGCATCAACATCGCTACGCGCTGTACCAGCAATATCAAGGTGAACCCAGCGTCGATTTGCGGTGAAGTTTTCTAAGAACAAGGCTGCAGTGACTGAACCAGCTGAGTACTTTCCTTTATCAGCGGTGTGATTGAAATCGGCGATATCACTTCGCAATGCATCTTTGTAATCATCGATTAAAGGCATATGCCAAACACGATCACCTGTTACATCGCCCGCTTTAAAGAGTTGAGTAGCCAAAACGTTGTCACGGGTGTACATCGCTGCAAACTGACGACCTAATCCAAGGGATACAGCACCTGTCAGTGTTGCAATATCAATAAGATAATCTGGATCCAAATGTGCATCTGCATAGGCCAAACCATCAGCAAGAACTAAGCGGCCCTCGGCATCGGTGTTAATTACTTCAACCGTTGTTCCGCCATAGTGGGTGATGACATCACTTGGACGTTGAGCGGTGGCGGAAATAGCGTTTTCAGCCATCATCATTAAGGCGGTTACGCGCACATTTGGCTGAAGCTCCTCAAGTGCGGTCAATGTCCCAAGAATTGCTGCAGAGCCGGCCATGTCACTCTTCATCGCCATCATGGTGTCGTATGGACGTTTCAGGGAAACACCACCTGTATCAAAGGTAATTCCCTTACCTACTAAAACAATATGTGGCAAAGCCTTAACTGATTTTTTCTTGGATTTAGGCTGATAAGAAACTTCGATCATGCGTGGGCCAGGCTTTGGCGATGAGCCACCAACCGCTCGCAAACCACCAAACTCTTTGAGCGCTGGGCCGGCGAAGATTTTAACTGTGAGTCCAGTGCCCTTTGCAAACTCCTCGGCCTGCTTACCCATCCAGGCAGGGGTCTTAATATTTGCAGGGGTGTGAACTAAATCCCGTGTACGACAGATCGCCTTAGCAATTATTGCAGCCTCCTTGATTAGCTGCGCATCTTTGCTAGCAACAAAAAATGTTGGTACTTCTTTCTTATTATCGGTCTTTAAATTCCAAATCCATGCACCTAGTGAGATTGAGATTGCGTATGACTTGACCTCTGAGAGAACACAGGATGAAAATACTGTTGTTGCTTTCCCGCGAACTTTGCGACCAACCGCCGCACCTGCAGCTCGCGCCGCCGATCCACTTTGATCTCCAACACCGACTAGAAATAATCGATCGGTTTGGGATCCTTCAGCGCTAACAGGAATTTCAAAAAGTTCACCAGCTTTTCCTGTTGGGGAGTAAAAGGTTAACTCATCAATTAAATTAAGGCCGAAAAACTTTTCAACCTCTGGGGCTAAAGGGGTTAGAAACTCAAATTCACCAGCTAGATTTTTAACAAACCCTAAAGCGATTGAGTGCGCGCTAACCGCCTTTGAAATCTCAAGGGGCGCATATTGTGGCAGTGCTGACATGATTGGTAAGGCTAGTGCCTACACAGAAAATTTACTTCTTAACGAGAGCTACGGCGGCGTGAAGAGCTGCGCTCAAGTTGTTCGCCTCTTCGGCGTTCATTTCGACGACTAAGCGACCGCCACCTTCAAGAGGAATTCGCATGACAAGAGAACGAGCCTCCTTTGTGACCTCCATTGGACCATCACCAGTGCGGGGTTTCATGGCTGCCATATGGGGACTCCTCTAAATCGTTGGTACAGCTAGGTGTGAAGCAAGGGGGTAAGTATCTCGCACAATGAGCATTAGTGCGAAATCGAGATCAGCCTTAAATACCCAAAATCGCGCTCAATCGAGACCTACCCTGACGGATAATCGCATCTACCGACCGCTCAGGCACCCCAAGGATCGCTGCGATATCGGTGGCGCTCATCGACTTTAAGTAGTGCATAGTCAAGATAATTCGCTCTTCTTCAGGTAGAGAGGCAAGTGCTTGCGCCAGTGTTTGCGGTTGCTTGCCCATGGCGCAACTTTACTTCCTTTGATGGAGCTGACGGCGTAACGCCGACAACGAGATACGCACTCCTGCGTACAAACCAGGTGCGATGAGAAGAAAAACCGCTCTGGGGGCCAGAATCTCTTCAGACCAATCAAATCTGGTGGATTGTGCAGATAAGGAAGTTAACTCAAACCGTCCCGTACCTTTAATTATTTTTCCAGTATGAACTACATCGCACACATGAGGTGGATTCCAGGAAGTAACACTCATGTGATCCATGATTCCAAACTTTCCAATTCCAGTAAATGCTGCAATTGATGTTCCAACACCCTCGCGAATTTCAGAGGTCACCTCAACGGTAGTTTGGAGCATCCATTCACCTTGAGACTCCCAATCGGCAAGAGCTGCCCAGACTTTTTCAATCGGGACATTGATAACAAGACTCATCGCGATGTGATTACTTTTCACGCGCCACATGCTTTCAGCGCATCATCCACATTTGTTGTCCACTGAACAATCTCACGCATTCCGGGCTTGATGAACTTCTCATCTTCCAAATGAATTATTAAATTGTGCAATGGAGCATAAATTCCAAATGGATCTAAGATAACAACAGGCTTTGAGTGAAACTTTAAGTAGTGTCCAACCCAGATTTCAAAGAACTCTTCGAGGGTTCCAGCTCCTCCGGGTAAGGTGACAAATGCATCTGAGATATCTGTAATCATGTGCTTTCGTTGGCCCATAGTTTCGACAACATGTAGCTCATCATTATCATGATCTGCAAACTCGATATTTACTAGCGCTTGAGGGATAACGCCTACAGTTTTTCCTTTGGCATCTCGTGCACCTCTGGAGACAGCGCCCATCATCGAAATATGGCCGCCACCAGTGACTAACTCATTTGAGGATGATGCGATCCCCTTGCCTAACTCATAAGCCAGATCTACATACTTGTTGTCGATCGTAGGCGAGGATGAGCAAAAGACGGCAATACGCATGCCGATAACAATAGAGGCTAGGCTTAGGACATGACGACCATCGCATCTGGCCACGGAATCGCCACGATCTCAAAGGGAACAACCCTTGATGTGTGGTTTCCATCCCCGGCCTTATCTCCATTAGCAGGATCGGCCCCTGCCGAACTAAGTGCTCTTGTCGGAAACGATGATGCGCGCGGGGTTGCTCGTGAATTAGTCAGCATCGAAATTGATATCTCGAAGGCTCCAACAAATGCTGCCGATGCTTACCTTCGTTTACATCTCTTATCTCATCGGCTCGTTAAGCCACACGGGCTAGCCCTTGATGGAATCTTTGGCATCTTGAGCAATGTTGTTTGGACATCTGCTGGACCATGCGCCGTTGATGGTTTTGAAATTACTCGAGCACGATTGAAAGCTGCACATGGCCATGTAACTGTTTATAGTGTCGACAAGTTTCCGCGAATGGTTGATTACGTTGTTCCATCAGGTGTGCGCATCGCTGATGCCGATCGTGTTCGCCTTGGCGCACATCTTGCATCTGGAACAACTGTCATGCATGAAGGTTTTGTTAACTTCAACGCAGGAACACTTGGAACATCAATGGTTGAAGGAAGAATTTCAGCGGGTGTAATTGTTGGTGATGGAACAGATATCGGTGGTGGAGCCTCCATTATGGGAACTCTCAGCGGTGGCGGTAAAGAGGTTATTTCAATTGGAGAAAAGTGTTTGCTGGGAGCAAACTCTGGTTTAGGAATTTCATTGGGCGATAATTGCGTAATTGAAGCAGGTACGTACATCACTGCAGCGGCGAAGGTTAGACTCCCAGATGGTGAAGTTGTGAAAGCGCAAACCCTGTCAGGTGCTAATAATGTGCTCTTCCGCAGAAACTCAGTTGATGGTTCGTTAGAGGTTGTATTACGGACTGGCAGTTGGGGTGGGCTCAACAGCGTTTTGCACGCTAACTAGATCAAAGTAGGCAGATGGAATTCTGGTTCGGCTTCTGAAGCTCTCGCCTCTTAAGGTTTTTTGAACACCTGTACTTGAAGTTGCTCTAATAAGTGCAACGGTGCCGCTCAGATTCTTTGAGAGCACCTCCAAACTCACAACATCAGGTAAGACAAAGGCGAGCGCAACAACATTGTGCGGAACTGTTCGCTCCCACTTATAAAACCTTGGGTTAAGAACTGGATCTTGGCTACCAGGGTCTGGAACTATCTGCGTATAACTTCGCTCACTCCCCCACGCATTTACAGCGGTTTCTGTTAACCCTCCCGTAGAGCTTCCAAAGTATGTGGCGACTGGCAGATTGTTCTGCGTGAGCGCTAATCCAGCTGTGTTGGTAACCGCCGCCTTCCAAAACTTTCCCCAACCTTTTTCAGCCTCTTTGGCAAAGCCAAGAAACTTTTGATCAGAGATCTCTCCGTAAAGATCACAATCACATGCGCTTCTATATATGCCTGCCTTACTTAAAGCATAGGTACGTGAAGCGATCGCTTGCGCTTCTAATGCTGCGGCGGGCCATGAGGATGGAACCTCACTGACGCCCCACAAGTACTCATCAGCCAATCTGACAGAGTTTGTTATCTCAATTCTGTACCCTAAGGTTGCCGCTTTGACCGCCCGAAACTGCATTTGCCCATGTCTGTAACGTGCAGTTGCTGCCAAGTGTTTCAGTGAGACAACTCCTTCTACCCCTGGCAGATATCTGGTTCCACTCCATCTCACGGTAAAGATTCGATTTCTTGGCAGGCTCGTGCGAGTTTTTCCGACCACCATACTTGGAACAACAGTTGAACCTAAAATAGAAAAATTCAAGTCACCTTTTGCCGGAACAACAGCAAGTGGAACAACATCTTGGGCATCCCCAATATCACCACTATAAATCTGCAGCACCGCATCAGGTGTTGAGGTCGAAATGCGGGCGGTACTGAGTAAATGTCCAACATTTACACGCAGTATCTTTGAATCATCTAGGGGCAAAATAACAAGATCTTTGTAGTAATAATTTAAAATTGCGGTTGCAGTTTCTCCGGCAAGTGCTTTAGATCTTGCCCCGATTTGGCTAAGCCCGACACCATGACCATAACCAGAGCCTGTGATCTGAAAGGTTGATGGAGTTTCAGTTGCGCTAACTGGAGCAGGAAGAAATAAGGCAACTGTTAATAGGAGAAATACAGGTTTAAACATCCTCATCGATTGCTGCACTCTTTCCGAGATCTAAGAATTTTTGATAGGCATCAATTACCTGATTCGGTTCACCACGTTGCACGATCTTTCCTTTATGTAGCCAAGCGACATCATTGCAAGTCTCTCGAAGAGTCTTCATCGCGTGGCTCACTAAAATCAATGCGCGATCATCACTTCGCAACTCCTTAATACGGTTGAGGCTCTTCTCCTTAAACTTGGCATCGCCTGTACTGAGCGCCTCATCGATTATCAAAATATCTGGCCGAACAGTTGCTGCCACGGAAAAAGCTAAACGAGCAAACATTCCAGATGAGTAAGTACGCATTGGGGCGTCAATTGCATCACCTAGCTCTGAGAATTCAGCGATCTCATCGAAATGGCCAGTTATCTCATCTCGAGTCATACCTGCAGCCAGACCACCTAAATAAACATTGTCACGTCCTGACATTGAGGGGTTGAATCCAACACCTAATGCAAGAAGAGTGCTCACCGATCCATTGACCTCGATACGACCCTGGCTTGGCGGCAAGATCCCAGCAATGCATCGCATTAACGAGGATTTACCCGCACCATTTGTTCCGATTACACCTAATACTTGACCATAATTAACATCAAGATTTACATCATCGAGTGCGCGAACAACACGGGTCTGTTTTGAACCACGACCCAATGCTTTGGCGCGAGCCTTAAGAGTTGGTCTCTTATCAATCGCAGTTGTGTAAGTCAGGCCAAGGTTGCGTACCGAGACCGCGACTTCGTGCGTCTTATGTGGGCTAGAGGCGGACAGCGAACTCACGCTCCCTCGATAAGAAGAAATAAGTTCCGATCAGGAATATTCCTACAGCCCACGCTAAACCTTGCAACATATTTGAAATCTCCGGCATCTGCCCATGCACCAATGCAGATGACCAAGAGTCAAGAATTGGAAATAAGGGATTTACAATCTCAAGCACGCGAAGTTTTGGATCTAGTTCAGATGCTTCATATAGCACTGGTGATAGATAAAGCAGGGTGCGGGTCAAGTACGGCAGAAAACTTGCGATATCTCGGAAGTAGACATTGATACATGAAATAGTTATTGCCAACCCCAAAGCCAATAAAACAGTAATGAGCAGGATCGGAATTGCCCAGAGCATTTCAACTTTAAACTCAGAGCCAACTACAACCTTGATTATCAAAAACACAAAAATAGTAGGTACAAATTTAAAGATTGCAATTATCACCGCAGAGATTGGAAGCATTACTCGAGGGAAAGCGGTATTGAGAATCAATCTTTGCCCCGCAGTAATTGATTTAACGCCTCCAGTAAGAGAGTTCGAAATCAGATAAAAGAGGAATAAGGTGGCGGTTAAGTGCACATAACGAGTGCTGTCGCTTCCGCCTCGAATAATTACGATCAAAATAAAGTAGACGCCTGAAAGCAATAGTGGATTAATTACTAGCCACAGCTGACCAAATACCGAATCAAAGTGCTGCTCTCGTAGCTCTGATTTGGAGAACTCGGAGATAAATGTCCGTCTAGACCAAAGGGATTTCCAGTACTTACCGAGCTTAGGCAGGCCCGCCTTAAATGGCTCGTATACCTGAATCGGGGTGCTCACGGATGCAAGGTTACCGCAGGGGCTAGCGAGTTCGGTGATGTAAGAAATCCAAACCCCCACGAAATATGCATTGTGAGCAAAATAGTTGGCAAACAAAGAATCTCACCCATGCTCTTACCAATTATTACCGAAGCTCCCAGGATAAACACCGCATACACAAGAGCTGGGATGAAGAAGATTGGCGAGATGGTTGCACCCAAAAGGATTGATACGGAGGCAACAACAACTGTAAATGGTGGTGCCAGATACCTGTAATTAATTGTTCCTTGATGTCTGCGAGAAACTACACGTCTCCAGCGTCCATATTCAAAGTACTGCTTTGATAAGGCTTTGATGGTTGAGCGAGGTCGATATGTAACGGTTAATCGTGGATCAAAGTAAACCAATCCACCTTTCTTACGTAAGCGAAAGTTCAACTCCCAATCTTGTGCGCGAGTAAATCTCTCATCAAAACCACCAATTTCTAGAAGTGCTTCCTTTCTAAAGCATCCTAGGTAGACGGTATCGACTTCACCAGGAGCACCGCCGGTATGAAAGCGTGAGGCCCCGACACCTAGTGGACTTCGCATTGCTCGTGCAACTGATCTTTCAAAGAGCGTATTTCCTTCAGCGGCCATCACACCACCAACATTGACCGCTCCGGTTTCAGCAAGAACTGTGAACGCTGTTTCACAGTAATTACTCGGTATCTGTGAATGCCCATCTACTCGAACAATGATTGAGTATCTTGAAGTTGCAATTGCAAGGTTTAATCCTGCCGCTGTACGGCCAGATGGATTTTCAACAATTACTACTCGAGAGTCCTTTGCTTGAAGTTGGGTGGCGATCTGCATAGTCGCATCATGTGAAGGCCCCACCGCAAGAATGACTTCTAAGGCTCCATCAAAGCTTTGAGCCAAGATTGAATTCACAGACTCCTCTAAATGCTGAGCTTCATTGAGGACAGGCAGAATCACCGAGATTTCTCGCTTCGGTGAGCCATATAACTTGTTTGCTGATGTCGACATAACACGTACACGCTATCGCTCAAGTACTCTCTGATAGTGAAATCAACGCGGGCAATTCGGATTATTACCTCACTATCTGTGGGAGTAGTACTTGTTTCCGCCTTTTCCTGGCTGGGCTTAGGCCAGATCAGCGGTGCTATCAACCGGATCGATGCCTTTAGTTCCGTTTCATCTCGACCAGATAAACCAAATAAAGCTCTTAACTATTTATTAGTGGGTTCAGATACGCGTGAAGGCCTCACCAGAGAGCAGATGAAACTGCTGCGGGTAGGAAGTACAAAAACCGCCGCAGGTTCCCGTTCAGACACCATGCTCTTGGTTCATATCTCAAAGTCGCGGGATAAAGCTACGATTATTTCTATTCCACGTGATTCATTGGTAACGATTCCAGAGCATCCATCTACTTTGGATAAAACAAAGATTGTCCCTGCTGCTAAGGGAAAGATTAATGCGGCCTTTGCATTTGGCGGCGCACCCCTGTTGATTCAAACAATTGAGGATGAGACTGGGGTTCGAATTGATCACTACATCGAAATAGGTTTTGCCGGTTTTGCCGGAATGGTTGATGCACTGGGTGGAATTGAAGTCTGTACCAAGCGAGACATTGATGATCCCGGAAGCCACTTAGTCCTACCCGCCGGTGTTCACACCCTGAATGGTGTTGAGGCGTTGAAGTATGTTCGCACACGCGACTTTGATGGCATGGGCGATTTAGGGCGAATGCAACGTCAACAACAGTTTATGAGCGCTGTTCTTCGCAAGGTAACAAGCACTGGAGTTCTGCTTAATCCAATCAAACTTGTTAACTTCTTTAACGCTGCAATTGCAACTGTAAAGACAGATTCAGAGCTCAATAAGAGTGATCTGTTGACCCTTGCAAAGCAGATGAAAAATCTCTCGTCAAGCAATGTTCGAACTCTCACTATTCCACTGGGTAATGTCAATGCTCGTGTACCCGGAGTTGGATCGGTCGTCACATGGGATTCAGAGCTTGCCCCTGAATTATTTAATCGAATTCGTGAGGATTTGCCCCTTACAGATGAGGTGACCCCGACTCCATCTGCTTCATCATCAACCACGCCAAAGCCAACTGTGATCGATAAATTTAAGACTCGTACCGCCGATGAAAATCCCTGCGGGGCTCTGAAGTAAACTCTGGCGCATGACTTTAACTCTCTCGGTAGTTGGCTGCGGTTATCTTGGAGCCACTCACGCTGCATGTATGTCCTCATTAGGTTTTACCGTTGTAGGCGTTGATACAGATCCCGAGAAGGTCGCGCTTCTGCAAAGTGGGAAGTTGCCATTTTACGAACCAGGGTTAGACACCCTGCTTGCGCAGGAGATGAAAACTGGGCGACTCTCATTTACAACTGATTTTTCCGCGGTAAAAAATGCAGATGTTCACTTTGTTTGTGTTGGAACTCCACAGAGTAAAGATGGACTTGCGGCTGATCTGACATATGTAAAATCCGCCGTTGCCACTATCGCTCCCCACCTTAAAGATGGTGCGCTCGTTGTTGGTAAATCAACGGTCCCAGTAGGAACTGCTCAGGCTTTGCGGGCAGAGTTGGCAAAGAGTGCACCACAAGCAGATCTTGCGTGGAACCCAGAGTTTCTACGTGAGGGCTTTGCAGTTGAAGATACTTTGACGCCAAATCGCTTAGTTGTTGGTGTTGCAAATGATCGTGCAGAAGAGATCCTCAAAGAAGTCTATGAGCCAGTTATCGCTTTCGGTACACCTTGGATTCGTGCAGATCTTCCAACCTCAGAGCTAGTAAAGGTCGCTGCTAACTCATTTCTTGCCACAAAGATCTCATTTATTAATGCGATGGCTGAAGTATGTGAAGCGGCAGGTGGCGATGTCACTGTGTTAGCTAAAGCCATAGGTTATGACCCACGAATCGGAAATCGTTTCTTGCAAGCAGGTATTGGTTTCGGAGGTGGCTGTCTTCCAAAGGATATTCGCGCATTTATGGCACGCGCTGAAGAGCTGGGCGCTAAGCAGGCCCTTGAGTTCCTGCGTGAAATCGATGCAATTAACCTTCGTGCCCGTCAACGTGTAATCGATGTTGTACGTGGTGAGCTCTCTCAGGATTTAACTCAGTACAAGATTGCTGTTTTGGGTGCAACATTTAAACCTGACAGTGATGATGTGCGCGATTCTCCTGCATTAGATATTGCTGCACAGTTGCAAGCTGCAGGTGCAACTGTTGTTGTACATGATCCTCAGGGTATTGAACCTGCACGCAAGCGTTTCCCTAACCTTCAATACCAAGAGGTTGTCACCGATGCCCTTAAAGATGCTGATTTGATCCTGCATTTAACGGAATGGAAGGAGTACCGACAGATTGATCCTGCCGCTATCTCTTCATTGGTTAAGTCAAAGATCATTATTGATGGTCGCAACATGCTAGATCGCACCTTGTGGCGCAAGGCCGGGTGGAAGTTCCACGCTTTAGGTCGCACCGATTAATACCAAAGAAACCATCGATGCGGTCCTGGCTTTAAAAACCTGGGCTGTTGTTGGACTTGGTAATAACCCTGAACGCGCAGCCTTTGGAGTTGCTCATTTACTGAAAGAGAAGGGTCATCACATTATTCCGGTGCACCCGAAGGGTGAATCCGTTCATGGAGAAGTCGGTTACAAAGCCTTGTCTGAGATACCTATTTCAGTTGATGTTGTCGACTGCTTCGTTAACTCACAATTAGTTGGCTCAGTGGTTGATGAAGCGATTGCGATCGGTGCGAAAGCGGTTTGGCTCCAACTTGATGTGATTGATGAAGCGGCGATAACGCGTGCACAAGCAGCTGGTTTGTTAACTGTTATGGATAAATGCCCAGCAATTGAATATCGAGCTCGAGCTTAAAAGCCTGTCTTTTGATTGCGACGGGTCTTTAAATTTTCGCCTTTTTCCTTTGCAATTCGATTCATCTCTTGTAACCCTTGTGAAACCTTCTCAGAGATTGATGCATCAGATATACCTAAGATGCGTGCGGCAAGAAGCGCTGCATTTTTAGCATTTCCGACACCAACTGTTGCAACAGGAACTCCTGCAGGCATCTGAACAATTGAAAGAAGCGAGTCCATTCCATCTAGATTTTTCAATGCAACTGGAACACCAATAACTGGTAAAGATGTTAATGATGCAACCATGCCTGGAAGGTGCGCAGCGCCACCTGCGCCAGCAATAATTACCTTGTAACCCTTTGCCTGTGCGGTTTGTGAAAACTCAACCATTTCAAGTGGCATGCGATGGGCTGAGACAACATCTGTTGTATATGAAACCCCAAGTTCATCGAGAATCTTTGCTGCATCCTCCATCGTGGACCAATCAGAGTCTGACCCCATGATGATCGCTACATCACTCATCAACTTCTCCGCTCATGTAATCCAAGGCATGCTGAACCTCTTGGGTTAATTCTATGAGGTTCTCGCCCACTAAAGTTACATGGCCAATCTTGCGGCCAGGGCGAACCTCTTTCTTGTAGTGATGGAATTTGAGCGCAGGTGTTCGAGCCATCAGATGTAGATAAGGCCGATACATATCTGGCTTGTCTCCACCCAGCACATTTCCCATCACAGCTAATGGAGCGGTCATTGAAGGATCACCTAGTGGAAGATCCAAGACCGCACGAAGATGTTGTTCAAACTGACTTGTATGTGAGCCTTCAATCGTCCAGTGGCCAGAGTTATGAGGACGCATGGCTAACTCATTGATGAAAAGATTCTCGCCCTTTACAAACATCTCGACAGCCATAACTCCGACGACACCGACAGTTGCAGCAACCTCTAGCGCTAATTTCTGCGCCTTCTCGCTGAGATCAAGTGAAATATGTGGCGCAGGTGAAATTGTCATGGTGCACATTCCATCTTTTTGAATAGTTTGGGTCGGAGCCCATGTCGTTGCTTGACCATGTGGTGATCGCGCCACCATGACAGCGATTTCATAATCAAAATCAATAAGCTCTTCAATTAACAACTTTCCAGTTTTCTGTAAAAGTAAGGAGAGCTCCTGTACATCAGAAACCCTCCAAACTCCACGACCGTCATACCCCCCAGAAATCGCTTTGGCGATAACTGGAAACTCCTGAACTTGATCGGCCAAAGTGACTATTTGCCAGCCTGGAGATGGGAAGGTGCTTAATTTTTCCCGCATCGCAGCTTTATCCTGCGAGTAAAGAAATGATGATGAGGATGGACGAACAACAACACCATCGGCTTCTAGAGCTTTGATAATGCTTAATGGAATCAATTCATGCTCAAATGTGAGGACATCGCACCTTTGCGCAAAAGCCCGAACCGTTTCTAAATCCCTGTAGTCGCCAACAATGTGGTTAGTGATTTGAGCACCAGAATCTTGTGAGTCTGCGGCAAGTAGTAATAGATCCACACCTAAAGCGGTGGCAGGTGCAATGCTCATACGCGCCAGCTGTCCTGCGCCAATAACGCCGACAATTGGAAAGGCTTTGCTCACCCGCCTATCGTAGATGTATTACATCGGCGGATTGAACATGGGTTCCATCATCTAAAATAAGCGCGCCTGTCTCTGAAACTCCTGCAGCGGTCCCATGCTGTGAGGCTCCACCTGGGTACTCAACTCGTACCTGTGTTCCAATCGTTGCGCTCAATTGCTTATACAGAGGTTGAATCTCATCGATTCCTTGATCCCACTGAATAAACTGCTCCTGAAACTCTTCAAGAATGTCACATATAAGTTTATTACGGGTGAACTCTTTGCCACCTTCGACAAGCAATGAGGTAGCTGTATCGACAGGAAGTTGATTCTCTTCCATTCCAACATTAACTCCAATACCAATAACAACACCTTCACCAACTACTTCTGCAATCAAGCCAGAAACCTTTTTACCGTTGATTAAAACATCGTTAGGCCATTTAACAACCGCATTAAATGATTGCAAAGATTTTGCAACGCTATAGCCAGCAATTAAAGGAATCCAACCCCAATCATCTCTGTTGCGTTGTGGCTGTATGTAAAATGAAAAGAGTAAAGCTGTTCCCTTGTCAGCTTCAAAACTTCTATCTAATCTTCCACGCCCTGCGGTTTGATACTCGGCAACAATAACCTCGCCAACCTTTGCTTTTCCATCACGAACTAACTGCACAAGATCTCCTTGTGTTGTACGCGTGAGTTCAACCACCATTACTCGCCAGTACGGGGTAATTATTCTGTTGATCTCCGCCTGATCAAGGGGTGCTCTTAACAATTCTTTGCTCACGACTAGTACCGTACGCCTATGAGTCGTGATCTGCATACAACCGCTGGAAAAATAGAGGACCTTCGCGATCGTGTTGAGGAGGCTATTCACGCTGGATCTGAGCGAGCGGTACAAAAGCAACATGCAAAGGGCAAGAAGACGGCACGCGAGCGTATTGAAATGTTGGTCGATGCCGATTCATTTACTGAAATTGATGAGTTCGCCCGCCATCGCTCAACCCAGTTTGGAATGCAAAAGAGCCGTCCTTATGGCGATGGTGTCGTTATCGGAACTGCAACAGTTGATGGTCGTCCGATTGCTTTGTATTCGCAGGATTTCACCGTCATGGGTGGATCTTTAGGAAAAGTTCACGCCGATAAGATCGTGAAAATTGCAGAGTTTGCCTTGAAATCCGGAATCCCTTTGATTGGAATCAATGACTCTGGTGGAGCGCGTATTCAAGAGGGTGTTGCATCTCTAAATGGCTACGGAAAGATTTTCCGACTTAACACCCGTTCATCTGGCGTGATCCCCCAAATCTCATTGATTCTTGGTCCCTGCGCTGGTGGCTCCGCATACTCTCCAGCACTTACCGATTTCACAGTTATGGTTAATGAAACCTCTCACATGTTTATTACTGGTCCCGATGTTATCAAAACCGTTACGGGCGAAGAGGTCGGAATGGAAGAGTTGGGTGGTGCTCGCACACACAATACTCGGACAGGTAACTCTCATTACTTAGCTGAAAATGAGGAGGATGCTATTGATTATGTTAAAGCGCTACTTTCATATCTACCTTCAAACAATATGGATGCAACACCACATCTTCCACCGACAGAAACTCTAGAAAAGAAGGCATCCGATATTGCGTTGGATACCCTGATTCCAGATAGTCCAAATCAACCGTATGACATGAAGGTGTTAATCCAAGCGCTAGTTGATGAGGCTGAGTTTCTCGAGGTTCATGCTTTATTTGCACCAAACATCATTGTTGGTTTTGCGCGTATCGAAGGTGAATCAATTGGAATAATTGCTAACCAACCAAATCAATTGGCTGGAACCTTAGATATTAATTCAAGTGAAAAAGCAGCGCGTTTCTTGCGTTTCTGTGATGCCTTCAATATTCCAATCTTAACCTTGGTCGATGTTCCAGGGTTCTTGCCTGGCACTGAACAAGAGTGGGATGGAATCATCCGACGTGGAGCAAAGTTGTTGTATGCATATGCCGAGGCTTCAGTTCCATTGGTTACTCTCATTACCCGCAAGGCTTACGGTGGTGCATTCATTGTTATGGGTTCAAAGTATTTGGGTAGCGATATAAACTTTGCCTGGCCTACCGCTGAGATCGCAGTAATGGGTGCACAAGGTGCGGTAAATATTCTGTACCGCAATGAATTAGCTGAGGCCGCAGATCCTGTAGCTAAACGTGCCGAGTTAGCAAATGAATACAATGAATCACTTGCAAATCCTTACCTTGCCGCCGAACGCGGAACTATCGATACCGTTATTGAGCCAAGCCAATCCCGTGCTTACATAACAAAGGCTTTTAGAACTCTAAAAACTAAGCGAGATGTTCTACCTGCACGCAAGCATGGAAATATGCCGCTGTAATGAGATTTGAGATAACAAATGGGGTTCCGACTCCAGATGAACTTGCAGCTATTGAGGCGGCTATGGCTGCTCATAAGCGGGAAGAGTTAAGGCCTGTAATTCGTAGAAGTGTTTACGGTTTGCCACAGTTGCGCCAACCACTTCCACAGCAGATTACCTTTGGTGCCAGAAGGTTTGATTCATAATGCCAACTATCGTTCTTGCATCACAATCAGCCAGCCGCAGAAGGTTATTAGAGTCTGCTGGGCTATCACCCAAGATTTTTGTTAGCCATGTAGATGAAGAGACTGAATTTTTCAACTCCTTACCCCCAGCAGACATGGTTATCGCTCTAGCCATAACCAAAGCTCACACTGTTCGTGAGCAGATTGACTTTCCTGCCATCATTATTGGGTGCGATTCAACATTTGAGTTTGATGGAGCGTCCTTTGGAAAACCAGGAACTCCTGACGTGGCAAGGGAACGTGCCAAAAGAGTTCAGGGAAATTCTGGATTACTGCATACCGGTCATTGCATCATAGATACCGTGAAGGACATTGAGATCTCGGATCGAGTCACAACTAAGGTGAGCTTTGATCGCATGAGTGATGATGAGATTGCAGATTACGTTGCATCGGAAGAGCCATTGCATGTAGCAGGTGGATTTACTCTAGATGGATTTAGCTCCCCATTTATTCCTTCCATTGAAGGTGATTACACAAATGTCGTTGGTATTTCCATGCCATTTATTCGTAAGGCCTTTGCTCAACTTGGTTACACATGGCCACAGGTAAAGGTTATGAAATGAAGCGCGTCTTAGTTGCCAACCGTGGAGAAATTGCGGTACGTGTTATCCGAGCCTGCAAAGATCATGGAATTGAAAGTGTTGCTGTGTACTCGGATGAGGATCGCACATCTCTTCACGCCCAAATGGCCGATGCCGCCTATTCACTTCATGGAATCACCGCGACACAAACTTACTTAAATATTGAAAAGTTGATTGCTGTTGCTCGCGAATCTGGAGCAGATGCGGTTCATCCTGGATATGGCTTTCTCTCTGAAAATGCCAACTTTGCACAAGCTGTGATTGATGCGGGTTTAACCTGGATTGGGCCACCACCAGAGGCGATTCGGGCTTTAGGTGACAAGGTTTCTGCACGCAAGATCGCAGCCAAAGCTGGTGCTCCATTGGTAGCAGGAACAAAGGATCCAGTTGCAGGACATGAGGAAGTAACCGCCTTTGCTAAGGAGCATGGATTGCCCGTTGCGATCAAGGCGGCACATGGTGGCGGCGGACGTGGACTTAAGGTCGCGCACACAATGGAAGAGATTCCAGAGTTGTTTGCATCTGCGGTACGTGAAGCTATATCGGGTTTTGGCCGGGGCGAATGTTTTGTCGAGCGTTACTTGGATAAGCCACGACATGTTGAAACACAAGTATTGGTCGACAAGCACGGCCATGCAGTAGTTGTCAGTACACGTGATTGCTCCTTGCAGCGTCGCCACCAAAAGTTGGTAGAAGAAGCACCCGCTCCATTTTTAACCGCTGCACAAAATGAGGAGCTGTACCGTTCAAGCAAGGCCATCATGAAAGAGGCGGGATACATCGGTGCAGGTACTTGTGAATTCTTAATTGGGGCAGATGGCACTATCTCATTTCTGGAGGTAAACACACGTCTACAAGTCGAGCACCCAGTTAGTGAAGAGGTAACTGGACTTGATTTGGTTCGTGAGCAATTTAGAATCGCTGATGGTGAAGCGCTAGGTTTTGATGATCCCGAAATTCGGGGTCATTCAATTGAATTTAGAGTTAATGGAGAAGATCCCGGCCGCTCCTTCCTTCCTGCACCAGGACGAATAACCGCTTGGGTATTACCAACAGGTCCCGGAGTGCGAGTAGATGCTGGATTCCAAGGTGGAGACACTATTGGCGGAAACTTTGATTCTTTGCTTGCAAAGTTGATTGTTACCGGTGCAACTCGACAACAGGCGATTGAGAGAGCTCGACGTGCATTATCTGAATTTGTTGTTGATGGTTTAGCAACAGCGATTCCCTTCCATAGAGCAATCCTTGAAGATCCCGCTTTTACCCACGAGTTCAAGGTGTTTACGAGCTACATTGAAAATGAGTTTCACAATGAAATCCCTGCATTTGCCTTTACCGAACCGCCTCTTGAAACACATATGGCCCCTGAAAATCTCATAGCCGAGGTCAATGGCAAGAGATTTGAAATCCTGGTTCATGCACCAAAGCCGGTCATAAAACGCCACCGTGCAAAACAAACCATGGTGGGTGGCTCTAGCGGTTCTGGATTAGTCAGCCCAATGCAGGGAACGGTTGTAAAGATTGCGGTCGAAGAAGGCTCGAAGGTAGAAGTTGGTGATCTCATTATCGTTCTTGAAGCGATGAAGATGGAGCAACCTCTGAACGCACACAAAGCTGGAACGATCTCTAATCTCACAGCGGTGATTGGTTCCACGGTTTCAAGTGGCACCAATCTTTGTGACATTATTGATGTATGACCCAGACTGAACTGCTCTATAAGGACCCTCTAGCTGCCGCTGAACAAGCAGCTCAAGAGATCGCCGCAAAGACCGGAATAACCCATCATGATGTTGCACTGGTTATGGGCTCAGGTTGGGTTAGCGCAGTTGATGCTCTTGGAGTACCAGCCTTTGAGTGCAACGCCGAAGAGTTCACTGGATTTTTTCCTCCCGCTGTAGAAGGACACTCTGGAAAAGTACGCTCTTATGAAATCGACAGCGCTGGTAAAAAACTACGTGCCTTGGTTTTCTTAGGAAGAACACATCTGTACGAAGGCAAAGGAATCGAACCTGTTGTGCATAGTGTTCGCACCGCTGTTAAAGCAGGTTGCAAGGTAATTATCTTGACCAACGCTTGTGGAGGAATCAACACCAGTTATTCAGTTGGGCAACCAGTATTGATCCGAGATCACATCTCATTAACCGCAGTTTCTCCACTCTCTGGAGCAACCTTTGTTGATTTAACAGATCTGTACAGCAAGCGAATCCGTGAGATTGTAAAGAGAGAGGATTCATCGCTACAAGAAGGTGTCTACGTTCATTGGCGTGGCCCAACATATGAAACCCCAGCTGAAATCTTAATGATGAGAACAATGGGCGCAGATCTTGTTGGAATGTCTACAGTTCCAGAAGCGATCGCAGCACATGCATTAGGAGCTGAAGTATTGGGTATCTCATTAGTCACAAATGCAGCAGCTGGTGTCACAGGTGAAAAACTCAACCATGAAGAGGTAATCGCTGCAGGTAAAGCCGCCGCTGACCGAATGGGTGCACTTCTCAAAGGGGTTATTCCGAAGTTACTCTAGGCTCATGGATCACTCATTAGAGCAAGAGGTAGATGCCTGGATCGCAGATGATCCCGATCCATTAACCGCTGCACAGTTACAGCAGTGGCTTGACTCTGGCAATGAATCCGAACTACGTGCATCATTTAATGGTTTTTTACAGTTTGGAACCGCAGGTTTGCGAGGACCTATTAGACCTGGTCCATCTGGAATGAATCGCGCAGTTGTAGGACGTGCAGCTTCAGGAATCGTTGCATATATGAAGGAGCGTAATTTGAGCTCTGTAGTTATTGGTCGCGATGCACGGTATGGATCTGAGGATTTCACCTTTGAAACCGCTGAAATTATGAGCGGTGCTGGAATGAAGGTTTATGTACTGCCCCGTCCACTACCAACACCTGTCTTAGCCTTCGCAACAAATGAGTTGATGTGCGATGTAGGAATCATGGTTACCGCTAGCCATAATCCACCACAAGATAATGGTTACAAGGTGTATCTAGGTGGGACCGTAGATGGAATTTACTATCGCGGCTCTCAAATTGTTTCTCCCACTGATGAAGCTATCGCTGCCAAGATAGCTGCTGTTACTTCTCTTAAATCACAACCTCGTGGAAAGGTTTGGGAGGTTCTAGGCGAAGAGATTCTTGAACAGTACATCGCTCGAACCGCATCACTAGCAACTAATCCAGGAAAATTGCGAATCGTTTACACAGCGATGCATGGAGTCGGAACTGAAACAATTCAAGGTGTCTTTCAGAAAGCAGGCTTTCCTGCACCTATTCTCGTCGAAGCACAAGCTGCTCCAGATCCAGATTTTCCTACGGTCACCTTTCCAAACCCTGAAGAGCCAGGTGCTATTGATCTAGCGCTAGAAACTGCAAGAGCTTCAGATGCGCACTTAGTTATTGCTAATGACCCTGATGCAGATAGATGTGCTGCAGCGGTTAATGATCCTGCAACTGGCTGGCGCATGCTTCGTGGTGATGAATTAGGCGCAATTTTCGCTGAATCTATCGCTCGAAAGATTGATTCCGGGATCTTTGCCAACTCCATTGTTTCCTCATCTATTGTTAAGAAAATCGCTGATCATTACAACCTAGAATTCAAAGAGACCTTGACCGGCTTTAAATGGCTGGCAAAGATTGAAAACTTAACCTTTGGCTACGAAGAAGCCCTCGGATATGCCGTCGATGCGATCACCGTTAATGATAAGGATGGGGTCTCAGCAGCGATTACCTTGGCACAGATTGCAACTGATTTAGCGGCACAGGGAAAAACTATTTTGAATTTACTAGATGAGGTGTGGGTTCGACATGGTTTCCATGCAACTGAACAGATCTCAATTCGGTTGAGCGATCTCTCAAAGGTTGGAGTAATTCTTGGTGGTTTACGCAACAACCCACCACACGAGATAGCGGGCCGATCAGTCATTTCAATCGATGATTTAGCATCCCCAACTGATGGATTACCACCTACCGATGGATTACGAATCTGGCTAGATGGCGGTGTGCGCATCATCATTCGCCCAAGCGGGACTGAGGCAAAGATGAAGTGTTACATTGAGGCAATTGAAAAGGATTCAAAGACCGCTCAACTTGTTTTGGATCAACTACGACCACCGCTTAAGGAATTATTATCGTGAGTTTTTACGGTTTAGTAGATGGCAGCGATGCCTCACTAAAGAGCTACCTCAACAATCTTTCAGGTGTAGACCAGGTTGGTGCTGAGGCTCGTGCAGCGATGCTGGCAACTCGAAGCATTAAGACAAGTTCCAAGCGCTGGGCGATCGATACAGCGATCACAATGGTGGATCTAACAACGCTCGAAGGTGCTGATACCCCAGGCAAAGTTAAAGCGTTGTGCACCAAAGCGGTTCGTCCAGATCCAACTGATTCAACGGTGCCAAGTGTTGGCGCGGTCTGCGTCTACAACGACATGGTTTCTGTGGCACGAACACACCTAGATTTGATTGGTGGGCAGCATGTTCCGGTAGCAGCTGTTTCAACCGCTTTTCCATCAGGTCGAGCATCGATGGCGGTAAAGATCCAAGATACTCAGGATGCAATCGATGCAGGCGCCGCTGAAATCGACATGGTGATTGATCGTGGCGCTTTTCTAGCTGGCCGTTACATCGATGTTTTCAACGAGATTGTGCAGATCAAGCAAGTATGTGGCGATAAAGCCCATCTAAAGGTTATTTTCGAAACCGGCGAACTAGTCACATATGACAATGTTCGCAAGGCATCATTTTTAGCGATGGCAGCTGGAGCAGATTTCATTAAAACTTCAACGGGCAAGGTAGCACCAGCTGCGACCGCCCCAGTTGTTTTAGTTATGCTCGAAGCGGTGCGAGATTTTTATGAGATGACTAGCACCCGTATCGGAGTAAAACCTGCCGGCGGTATCAGAAATACCAAGGATGCGATTAAACAATTAGTTTTGGTCAATGAAACTGTTGGACCAGATTGGCTCAATCCGAAGCTCTTTCGTATTGGTGCCAGTGCTTTGCTCAATGATCTATTGATGCAACGCATGAAGATGGATGAAGGTTATTACTCAAGCCCTCAGTATGTGACGATGGATTAGTGGAGACAACTATGAGCTTCGAATACGCCCCAGCACCTGAATCGCGAGCTTTGGTTTCAATCAAACCAAAGTACGGCCACTTCATTGGTGGAAAGTTTGTTGCAGGCGGAAAGCACTTTCCGACCATTAACCCTGCGACTGAAGAGGTTCTCAGTCAGATCGCACTTGCCGGTAAGGCTGAAGTCGATGCTGCAGTAAAGGCTGCTCGCAAGGCGTACACAACAACCTGGTCAAAGTTGTCAGGAAAGGAACGTGGAAAGTACCTATATCGAATCGCACGAATCATGCAGGAACGAGCACGTGAATTCGCAGTGCTAGAGACCCTTGATAACGGCAAGCCAATCCGCGAATCCCGTGATACCGATATTCCATTGGCCGCGGCTCACTTTTTCTATCACGCCGGATGGGCGGACAAACTTGAGTATGCAGGTCTTGGAACTTCTCCCAAACCATTAGGTGTTGCAGGTCAAATTATTCCGTGGAACTTTCCGCTCTTGATGTTGGCGTGGAAGGTTGCACCAGCGTTAGCTGCAGGAAATACAGTTGTCTTAAAGCCTGCAGAATCAACTCCGCTTACCGCTTTGCTATTTGCAGAGGTGTGCCAGCAGGCAGAGCTTCCTGCAGGTGTTGTCAATATCCTTACTGGTGATGGTTCAACTGGAGCTTTAATTGTTAATCATCCTGGAATCGACAAGATCGCATTTACTGGATCCACCGAGGTTGGAAAAATTATTGCTCGCGCAGTTGCATCTACCAATAAGAGCGTGACCCTAGAGCTTGGTGGAAAAGCTGCCAATATTGTTTTTGATGATGCTCCAATTGATGAAACCGTTGAAGGAATCGTCAACGGAATCTTCTTTAACCAAGGACATGTGTGCTGCGCAGGATCTCGCTTATTACTGCAGGAAAATGTCGCTGAAGAAGTGCTCCACAAATTGAAGAACCGTATGGAAAAGATTCGTGTTGGCGATCCAATGGATAAGAACACCGATGTTGGCGCAATTAACAGCAAGGAACAACTAGCCAAGATCACTGAACTTGCAGCTGTAGGTGATGCCGAAGGTGCCGAGCGTTGGAGTCCTGCATGTAGTTTGCCAGCTAAGGGATTTTGGTTTGCGCCAACGATCTTTACCGGTGTAACCCAAGCACATCGCATCGCTCGCGAAGAGATCTTTGGTCCCGTCCTTTCAGTTCTAACCTTTAGAACTCCACAAGAAGGGATAGAAAAGGCTAATAACACCCCCTTTGGCCTATCTGCAGGTATCTGGAGCGAAAAGGGTTCACGCACCTTATGGGCTTCTCAACAACTCCGTGCAGGAGTCATCTGGGCCAATACCTTTAATAAGTTTGATCCAACATCTCCATTTGGTGGATATAAGGAATCGGGGTGGGGTCGCGAAGGCGGACGTCACGGCCTGTCCGCATATTTGAAGGGAGTAAGCCATGAGTAATCGAATCGATGTTAAGAAAACTTATAAGTTATACATCAATGGCGCATTCCCACGCACCGAATCTGGTCGCACCTACGAGGTTAAGAGTGCCAAGGGTGTCTTTGTTGCAAACCCATGTCTTGCATCTCGTAAAGATTTACGTGACGCCGTTGTTGCAGCACGTGCTGCACACTCAGGATGGAATAAGGCAACTGCATATAACCGTGGACAGATTTTGTATCGTATCGCTGAAATGCTTGAAGGCCGACGGGCTCAATTTGTTGATGAGATCATGCAACTCACCGGTGTAACAAAGGTTAAAGCTGAAAAGGAGGTTACCGATTCAGTTGATCGTCTCGTTTGGTATGCAGGGTGGACAGATAAGATCGCATCGCTTGCAGGTTCAACCAACCCTGTTGCAGGACCTTTCTACAACTTCACAATCCCCGAAAGTATGGGTGTAGTTGCAGCAATTGCACCTGAAACACCATCTCTTCTTGGATTCATTGATGTGGTAGCACCAATCATCACATCTGGTAACACTGTGGTTGTTTTAGCAAGTACTAAAGCACCACTATCTGCAATGACTTTTGCCGAAGTATTAGCAACTAGTGATCTGCCACATGGTGTAATCAATATCCTGACCGGTAAAAAGGAGGAGATTGCACCTTGGATGGCATCTCACATGGATATTGATGCCTTAGATATCTCAGGTCTTCCAGCAAAGCAACATGGACCGATCAAGTTTGCAGGAGCTGAAAACTTAAAGCGGATTCACTCCTTTAAATCGGCAGATCCGGGTCGAATCATTGCTTTCATGGAGGCAAAGACCGTCTGGCATCCAATTGGTTTGTAGCAACTAGGACCATAAAGCCTATGGATTAATGGTTGTGAGCCACAACTGTTCGACACCGTTTACATCGAGATCCAGAGTTACTCGCACCTTTGCTGAATCCTCAAGGTCTAGTGGCTCAAGCTCCTTTAAAAATGCATCACGTCTGTCAACTAAAGTTTGACCACGTGCAGGACCTGCGGATGTATCGACAACAACATCAAACATTTCAGTTGTGAATAAATCTGGACGAATAACGCTTGCAACCGCGCCGTAATCACCTAAGGTAACTGGAGAAACACCAAGTCGTTCCATAAATGCTAAGGCAAGTGATCCACCAAACTGTGCAGCTGGATTACTTGAGTTTTGCATCTGTGTTGCTTGTTCCCGATTGATGCCAGGTCGCATGAATACATCTAAGCCGTACATCGTAATAGGTACGCCACTTTGGAAAACAATAGCCGCAGCTTCTGGATCATGCCAAATATTAAACTCTGCTGCAGCTGTTGCGTTACCTGCAGATGCCGATCCACCCATCAATACGATTCGGTGGACTTTCTTTGCTGTCTCAGGAAAGGCACGCAAGAACAAGGCGATGTTTGTAAGTGGTGCTAAAGGTACAATCGTCACCGGATCCTTTGATTGTTCAATTAAATCTCTAAGTAGTTCAACAGCTGAACGAGAATCTACCTTTCGGGCAGAAGGTGCAATCCCTAAATCCCCCATACCATCGGCTCCGTGAACGTACTCGGCGTATTGACTCTTGCCTAGAAGTGGCTTTACCGCTCCTCGTGCAACTGGAATCTCTGGAGCACCTGCAGCATCTAGAACCTTTAAGGTATTAGCTACAACTTGATCAATATTTGTGTTTCCATCAACACACGTTATGCCCAATAAATTGATATCTGGATGAAGCGCAGCAAAAAGAACTGCGAATGCATCATCAACACCAGTATCTACATCCAGAATGATTGAAGTTTTACCCATAACCGCTAGCCTAGCGTTATGAGACCTTCGGTAATAGTTGTCGTAGGCAGCGCCATGATGGATTTAACCGCCTATGCAGATGTGCTTCCGGAGCCAGGTCAAACCCTAGCGGGGCAACTTTTTACGACCGGTTTTGGTGGCAAGGGCGCAAATCAAGCGGTTATGGCGGCCCACTGTGGAGCTCAAGTACATTTCATTGGAAAGTTAGGAGATGATGTATTTGGCAAGGCAATTGGTGACAATTTTGTGAAGGTTGGGATTGATTCACGATTTGTAGAAACCAGCGCTACCCCTAACGGAGTTGCACATATTTGGGTCGATGGTGCTGGTGAAAATAGAATCATCATTATTCCGGGAGCAAATCATGAGATTGAGATAATTAAGGCGGTCGAAGCGATTAATTCAATTGAGGACTTGGCAATAGTCGTTGCACAGTGTGAGATTAAGCAAGAGGTAACACTTGCAGCATTTAAAGCAGCAAAAGCTCGTGGATGTACAACTATTTTAAATCCTGCGCCTTACCAACAATTATCAGCGCAATTACTTCAACTGACAGATTGGCTTATTCCTAATGAGACCGAATTCCGCGAACTTCATGGAACTTTGCCTTCAAGTGATGAGATTTTGAAAAGCTTTAGACCAGGTAAAAGCACGATTGTTACTTTAGGCGGTGAGGGTGCTGTGTATATAAGCCCGACAGCAGAACTACACCGTGTTAGCGCACCAAAGGTCACAGTTGTTGATACGACAGGGGCTGGAGATGCTTTTGTTGGCAGCTTTGCCTACTCAATAGCAAGTGGTAGAGATCCCATCGAAGCTATGAAATTTGGAGTTAAAGTTGCATCCTTAAGTGTGACTAGAAAAGGTGCTCAATCCTCTTATCCAGATCAAACAGAGATAGCCACACTTTCGTAACCACGTAACACAAAGGTAGGTCGTCGAACTGGTTCTGAAGCCAGTTGCATGGTTGGGTATTTTTCCCATAACGCCGGCAGTGAAACGCTCATCTCCAGACGGGCCAGAGGTGCACCTAAGCAGAAGTGAATCCCCGCACCAAAGCCAATATGAGGGTTTGGATCACGGGTTAAATCCATGGTTTCAGGGGCTGAAAACACTGTTTCATCACGGTTTGCTGAACCTATAAGGGCTGCAATCTTTTCGCCTTCCTTGATTGCAACTCCCCCAATCTCAGTATCAGCCGTTGCGGTGCGTTCAAACAAGTGAAGAGGTGCATCAAAACGCATGAACTCTTCTAGAGCTGTATTTGTTATCTCTCGCGGAGTATCACGAAGCAGTTTTACTTGATCTGGTCGCTGAAGGGCAGCAACCATGCCATTTCCAAAAGCGTTCACACTTGCTTCATGACCGGCGTTAAGTAAAAGCACACATGTAGCTACCAGCTCATGCATATTGAGCTTTTCGCCATTTTCTTCAACGCTTGCTAAATCTGAGATTAGATCTTGTCCTGGATTCTTTTTGCGGCTTTCTGCTAGATCACGGACATACTGTGCAAACTCGCTCGCTGCCAGTTTTGCCTCGGTTTGATATTGAACAGTTGGATTGACCTCATACATCTTCACAATCGCTTGCGACCACGGACGAAGTAAATGCTCCTGCGACTCTGGAAAGCCCAATAAATCTGCGATGATCTTTACAGGTAAAGGTTCAGCGTAATCTGCGATCAAATCAAAGCTCTCGCCCGCCTTAACCTTCAGATCTATGGCATCGAGAAGTTGAACAGTGATTCGTTCGACCGCAGGTCGCATACCTTCAATCTTTTGACGATTAAATGCTTTGGCTACCAAAGAACGTAAACGGGTGTGCTTTGGTGGTTCGCTATCTAAAATGGAGTCAGCGTGGAGCCAGTTAAAAATCTCCCACTCAAACTCGGGGGTTTTCTCCTTAAAGATTCTGCCTAATGATTTGTTGCGGAAGACATCATTGGCATCACCGTGACGTGCTGCTAAGTAGATCTGCATTCCATCGTGCCACACAGGCCCTGACGCTTCTCGTAGCCCCTTGAGCGCTGGATAAGGATCTGCGACAAAGTGTGGGTCGTTAAAATCAATCATGAACCAGCTGAAACCTTGGCGTATCCCGGTTTGATGGTTCCATCGATTATCTTCAATCGCTCTGGATAAGGGATAAATGCGCTCTTCATGGCGTTAATAGTGATCCTTTGGAGCTCGGCAAAATCCCATCCAAAGGCCTTTACCGCTTCCTCCATCTCAAAAGACATTGATGTCTGACTCATTAATCGGTTGTCGGTATTTAAAGTGACACGAAAACGCAGCTTTGCAAGAACACCGATTGGATGTTCTGCATAACTTGCTGCAGCACCGGTTTGTAGATTTGATGTTGGGCACAGTTCTAGCGGGATACGACGATCACGAACATAGGATGCAAGTCGACCTAACTTTGGTTCAGGACCAGAAAAATCAATGTCATCGATGATACGAACACCGTGACCTAGTCGTTCTGCTCCGCAGAGTTGGATCGCTTCCCAGATGGAGGGGAGTCCATACGCTTCACCAGCATGGATAGTAAAATGGGCATCTTCTTTACGAAGATAATCAAAAGTATCTTTTTGATCAGATGGCGGAAAACCATCCTCAGGACCAGCGATATCAAAGCCTACGACTCCTTTGTCTCGGTACTTAACAACTAACTCTGCAACCTCTTGTGATCTCTTGTTTTGGCGCATTCCACACAAAAGCGAGCGAACCACAATATTGAAACCTTCAGCCTTTGCTTCCTGCATTCCTAGCTCATAACCTTCTAATGTCGCTTCGACAACATCAGACATTGATAAGCCCTTTTCAGTAAAGAGCTCTGGTGCCCCACGAACTTCTGCGTACACAACTCCATCACGGGCAAGATCTAGTGCGCACTCTCGTGCGACCCGAACAATATCTTGACGACGTTGCATAACGGCAATTGTGTGAGAAAAGGTTTCAAGATAGCGAACTAAAGATCCTGAATCACATGATTCACGAAACCATGTTGCAAGTTCTGCTGCATCATGGGTTGGGAGTGCGGTATAGCCAATCTCTTGAGCGATATCGATAATTGTTTGAGGGCGTAAACCGCCATCTAAATGATCATGCAACATCACCTTAGGAATTAACTTGATCTGTTCCTTAGTTGGAAGAGAGTTCATTGCCATCTTCTGCGCCCCTTAATCAACGATACGTTCAACAATAAGTGGAAGACGGTCGATTCCGCCAACCGGCATATCCCCAATGGTTACCGAGTTCTCAAGGGATTCCAAAGCCCGAGTAAAGGCGGCTGGGGTGTCTGTATGGAGGGTGTAGAGCGGTGCGCCAGCGGTGATTACATCCCCAGGCTTTGCATGAATCTCGATTCCTGCCCCTGCCTGAACACTCTCGCCTTGGCGTGATCGGCCTGCACCTAGCCGCCATGCAGCCATTCCAACCTTCATCGCATCCATAGACAAAATTGTTCCGCTGCTTTGTGCGGTTACAACTGTGTTTTCTCGAGCAACTGGAAGCTTTGCATCAGGATCTCCACCTTGAGCAGAAATCATCTGGCGCCAAACATCCATCGCCTTTCCATTTTTCAAAGCAGCTGCTGGATCTGCACCCTTTATGCCAGCAAGTTCCAGCATCTCTTGTGCAAGCAAAACTGTTAGTTCAACAATATCTGATGGTCCCCCACCAGCAAGAACTTCGACTGATTCACGAACCTCTAAAGCATTTCCGGCGCTTAAACCAAGTGGAACATCCATCGCAGTTACTAAGGCAAGAGTTTTTACACCAGCCCGTTTTCCTAAGCCCACCATGACATGCGCGAGCTCTTTTGCCTTTGCTGGATCGCTCATAAATGCACCCGCACCTGTTTTAACATCCAAAACTAAGGCGCTGGTTCCTTCAGCAATCTTCTTACTCATGATTGATGATGCAATAAGCGGGATCGCCTCAACTGTTGCAGTGACATCGCGAAGTGCATACAGTTTTTTATCTGCGGGTGCTAAGCCAGCACCTGCTGCACAAATCACTGCACCACAATCCTGTAAAACTGTGAGCATCTCTTCATTAGACAAGGATGCACGCCAGCCCGGAATAGATTCCAGTTTGTCTAAAGTGCCACCAGTGTGACCTAATCCTCGACCAGATAGTTGTGGAACCGCTGCACCGCATGCTGCTACCAAAGGAGCTAATGGCAAGGTGATCTTGTCCCCGACTCCACCTGTTGAGTGTTTATCAACCGTTGGACGAGATAGCGCGGACCAATTCATCCGTTCTCCACTATTGATCATGGCATCTGTCCAACGCGATATCTCGCGATTTTCCATACCGTTAAGCAAAATCGCCATTAAAAGCGCCGACATTTGCTCATCAGCTACAGCCCCACGTGTGTAGGCATCAATTACCCAATCAATTTGGGGATCTGTCAGAGAATGGTGATCACGCTTTGCCGCAATAATTTCAGCGGCGGAGAAGGCTTCTAGCATCTATCGCTCGTTGCGATCTAGATCCTCAGGACCAAAGGCCCACGGAAGCATCGCTGACATCTTCTGTGCTCCATCATCTGTCATCAGTAAAGCCTCTGAGCCACCATGCTCAAACAAAAGTTGGCGACAACGTCCACATGGTGCCAGGAAATCTCCCTTGCCATCTACGCAGACAATTGCAACTAAGCGACCGCCACCAGTTGAACATAGATTTGAAACTAAGCCACATTCGGCACAGAGACCAACACCATAGCTAGCATTCTCAACATTGCATCCGGTAACGATTCGTCCATCATTTACTAAAGCTGCAACACCTACCGGAAAGTTTGAGTATGGCGCGTACGCCATTTTCATCGCCCCGATAGCTGATTGGTGAATCTCTTCCCAATTAATTGTTGTCATCGAAGC